>CAXSED010000112.1:0-12438 GCA_964236475.1 uncultured Chthoniobacterales bacterium
GAGTGCTGGTGGTGCTCGGCACCGACCTGCTGGAATACCTGCGCATCGACGATCCCTGCGGCGCGTGGCCCGTGCACGGCCTCAACGGCATCTGGGGCACGCTGAGCCTGGGTCTCTTCGCCACGGGTGAATTCGGCGCGGCGACGGCCACCGGCGCGGACAACTCGGCGGCCTCGGTGGTCACGGGCGTCTTCTACGGCGGCGGCTGGCACCAGTTCTGGGCGCAATGCGTAGGCAATTTTTCCATCGGCATCGGCGTGTTCGTCGTGTCGCTGGTGATGATGTACCTCGTGAAATTGACCGGCACCCTGCGCGTTTCCGTCGACGGCGAGCGCGAGGGTCTCGATTTGCACGAGCACGGTACGCACGCCTACCCGGAGCACGTCACCTCACAGGGCTGATCCCGGGTCGAACACCCAAATGACAAAAAGCGGCGGGGAGCAATCTCCGCCGCTTTTTCGTTGGCAGTTCTGCCTGCCGTGCCTATACCCCCGTAAACGCCCCGAACCCGCCATCCACCGACAGGATGGTCCCCGTCACGAAGTTCGACGCGTCCGCCAGCAGGTAGTGGATCGCGCCGTGTAGTTCCGCCGCCTGCCCGAACCGCCCCGAGGGTGTTTTGCGCACGATGGTCTGGCCCCGGTCGGTCAACGAGCCGTCCTCGTTGGTGAGCAGCCGCCGGTTCTGCTCGCCCAGGAAGAACCCCGGCAGCACGGCGTTGACGCGCACCTTGCCCTCCGTGCGCCGGGCCAGATCGACCGCCAGCCAGCGCGTGAAGTTCTCCACGGCGGCCTTGGCGGCAGAGTAGCCCACGACCCGCGTGAGAGCCTGCGGCGCGCTGGCCGAGGAAAAGTTGACCACCGCCCCGCGCCCTGCCGCGATCATCGCCGGGGTGAAGACCAGCGAGGGCAGCACCGTGCCGTGCAGGTTGAGATCGACGACCTGCTGGAACGATTCGAAATCCAGGTCGGCGAACGTCTTGTCGGGCGGGATGGTAGCTCCCGGCTGGTTGCCGCCCGCGCCGTTGATCAGGCCGTCGATGCGACCCCATTGGGCGAGCACCGTATCGCGGGCGCGCTCCAGCGCGGGGCGGTCGAGTACGTCGGCGGCGAGTCCGAGGCACTGGGCCTGGGGAGTCTCCGCCCGGCAGCGTGTCAGCGCGGCGTCGAGCTTGTCCTGGCTGCGGCCAAGGTAGACGACGCGGGCACCCTGCGCGGCGAGGTAGTCGGCGGCGCTTCCAGCCAGCGCGCCGGTGGCACCGGTCACGAGCAAGACGCGGTCGGTCAGATCGAAGAGGGGATTCATAGGAGGGCAGAGCGTACCCCGGCGGCGGCAGACAATTCAAGACTCAAGAGGCTGGCGGCAAGGGCGGATTAGTTTGCAGGTGTTGCACGTTTGTCACCCTTTCCGATATGATGTAACCCTAAAATGAATAATTAATTGGCGGACGAACCGCCGCCTGCTATACTGCCGCGCCTGTGAATCCGCCCGTTGCCTCCATCCCGGCTGCCGCCCTCGCGGAGATCGAGCGTTTGTACGAGGCTGGCCGCTACGTCGAAGCACATCGTCAGGCGGTAGAATGTTTCGGGCCGCTGGCGGACTGGCGCGGCGGAGCGGCAGCACTGGTTTTTGCGGGACGATTGGCCGGGAACGTGGGTGGTGAGCATCTGAGCCACGCACTTACCCTGCGCGCATGCCGCCGGTTGGCCACGGACCCGGCGGGCACGCTCGAGGTCCGGGCCACGGTGATGCTGTTCCATGCTTTTCGCGTCTATGGACGGCGCGGACCGCTCGCCGTGCGCCGGTTGCTGCAACGTCCGAGGGTCGTAGCGGCGTTCGAGTCCGGCGCGGACGACGAAACCCGGGCGGACCTGCTCTGCCTGCGTGCCCACATCGCCGCTGCGTTCCGCGACACGGACGCCGCCGAAAGCTGCTGGCAGGCGGCGCACGCCCTCGCGCCGACCCGTCCTTGGACCTGGCGCGAGCGCGCGGCTTTGCTCGTCGCCGTTGACCGTTACCCCGAAGCCCTCGAAGCCGCGCGCGAATCGCTGCGGCTGCGCCCGTGGTATCGCCCCGCCGTGCAGCAGACCGCGCAAATCCTGACCCTGCTGGGCCGGGACGAGGAGGCCGTCGCCCTGCTCGAAGGGGCGACCGACGAACGGCAGGGTCGCCAGGAAAGCGCCGCCATCGCCGCGCAACTGGCCTCGATTTACGGCGAACTCCAGCGGCCAACGGATGCCTTGCGCACGCTGGACCGCTTCGAGGCGTGGAGTCCGCTGCTGGAGGCACCGGGCCGCCAATGGCTCGCCTCGCGGCGGGGGGAAGCGCGCCTGCTGCTCAACGACCTGCCGGCGGCGGCAGCGGCAGCGGAATCGCTGGCCGCGAGCAGCGTTTTTTACGCAAAGACCGCCGAACGCCTGCGCGACCCCGAACGGCAGGACGCCCGGCGCGTGACGCTGCCGGTGCCCTTCGTCCGCCAGCACGAAAAAACCTGCGCGCCCGCCACGCTCGCGGCGTTGAGCCACTTCTGGAACCGCCCGGCGGACCAGGCCGCCATCACGCGGGAAATCTGGTACGGCGGCACGTTCGACCACCAGGAACGGTCGTGGGCGGAGACTCACGGCTGGGTGACCCGGGAGTTCCGTGCGGACTGGGCGTCCGCCGTCGCGCTGCTCGACGCCGAGATTCCTTTTGCGCTGGTGACGACCGGGGTCAACAGCGGGCACCTGCAAGCCGGGATCGGCTACGACGCCCGGCGCGGCACTCTCATTATCCGCGACCAGTTCGAGCGCAACCAGTCGGAAGTGCTGGCGGACGAGTTTTTCAAGCAGCACGCCTACAGCGGCCCCCGGGCGATGGCGATGGTTCCGGCGGACGATGCCGGTGCCGTGGCCCGGTTGCGCGTTCTGGACCTGCCGGAAGGGGTGTTGCACGACGGTTTGTACCAACTCCGCCGCGCGCTGCACGGCCACGACCGCCCGGCGGCCCGCGCCGCACTGGACACGCTGGAATCGCTCGACCCCGGCGCGCGCCTGACCCTCTTCGGCTGCCGGGAACTGGCGGGGTACGACGGCGACGATTCCGTGATGCTCGCTGCCGTCGAGGGATTGCTCGCGCGGTTTCCCGGCGAGAGCCGCCTGCGGTTGGAAAAACTGTGGACTCTGCGGCGGTTAGCCCGGCCCGTCGAGGCCCGCGTCTGGCTGGAAACGTGCATCGCCGACCCCGCGCAGAGCGAGCCGAACCTGTGGCGCGAACTCGCCGCCGAATTGGCGGTGGATGCCCGGCAGCGATCCCGCGCGCGGCAGTTCCTCGCCCGCGCGTTGTTCTACCAGCCGACCGAACCGGCTCACCTGCACGCGCTGGCGGAAATCCGCTGGGACGAGCGCGATCTCGCCGAGGGCGCGGCCCTGTTCCGACTGGCCGCGTGCGCGGCGACGACGCGGGAGGATTACTGGCGGCAATTCTTCGGCGCAAGCCGCCACTTGCGGGAAACCGACGGGGCGTTGCGGCTGCTGGACGCACGGTTCCGGCGGTTGGGCAGCCACTCCGCGCAACCCGCGCGCACCCTGTTCTGGGCGCACCGCGAACGGCACGAAACGGGCCTTGCCGCCGCCGTGCTGGCGGAAGCTTTGCAACGCCGCCCGGACGACGGCGAGATGCTGCTCTTTGCCGCCACCGCCCACGCCCGGGACGGCGAGCACGCCCGCGCCACGGAACTACTCGACGCCGCGCGGGGCAAGGCATCGCCCGGCGCGTTCGAGCGGGCCGCCGCCGAATCGTGCGGTCTGCGCGGCGACCCTGCCGGGGCGTTGGGCCACTGGCGCAGGGTCCTGATGCGCGAACCGCTGGACCCTGCTGCGCATCAGGCCGTCGCGCGGCTGGTGGCGGAGACCGATGGACGCGGGCCGGTGGCGGCGCGCGAGTTTCTCGACGAGGCGGTGGCGCGTTTTCCACATGCGGTGGCGTTGCACGAACTGCGCGTGCAATGGCTGGTCGGAGACCCGGGCCGGGGCAGCCCCGAGCACGTGGCCACCGTCGAAGGGTTGCTGGCGGTGCAGGGGACCAACGTGTGGGCGCACCGCGAACGCGCGCTGGCTCACCTGTCGCAGCGGGACCCCGCCGCCGCGCTGGCCGTGCTCGACGAGGCCGAGCGTCTGAATCCGCTCGCGCCGCCGACCCACGCGCTGCGCGGGCGGACGTTGCTGAGCCAGGGGGAACGTGCCGCCGCGCAGACGAGTTTGCGCCGCGCACTGACGCTTGACGTGGACCTGGCCGGGGTGCCGGACACGCTGCTCGACGCGTACACGACCCCCGTCGAAAAACGGGCGGCGTTGGACTTTATCCACGGCGAATTGGTCCGGCAATCCGGCAGCACCGGGGACGGCATCCTGGCCTACCGCGCACTGGCTTACCCGTTGCTGGAAGAGAGAGACCTGCAAGCCCGGCTCGATGCGGTCCTCGCCGCGCGTCCCGATCTCTGGCAGGCGTGGTCCGCCGTCGTGTGGCAGCACGCGGACGCAGGGCGACTCGACGAGGCGCACGCCCGCGCCACCGTGGCGACGGAACATTTTCCGTTGCTGCCGCGCGCCTGGATGGACCTCGCCGCCATTGAAAAAATTCGCGGGGACGACGACGCGCAAATTGCCGCGCTGGAGCGCGCGCTGCGGCCACGCGCCGACAACGGCGAAGCCAGCCGCCTGCTCGCCGCCGCACACCGCCGGGCGGGGCGCTTCGCCGAGGCGCGCACCGTGCTCGAACAGGCCATCGCCGCCGCTCCGCTGGACGTGGCGAACCGGGGCGCGCTGGCCGAAACGCTCTGGCGGGAGGACCGCGAGCGGAACGGCGGCGCGGCCATGGAGATGACCATCGACGCGTTGCGACGGGAGCCGGGGTTTCACGACGGATGGGAGGCGTTGGAACGCTACGCGGCGGCGCTCGGCCAGCCCGGGCGGCTCGAAGCGACGGCCCGGCTGCTGACGACCACTCGCCCGGGTGAGGCGCGTTCGTGGCGGCGGCTCGCGCAGGCCCTGCCGGGCGAAACCGGCGAGGCGTTGGCCGAACGTCTCGGGGCGTTGGACCGCGCGCTCGCGTTGAATCCCCGGAACGACGAGGCGTATGACCTGCGCGCCGTTTTGCTGGCGTCCGCCGGACGTTTCGACGATGCGCTGGCGGCCTGCGAACCTCCCCCGGCTGCTTTTCCCGGCGGCACGCGGCCTTTCAACCTGGAAGGGCGCGCCGCCTGGGTGCTCGCACGGCGGGGCGATCTGTCCGGCGCGCGGGAACGGATGCGCGCGCTGTTGGCAGACCAACCCGGCTACGAGTGGGGCTGGCGGTTGTTGGCCGACTGGGCGGAGGCCGCCGGGGATCAGGCGGAAGCCCTGCTGGCAGCGGAACGGCTCGCGTTTCTGGCTCCGCACGCGGCAGGGCCGCTGGGTTATCTCGCCGCCGCGCGGCTGCAAATGGGTCAGCGTGCGGAGGCGAAGCGCGACCTGACGGAAGCGATGCGCCGCGACCCGGCCTATCTGTACGCGCCGATCACCCTGCTGCGCGCGCAGACGGAGGACAACGAATTCGATGCCGCCGAAAAGACGCTCGAATTGCTGCGGCAATATCACCCGGGACCACAGGCATTAAAAGGCGACATGCTGCTGGCGGTGCGGCGCAAGGACAAGGCACGGGCGCGGCGGGTTTTGGAAGCCCTGACGCGGACGCAACCCGCACCCGGGGACGGCGACGGCGGGTTGGGCTTCGCGGTGGAAATTGTGACCGATGCCGGTTGGCCCGAACTGGCGGAGGAGATGCTGCGCGGAGCCATGCGGTTGCCCGAGGGCAGCGGCCACCCCGAGGCGGGAGCGCTGTGGGTGCGTTCGCGGGCGGCGCGCGGCGGTTGGCTGGGGCTGGCGGCGGAAATGGACCATCTGGATTTCAGAGAGGAAAATCCGGGCCGCGCCCTGCTGGCATACATCGAAGCACTCGGGTCGCACCAGCAGCGGCACGCTCTGCGCCGGACGCTCCACCGCTTGCGCCCAGAGTTGTGCGCGACCACCGAGCACTGGGCGCAAACGGGGAATGCCCTGGTGACTTGTGGTCTCCACAAGGACGCCATTTCCTGGATGGCGGATTGGCGGGAGCGGCCCGGGGTCGAAGGCCGGACTTTTCTCAATCTGGCGGTCTCCACCCGGGTGAAGGGACGGTTTACCGCCGCGCTGGCTTTGAACCGTCACGCGTTGACGCTGACGCCGGACCGGACCCGCCCCCGGCACGCCGCTTGGGTGGCGTTGGAAGACTCGATGTCCGATGACCCGAACGCGGTCCAAAATGCCATCCGTCTCTACGAAGAAATCAAACCGCAAACCGGCGTGACCGGACAGCCGTTCGTGCTTCTGCGCGCCCTCACCGGACATGTGCTGACGATTCGCCACGGCGCGGAAGTCTCGCAAAGGCGTTCGGCCTGGCACGCCGTCCGCGCCGATCTACGCCGGGAGCGTCGGGCAGCGGCGAAGATTCTGCGCGCAAACCCCGGCGTCCGGTGGGCCGAGAACCGCGCTCGCCGCCGGATGGCACGCGACGCCGGGGCGCGCTGGGCGTCGCTGGTCCTGTGGCGGTTCGTCCTGCCGCGAACGACCTTGCCGTCCGGAGTGTGGACGGTGCTGATGCTGTGGATGGCCGGGATTGTTTTGCTGATTGCGGGCTGTGGTGGGATGCTGGCCGGGTCCGCGCTGGCTGGCGCGGTCTTGCTGGTCGTCGGCGTCGTGCTGATTGCGGTCGGCCTGGGTTTAACCTAGCGCCTTCACGGAGTCACTCGAACGCGGTGCGAGACTGGTGGTGGGTTTGGCAACCCGGAAAGGGGCTGCCCGTCGGCTCCGTACACTGAGAAAGATCGCCTCCCCGGTCGCCGGTGAGGGCAGATCGACCGTGCCATCGCCATCGCCGAAGGCGGCAATGGCGTCACGGATCGCCTCGCGGACGCTGATGGCCAGCATCAGCGGCGGCTCGCCCACGGCCTTGCTGCCGTGGATGACCTTGTCCTCGGCGGCGTTGGGCAGCAGCGTGACCCGGAAATCTTCCGGCGTGTCGCCGAACGCGGGAATTTTATACGTGCTGGGCGCATGGGTCTGGAGGCGGCCTTCGCGGTCCCAGCGCAGTTCCTCGCACGTCAGCCAACCCATGCCCTGCGTGAACGCGCCTTCCACCTGGCCCCGATCCACGCCCGGGTTGATCGAGCGGCCCGCGTCCTGGAGGATGTCCACGCGCCGGACGCGGTGCGCGCCGGTAAATCCGTCTACCTCCACTTCGGTCACAGCAGCCCCGCAAACGTAGTAGTAGAAGGGTGTGCCGCGTCCTTTGTCGTGGTCGTACTTGATGCCCGGCGTGGCGTAGTAGCCGGTGGCCGCGAGGCTCACGCGGGCCAGATAGGCTTTCAAGGCGACTTCGGCGAAGGGTAAGACACGTTCGGGTCGGTCGGGGTGGAAAACGTGGCCGTCTGCGAACACGAGGCGCAGGGCGTCTTCCGGCGGGTGGCCCAGCAAATCTGCCGCGACGGGGGCCAGCCGGTCGCGCAAGATCACGCAGGCGGCGCGGACGGCCTGGCCGTTGAGGTCCGTCCCGCTCGACGCAGCGGTGGGTGAGGTGTTGGGCACTTGGTCGGTGCGGGTAGGCATCACGCGCACGCGGTCGAACGGCAGGCCGAATTCGCGTGCGGCGACCGTGAGCATCTTCGTATGCAGGCCCTGACCCATCTCGGTGCCACCGTGGTTGACCTGCACGCTGCCGTCCTGATAGATGAGGACATGCGCCCCGGCCTGATTGAGGTGGCTGATAGTGAACGAAATGCCAAACTTGATCGGCGTGATGGCCAACCCGCGCTTGTGGTGGGAGTGGTCGGCATTCCAAGCGTGGACCTGCTCGCGGCGGGCGGCAAAATCGCTGCTATCCATCAATGTGTGCCAGATGTGCTGGAGGCGGTTGTCGCCGATTTCCTGACCGTAGTGGGTCGTGTTCGTCTCGCCGTTGCCGTGGTAAAGGTTGCGCTCGCGCACGGCTTCCGGCGGCAGGCCGAGATGGCGCGCCACGCGGGCCACGATCTCCTCTATGATGAGCATGCCCTGCGGGCCGCCGAAACCCCGGAACGCCGTGTTGGAAACGAGGTTGGTTTTGACCGCGCGGCCACAGAAATCGACGTGCGGGATGTAGTAGGCGTTGTCCAAGTGGAACAACGCGCGGTCGGTGATGGCGCTCGACAAATCCAGCGACCAGCCCCCGTTGGCAAAAATCTCCACGCGCACGGCGCGCAAGGTTCCGTCCGGCTCGAAACCCGCCTCGTAACGGGCGAGGAAGGGGTGGCGCTTGCCGGTGAGGATCATGTCCTGGTCACGGTTGGGTCGGACGCGCACGGGCCGGTCCGTGTGGCGCGCGGCGAGCGCGGCCAGCGCGGCCCAGGTGTTGCCCTGCGTTTCCTTGCCACCGAAGCCGCCGCCCATGCGCGGGCTTTGCACCACGACCTTGTGGCGCGGGATGTGGAGCACGTGCGCCACGACGGCCTGGATTTCGGAGGGATGCTGCGTCGAGGATTGCACGAACATCGTGTCGTCCTCGCCGGGTTCAGCCCAGGCGGCCTGGCTTTCGAGATAAAAATGCTCCTGCCCGCCGAACGCGAATTCGCCGCTGAGCGTGTGGTCCAAGCGCGCGAGTTCCGCGTCGGCGTCGCCGCGCCGGATGTGGTGTGGCGCGGTGTGGAAACTTTCCGCCGCCAGTGCGTCCGGGATCGTCAGGAGCGGCGGAAGCGGCTCGTATTCTATCTTGACCGCGTCCGCCGCGAGTCGGCACGCTTCGAGCGTGTCGCCGACGACCAGCGCGACGAGTTGGCCGTGAAAGGAAATCTCCTGGTCGGCGAGCAGAATTTCGTCCTTGCGGACCGCGCCGACATCGTTCTCGCCGGGCACGTCCTCGGCCATCAGGATGGCGCGCACGCCGGGCATCTGGCGGGCCGCGCTGGCGTC
Source organism: uncultured Chthoniobacterales bacterium (assembly GCA_964236475.1). Lineage (GTDB taxonomy): Bacteria > Verrucomicrobiota > Verrucomicrobiia > Chthoniobacterales > SZAS-18 > CAHJWO01. The sequence goes on from CAXSED010000112.1 coordinate 9,000, forward strand.
GCGCCGCACGATCCGCGCCCGGGCATGGGGGGCGCACACGGGCCAGGTTTCGAGCTGACCCTGCGGCGGGCGGGCGTCGTCCACGTAGCGGGCCGAGCCGGTGACGTGGCCGACCGCGCTCTCGTGCGGCGCGGGGGCGTCCACGGGCAGTTCCGGCGGCGCGGCGAGAGGGCGGCGATCCAGCGCGAACTCGGGCTGGCCGTCCAACAGGAAAAATTTCTCGAACAGGCTGGTGATCAACCCGCGCCGGTATTCCGCCGAGCCGCGCACATCGTTGATCGGAGCGAACTCCGCCGCCAGCACGGGCAGGACGGCGTCGATGGTTTCCCGGGTCCAGGGTTGGCCGAGGAGGGCGGATTCGGTTTGCCGCGCGCGGGTAGGGGTGGCGGCAACCCCCCCGTAGGCCAACCGCGCGTTTCTTACGAACCCATCAAAGTCCAGTTCCACTCGAAATCCCGCCGACACCACCGAGATGTCCATCTCCCGGCGGCGCGATACTTTGAAGGCATCCGCCAGAACGGTTCCAACATTCCTATCATTTTCTGAAGAAGTGCGGCGCGTCCCGCTGCACTCTTCCTCCAGAGTCACCGGCACCAATACTTCGCACAATACCTCATCTGGCCGCAGCAACGTTTTCCGGTAGCCGGTGAAGAATACGTCCAGAGTCACCACGCGTTCTCCCGCCGCAGAGCATAGCCGCACGGAGGCTCCCAGCGAGAGCAGCACCGGGGCCATGTCGCCGATGGGCGAGGCGTTGACGAGGTTGCCGCCGAGCGTGGCACGGTTGCGGATGGGGCGCGCGCCGAATACCCACAACATCTTAAGCAAGGCGGCGTTCGCCGGGGCCAGCGGCGAATCGTCGCCGTCGGCGCGCAACGCTTCCTCGATCCGCGTCAGTGTGGCCGCTGCCCCGAAACTCCAACCTTCCGGCGTGCGTTCCACCCGACCCAGTTCCGGCACGGCGGCGACGGAAATCAACGTCTCGAACCGGTAGAATTTCTTGTTCACCTCCAGGCCCAGTTCCGTCGCTCCGGCGAGCAGATGGGCGGTGGGATATTGCGAGCGCAAGGCCAGCAGTTCGGCCAGGGTCCCCGGCTGTAAAAAACGGAATTTGCCTGTGGCGTAGTTGAGGGCCGGTGGATCGACCAGCGGCGTCGACCCCGGGATGACGGCGGTGTTTGCCGCCGCGCGGGCGCAAAAGGCGGCGGACGCGGCGTCGGCGATGGGCCGGTAACCCGTGCAGCGGCACAGGTTGCCGCAGAGCGCGTCGGACACCTGCCAGCGTTCGCGCAAGTCCTCCCGCCCGTACGCCTCGAACATCGAAACGACGAAACCCGGGGTGCAGTAGCCGCACTGCGAACCGTGCCGCTCGACCATCGCCTGCTGGACAGGGTGCAACGCGTTCTTCGCCGGGCCGCCCACGCCCTCGACCGTGACCACTTCCCGGCCCGCGACCATCGGCAGCAGCGCGAGACAACTGTTGATCGCCCGGTGGCGCGGCGTGCCGTGGGCATCCCGTTCAACGACCGCCACCGAGCACGCGCCGCAGTCGCCCTCCGCGCAGCCTTCCTTGGTGCCCCGGCAACCACGGGCGCGCAGGAAATCGAGCAGCGTGGTGTTGGGCGATAAGCCTTCCACCCGCACAGATTCACCGTTGAGTCGAAACTCGAACGATGACGCCCCTGCCGCGCCGTTCCTGCTGCCGTTGCCGCTGCTCATGCCATGAGTCCCTAGTTGCTGGGTTCCATGTGCAACAATCCTCGCAAAAAAGCAACCCTCTCTGTACAGATAATTCCTTGCGCGTGACTCCAATGCAACACCCCCCTCCTTTACGTTTTCACAGCGGCGCACGCCGTTTCTGGATGGCACTGGTCGCTTGCGTGCTCTGCGCGGCGATGGCCATCGCCCTGTTCTACGCGGAGGAAGACTGGCGCGGCGCGCGGGCTTTTGCCGCCGTGCAAAAAGACCTGGAAGCGAAGGGTGAAACCCTCGACTGGCGTCGGTTCGTACCGCCACCGATTCCCGACGACCAAAATCTGGCGCTGGCCCCGCTTTTTGTCCGAGAGTTCCAGTACAAGGTCGATTCTAGAACCCATGTTTACACGTTCGACCGTCTGGCCCAGCGTTCCAAGGAAATGGACGAGATGCCTTACCCCGGCATCCGTCCGCCGGGTCTCGCGCCGGGCGGTTGGGAAACAGCCAAGCACACGGATCTGCTCGGCTGGCAGCGCGGCTATCGTGGAAAGGCCGAATTCCCGCACGCCGCCCAGCCACAGACGCCTGCCGCCGACCTGCTGCTGGCTCTGACTCGCTATTCACCCGTGCTGGATGAACTGGCGCAGGCCGCCGCGCAACGTCCGCTGACCCGTTTCCCCGTGGCCTGGGACACCGACAATCCCTATGTGACGGCGCTGCCCCAATACAACCCGCAGCAGCACATTGTCCAGACGTTGCGCCTGCGCGCCTCCGCGCACCTTGCCAACGGCGAGGCGGAGGCCGCTCTGCGCGACCTCGAACTCTGCTGGCGGCTCTGCGGCGACATGCGCCATGATCCCGTCGTGATCGCCCACCTCGTGGAAATCACCTGCCTGGGATTGTCCCTCCCTCCGGTGTGGGAGGGCCTAGCCGACCGCCGCTGGTCCGTCGACGAACTCACCCGGCTCCAGGCGGATTTGCAGCGGTTCGATCTGCTGACGGATTACATGGCGACTCTTCGGGGCGAGCGCGCTTATAACCTGCGCGGGATCGATTTTATGAGGGACCACGGCAACCTGACAGCTTTCCTTATGTCCATCGATCCCTTTACGGACCCGAAAATCAGTTGGTTGGCGTGGCTCGGCTCCGGTGCAATTCCGCGCGGCTGGTTCGATTTCAACAAGGCGGTTGTCGCCCGCTCCATGCAAAACGATTTCATCGAAGCGGTGGATGTGAAGGCACACCGTTTTCTCCAAGATAAATTCCAAGCGGACCTGCGCATGTGCTCCATGTGGTCTCACTCGCCTCGGACAATGTTGGCCGGGTTGATGCTGCCAATTTTCGACGGTATCAGCCGCAAGGATGTCCGGCTGCAAACCTCTCTGGACGAAGCCGTGACCGCCTGCGCGCTGGAGCGGTTCTTTCTCGACCACCAAGCGTATCCGGCGCGGCTAGATGAACTCGTGCCCGCTTATCTGCCGCGCGTGCCAACCGACGTGATCGACGGCGCGCCGCTGCGCTATGGCCCGACGCCCGATGGCCGCTACCGGCTGTACGGGATCGGCTGGAACGCGCGTGACGACGGCGGGGCCATCGTCCGGGAAACGCCCGGGCGTCTCAAGGAGACCGAGGGCGACTGGGTCTGGCAGTACGCCGAATTGCCGCCGCTGCCGCCGACCGGAAAATGATTCAAGTCCCGGCGAGCCAGCGCAGCACGTAGGGCAGCACCAGCGCGCCGAGCATG
>CAXSED010000113.1:0-12392 GCA_964236475.1 uncultured Chthoniobacterales bacterium
CCTGTTCGTCCACGAGTACAACCATCGGCCAATCACTTACTAAGAACCACTACCCAGCATCGTATTAGCGGTCCTGTTTTTTCTTCGACTCGAACCAACAAGGAGGAAAATATTCCAGCGGCGCGAGGAGTTGAGACGACAAAAGACCGAGACCGGACTCAAAGAACAGGAAATAGACGAGTTGCGGGACCTTGACGACACCACCTCCGATATATCTGCATGGCCTTATTATTTGTCCTTCATGTGTGCGAACTGTTGCTGCTTATACAACATCGTACGGGCAATCCCATGGCTCCACACATTCCTAACCAGCCGCTGAGCTTAGCTGTCATGCCCTTTGCCGCGCTCCTTACGATTCTCAGATGACGCCAGTTCAATCGAGTGACGGCAGCATCCGGCCAACCAAGAAACGCCGTCGGAAGCTTTAGAGCCGGGCGCAACGCGAAGGAATTCTTCAGCGTACCGCTGGCCGATGTTACAATTGCGGCTTGCAGACGGCTCCCTTCGATGACTGATGGGCGGAGCACATCATTCCCTATTGCCAGGAACACGATTCGGCAGGAACGCGCACAGGTGGAGCAGGCCGTCCTCACACCGGAGTCCCTCCCAAAAGTGTGACGCCCGGACACCGGCAACGGAGGCGTGGCCAGACGCGATGAAAAGCGCGGTGGACAGGCCAAGGGGCCACTGACACGTTGCCAGCCTTGAATCCCATCACCTTGCTCATCCACGGCGGCGCGGATACCCGCCGCCCCGACGAATACTCCTTCGCGCAAACCACCGCCATGCGCGCGGCATTGACGGCGGCCCTGCGTGCCGGGCACGACATTCTGCGCCGGGGCGGCGGCAGCGTCGAGGCGGTCGAGGCGGCGATCTGCTCGCTGGAAGACAGCGCGTGCTTCGACGCCGGGCGCGGGGCGGTCCGCAACACCGGCGGCAGTTTCGATCTCGACGCCAGCATCATGGACGGGCGCGGCCCGGCAGGCGCGGCGGCGCACCTGCACCGCGTCAAAAATCCGATCCGGCTGGCGCGCCGGGTGATGGAAGGCACGCCGCACGTCTTGCTGGTAGCCGACGGCGCGGAGCAATTCGCACGGGAAACGGGGCTGGAATTCGTCGGGGACGCCTATTTTTCCCCGGCCAAAGACCACGCGACGACCGGCACCGTGGGCGCGGTGGCGCTGGACGCGGCGGGCAACCTGGCGGCGGGCACGTCCACCGGCGGTATCCATGAGCGGCGCGCGGGCCGGGTGGGCGACACGCCGATCATCGGCGCGGGCACCTACGCCGACAACGCCGTGGGCGCGGTTTCGGGCACCGGGCAGGGCGAATATTTCCTGCGGGCGGTGTTGGCGCACGACATCGCCGCACGCGTCGAACACGGCGGCAAGACGCTGGCCGAAGCCGTGCGGGCGGCGATGGCCGAAAAGCTGACCGCCCGTGGCGGGCGCGGCGGGGTGATCGCGCTGGACCCGGCGGGCCGGCCCACGGCAGTTTTCAACACGCCGACGCTGGCGCGCGGGGTGATCGTCGGCGCGGACGGCGAGCCGCAGGTGGCGTTGTTCGAGGCGGCACTGGAGGAAGTGGCCATCGGATAATCTCCAGTCCCTGCTGGGGCTGGGAACTCACTGTTCTTTGCTCGCCGGTCGTCTCCATACCCGCGCCGCCCCATCGCGCCCCGATTCCCAGCGCAACCCGTGCCGTCCATCCCCATGCTCCCTGCTGCCCCCGCCACTTCGTCCGACAAATTTGCCACGCTGGTCTCGGTTTTGCTGATCATCATCGTGGTGGCCGTGCTGTACTTCATGAAGGAAATCTTCGTGACGCTGGCGCTGGCGATGCTTTTCAGCTTCCTGCTCAATCCGCTCGTCCGGCGTTTTGAACGCTGGCGCTTGCCGCGCATCCCGGCGGTGCTGCTCGCGGTGGGCATCGCCCTGGCCATCCTCGCGGGCGTCGGCTACCTGGTTGGCACGCAACTGCTCGACCTGACCTACAAGCTGCCCGGCTACAAGGACAACATCGCCCACCGCATCCAGGCGCTCAAGCACACCGACCCCAACAGCCAGCTCAGCAAGGCCACGCAAACCATCCAGGACCTCGGCCAGCAAATCTCCGGCACGGCCACCGATGCCAACGGCAAGCCCGACGGTTCGCCCACGGTGCCGGGCGTCGCGGCTCCGGCCAACGCCACCCGCCCCGACTCCTACCTCTCCGCCGGGAAGGACAAGATTTCCAAGGTGGAGGTGGTCCAGCCCGCCACCAGCATCGGCGAGGTGATCCAGAGCGTCGTCGGCCCGGTGGTCGGCCCGCTGGGCACGGGGGCGGTGGTCCTCGTGTTCGTGTTGTTCATGCTCATCAAGCACGAAGACCTGCGCGACCGCATCATCCACCTCATTGGCCGGGGACGGCTCAACGTGACGACCCAGGCGCTCGACGAGGCGGGCAGCAAGGTCACGGGCTACCTGACGATGCAATGCATCATCAACGCGATCTTCGGCGTGCTGGTCGGGACCGGGCTGCTCTTCATCGGCGTGCCCAACGCATTCCTGTGGGGGCTGCTGGCGATCCTGCTGCGCTTTATTCCCTACGTCGGGGCGTGGATTTCGCTGGCCTTCCCCTTGCTGCTCTCGCTGGCGGTAACTTCCACCTGGCGGATGCCCATCGAGACGCTCGCGCTTTTCGCCACCATCGAACTCGTCACCAGCAACGTGCTCGAACCCTGGCTCTACGGCGCGCACACCGGCCTGTCGCCCGTGGCGATCATGCTGGCGACGATCTTCTGGACGTGGCTCTGGGGCGGGGTGGGCCTGCTGCTGGCCACGCCGTTGACCGTGTGCGTCGCCGTGCTGGGCAAATACATCCCCAGCATGAGCTTCCTCGAAGCCATCCTGGGCGACGAGCCGACGCTGACCTTCAATGACCGTTATTACCAGCGGCTCCTGGCCCTGGACCGCCACGAAGCCTCTGCCGTGGCCGAGGAATACCATGCGGACCACACGCTCGCGGAAACATATTCCTCGCTCTTCGTGCCCGCGCTGGCGGCGGCGGAACGCGAGGAACAGGCCGGTGCGCTGGACGCCCGGCGGCAGCGGTTTATCTTCGACGCCACGCGCGAGATGGTGGATGAGATGGGCGCGAACGCCACCGCGCAGAGCATCAAGGACGCCAAGAAGGAGCAGGACGCGAAAGACGGTCAAACCACCGGGGAACCCGTCGAGACCGTGTCCGTCGCCGCGACGGCGGCGTTGTCTAAGCACCCGGTATTTTGCCTGCCGGCGGCGGACGAAGCGGACGAGATCGTTGCCGTGATGCTCGCCCAGATTCTGGAAGGAGAGGGCTACAAGACGGAATCGCTCTCGTTCAGAACTTTGGCCAACGAGATGGTCACGCTGGTCGCCGAAGCCGGGGCGACCACGGTCTGCATCTCGGCGACCCCGCCGCACGACACCCTGCACACGCGGTATCTGTGCAAGCTGCTGCGGTCCCGGTTGCCGGGCCTGCACATCGTCGTGGGTTTGTGGGATGCCGAAGTGGACGAGGCGAAACTCGCCCGCCGCCGCGAACGCCTGTCGGCGGACAAGGTGGTCACGACGCTCACCGACGCTCTGGAGCAGATTCGGCCCTTCGCGGTGTTGGAACCCGAAACGGAGGCCGTGGCGAGTTCGTAAAGAGGAATGTCGGAAGTCGTCTGCCCGCCAGGCTGACGCCACCGGCTACCTCTCAATGCTTAGCCGTCTTCTTCATCAACGAAAGGAAATCGCCGATTTCCTGGATGTGACCGTCGGGGAAAATGACCAGGTTGCCATTGCCATGCACGTCGCCGCTCTCCATGAACCAGGGCTGCGTGGCCCAGCGCGTCGGCGTCATCGGGTTCCGGTCGAAGGGCGTGCCCATGTAGTCGATGCGGATGTTGTCGGGGTCGCTGAGGTCCGGGTTTTGCAGCACGGACTGCTGGGTCGGACAAATCCAGTTGATCTGGTTTAACCCGTAGGGCTGTAACGTGCTGATCCAATTGGTGGCCACCGTCTTGGGATCGACGCCCTTGGTGCCCACCTGGGGCCACATGCGGTGTTCCTGCAAGTAGAGGTTGGCGGCGGTGTGCAGGCCCTTGAGGTTGGACATGCAACTGGTGCGTTGCGCCCGCCGGACGACCTGGTTGTAGAGCGGTGCCGACATCACGAGCAGGATCAAAATCACGAGCACGCAGGTCATCACCTCCAGCAGGGTGAACGCGGCCTGGCGCCGGTTCTCGTGGCGACAGGACAAAATGGAGGGCAGGACTTCCAGAGAGAGGTTTGGCTCGGAGGGTGGCGGCAAGCGAAAAAACATCACGCCATGTCCGCCAAAAAGCAAACGCGGGCGCAGCTTTCGCCGCGCCCGTGTCGTTGATGAAGAAGGAGGGTCCGCTGCCCGTGGGCCGAACAACGCTCCCGAAACTAACCGGAGGTCGCGCCGCTGGTGCCGGTCGAGGTGGCCGTGCCGATGGTGCTGGTGGTCGCGGTGGACGTGGTCGTCTGGAAACCGGACACGGTGAAAGTAATGTCCCGGGCGATGATCGGCTGGTTGGTGGAGGTGTCCACTTCACCGAAGCTGACTTCCAGGTCGGCTGAGCCGGTCAGGCGCGCCGCCGTGACCGAGCGGTTGCCGGAAGCCGCGATCCGGGCGGTGATCATCCCGACGGCCTGCGCGCTCACCGTGCTGACGGTCGTGGTGGTCGTGCCGCTGGTAATGATCGTCTCGCTGAAACTGAACGTGCCGTCCACGATGCCCGAGAGCTTGGCGCTGTCCGGGTCGACCGAAGCCGTGATCGTGCCGCCGAACACCTCCCCGTCCGCAAAGAGCAGGAACCCGCCGGTGGCCGTCGTCGTGCCAGGCACGACCAGATCGAACAGCCCGAGCGCGTTGGAAGAAGTGCTGCTCGTTTCTCCGCCAGGGACCGTGTCCCCCGGAATCGCGGTCGCGCTGGACGTGGAGGGATCCACTTCCGTCACGCCTTGCAGGATGCCGGAGTAGGAACCAACGGTGTTGACATGGCCGTTGCCGCCGTAAACGGGTCCGCCGCTGAGAGCAAAACACTGGCCCTGCATCAGCACGTAAGAAATTAAGAGGGGGAGGAGCTTCTTCATTCGAGGGAGAATGTGCCTGGATTTCCCGCCGGAAGTCAACGGATTTCTGCCAGCAGCGGCGAATTATTTTCCGCCGTGGCGGCTACCGCAACTGGGAGCGTGTGGGGGTGTAGATCGAGCGCACGCAGCAACGCCAGGTCGGCGCGGGCGGCGGGGTTGGCGGCGGTGAGCAACTTATCCCCGTAGAACACCGAGTTCGCCCCGGCAAAAAAGCAGAGCGCCTGTCCTTCGGGACTCAGGCGCGTGCGGCCTGCCGAGAGGCGCACCCGCGCGGTCGGCAAGGCGATGCGGGTGGTGGCGATCAAGCGCACGAGGTCGAAAATGTCCACCGGCTGCTGGGCTTCGAGCGGAGTGCCGGGCATGGCCATCAAGCAGTTGATGGGCACGCTCTCGGGCGCGGGGTCCAGGCTGGTGAGCACGGCCAGCATCTTGAGCCGGTCGTCGATGGTCTCGCCCAGGCCGACGATCCCGCCGCAGCACAACGCCATGCCGCTGTCCTGCACGGCTTTGATGGTGTCCAGCCGGTCCTGGAAGGTGTGCGTCGTCACGATCTCCGGGTAATAATCCGGCGAGGTGTCGATGTTGTGGTTGTAGGCGGTGACGCCCGCCTCCTTGAGCAGCGCGGCCTCGGTGCCGGTGAGTTGGCCGAGCGTCACGCACACTTCCATGCCCAGTTGCGAGACCTCGCGCACGATGTCGAGCACCTGCTCGAATTTCTCGGTCCCGGCGCGCACTCCGCGCCACGCCGCGCCCATGCAGAAGCGCGTCGAGCCGTTGGCCTTGGCCTGGTGGGCGGCGGCGAGCACCTCGGGCGTGCCCAGGAGCCGCTCGGCCTTGACGCCCGTGGTGTACCGGGCGCTCTGCGCGCAGTAGCCGCAGTCCTCGCTGCAACCGCCGGTCTTGATGCTCAGCAGCGTGCAGAGCTGCATCTCGTCCTTTTCGGGCCAATGCGCCTCGTACACGGCGCGCGCCTGCTGGAGCAGGTCGAAAAAGGACAGGTGATAGGTCGCTTCGATCTGTGCGTAATCCATGAAGAAAAGGATGAAGGATGAAGGATGAAGGATGAAAGCAGAAAAGAGAGACAGGTGGGCAGCACTCTGCTCCGCCTTCATCCCTCGTCCTTCATCCTTCTCTTAGTAGACCCACTTGCCGTCAGCGGAACTGAGCGTGGGGATGATGCCGTTGGTCACCTCATCGCGGGTCGAGAAATCCGTCCGCCCGACGGCTCCGATCATGCGGGTGCCCGTGGCGTCGTGGAATTTCTTGCTCATTTCCTCGCCGGTGTGGCAGCCCCAGCTTTTCACGAAGGCGTTGCGCGCGAAGATGTTGCGGCGGATGGCGACGAGCTGGTCCTCGTGGAGGAAGTTCTTCGACGCGCTGTCGATGTTGTTGCTGTAGTCGAACATCCAGCAGCAGCGGTTGGAGTGGCCGAAGTACTCGAAATCGGCGACCTTGATGCGCCCCCGGTCCTGGCCGTTGTTGAGGTAGTTGATCACATCGTTGCCGTTTTTGACGGGCACGAGGTTGAGGTGATACTTGTCGCGCACCGAGTTGATATCGGAGATGTAGTCTTGGTGGTCCTGTTCGCCGCGCGCCCGGTAGCCGTCCTCGAAGACAAGCCAGGTGTAGGTGGCGTTGGGGTCGTTGCCGTTCTCCTTCTGGAGCTGCTGGAACCGGGTGCGCGTGGCGCGCACGAAGCTGCCCCAGAACTGATCGTGCGGCACGGTTTTGTACTTTTCCCACTCGATGAGCGAGGAGCTGCCCGTGAGCAGGACATATTCGCGCGGCGGCCCGTTGACGACGGGAGGCGGCTCCGTGCGTGTGGCGGGCTGGGTCGAGACGTTGTAGGCGGCGGTGCGGACCTTGGCGCTGTCCGGCGTCCCCTGGGCGCGGAGAGCGGCGGGCGCGGAGAGCGTGCAGAGCAAACCGGCGGAAAGAAGGAAACGGGCGGTTTTCATGGGAGTGAATGACGGCAGCGGTGCCGTTGCGGCGCGCGAAATATGTAGCGGAAATCGTGCCGGTGTCAATCCCGCCGCGCTCCCTGTCGCTCCATCGCAATTCCACGCGGCAACGCCGCCCCCTGCGACGATGGTCGATCGGGAAGGCGTCCTGCAGGGTGTGCCCTCCCCGCTTGGTTGTGCGTGTCTTTCAGGGTTCCGGTTGCCCGGGCTGTTCGTAGCTCGGATAGTTCTGGCCGGGCGTCGATGCTTCCTGGTCCGCCGTGGGTTGAGGAGCGAGGGAGGACTGGCTCACCGAACCAGGGATGGCGGCGGTCGCCATTTGGAGGTTTGGCAGCGTGCCGATCTTCTCCGAGGCGCCATGGTAGGTCGGTGCGCCGCCTGTCACCTGCTTGAAACCTGTTTTCCGCAGCTTCGTTTTGAGTTGGAGCGGCGTCAGCAGTGCCTGACCCTCTTGTAGGTTAGCCGCTTGGAGGAGCGGAGCGCGCCGGTGACCATCGGGGTGGCGGCGGCGGTGCCGTTGAACCCACCGGTGTACGCGGAGTTGTCCCCGTCGGCGAGGTAGTTTCCGTCGGTGCCGTTCCCCGGGTTGTACTGCCCGGCGGCTTCCACGTACTCTCCCCAGCCTTGCAGGGCGACGACATACCCGTAATTGGATGAGTTGTTCGCCGGATCGCTGGTGCTGAAATCACAGCGCGAGAGCGGGGTGTTGCTCCTGACCGCGCTCGCCCCGACGTAGACGACCCCCGGGATGGCGCCGGTCCCGGCAGGGTAGCTCGAGTTCACCGTGAACGGGTGCTGGGCGATGGGCAGATTGATGTCGTAGCCGTCGAGCAGATCCCCCGAGTTGCCGGCTGCCAGCACTACCGTGGTGTTCGCCTCGTTGATCGAAAAGACCGTGTTGTACTCCGTTTTCATGTAGGTGATTGGAAACTGCACCGTTTTGTCGGGGATGCCGTCGTTCACGTTGCCTTTGACGAAGACGGGATAAGCTTGGGAAACGTTGATGATGCCCCCTGCGCCCACGGTGTTCCATGCCGTGTCCAACGCTTCAACCGCCGGATCGCCGCTGTCGGTGTTAACACCATCGAAGACGATGTAGAGTTGAACCTGGGAGGCGATGCCGACAATTCCGATGCCATCATTACACCCACCGATGATGCTGGCTACCGCCACCCCGTGCTCGTTGTCACCCGAAAGACCAGAGGGTGCTCCACCAGCATTTACCGCAGCTGACATCTCGATGTGAGACAAATTAATGCTCCGCTCGATAACCGCGACCTTGATCTTCGTGCCGTTGCTCAGTTTCCCGCGAGTAGTAAATTGGCTCCAGACGTACTCAGCGTTGATGCCGCTGGCTTGCGCGCCGGAGAACCGCGTCGAAGAGCCTGACCAAGGATGGAGGTAGTCCTGAAAACGGGAAAGGTCGCCGGGAGAAGCAGAACTGGGTTGCAGGACCGCCTCGACGTACTCCACCTCAGCCACGGAGTTGATCAGGTTGGCCACCTCTTGAGCGCCGTACCCGGTGGGCACGGTGACGAGCATGGTGGTGTTCAGGTCGGGCAACTCCTGACCTGCATTGGCTTCTCCCTGCGCCCGCATGGTGTCCAGCCATTGCTCGCTCAATTTATGGTGGAGCGGATACCAGTAAGCGTTGAGGCTGGCAAGGGTGGGTTGGTACGCCGTGAAATCGAGGGGAGAAGCACCCGCGTTAGCACCCATGTCGTAGACGCGCCCGCCGTAGGCGCGCATCTTACGATCCTGTTTAAATTTCACGGCGAGCACGTTCTGCCGCGCGGAAAGTGGCACGAGGACCAGCGCGGGCTTTGTGAAGATAGCACGCGGCTGTAGAAATCCGGTGGTGGCAGCGGTGGTTCCTTGCCCGAGCGGGGTAGCTTCGCATCCAAGAATGCCGACGATGGCAAAAAGGACGCCGGTAAGCCGCCCCACAAATAAAGCCTTCATATGGATTGTTGATAATGTTTTGAGCAGGTTGTTTGTCGGTTAATCAGGATTGGGCTAGTCCAGCAACCCTGCCTTGACTCTGCAAGCAAAGTAATTCAACCACGGGAAAAATTATCTTGTGGTTGCCGATGGAACTGGCATGGATAGCTTTGCGCTTGTCCGAAACCTGTTAGCACAGGAGATATCTGTTCACTTGCCTTCATTCCTTCTGTTTATGAACTCTCGCGTGAAAACCTTGCTCTTTGCTGGCGCGCTGCTGCTGTCTCTAGGGAGTGCCCGGCCCCTGCTCGCCCAGGCGAACATCTCGGTCGCGCGCACCTACACGGGCACGGCCATTCAGACCACGGCTGCGGGCCAACGCACCACCGGCACCTTCGCGCTGTACGTTCGTACTGACGGCGAGGTATTTGCCAAGACGGTTATCAATGATGTCGTGATTGATTATTTCGGCACGTTGGCGGCCTTCACGGAGGGGTCGACAAAGACCACGGGTGCGGCCTACGTCAGCGGGGCGCGGTCGTACACCATCGTGGGCGGCAAAGTGGTGTACGGACCCAAGCAGCCGAAAATCCCGGTCTTCATCAAGAACGTGGAAGTGTACGGCGGCATCCTGGATCAAAGCGGCAACGAATTGTTGTTCCACGGCGACCCCGGTCCCTACCCCGATCCCATCATCGTGCCAGCGGCGGCTGCCGTAGGCCAATCGCCAGCCTCGTAGAGCTGATCTTCACGAGTCTGTGCGGAAAACATGGGCTGCCGCCCGTTGTTCTTCGCTCCCGCCTCTCCTGAGGATGATCCAGGCTGTTTAAGCAAACCGGGACAGATCGTGCAGCGATTTTCCTCGGATGTTTTAGCATTCGAATTTGGGTAGCCGCTCACCCCGGATGAGGTCTTCAAGCGTTTGCCGCTCGCGGACCACCTGCGCCTGTTCGCCATCGACCAGCACCTCCGCCGACAGCGGGCGCGAGTTGTAGTTCGACGACATCGTAAACCCGTACGCCCCCGCGCTCATCAGCGCGATGAGTTCGCCCTGGCGCAGCGGCGGCAGTTCCCGCGCCTGAGCAAAGAAATCGCCGCTCTCGCACACCGGGCCGACCACGTCCGCCGCCTCGCGCGGATCGTTCTCCGCCGGTTCGCGCACCGGCACGACCTCGTGGTAGCCCTCGTACAACGCGGGCCGGATCAGGTCGTTCATGCCCGCATCCACGATCACGAATTTCTTGCCGCTGGCCGTCGTCTTCAAATACTGCACGCTGCTCAGCAGCACGCCCGCGTTGCCGACCATGAACCGCCCCGGCTCCAGCAAAATCCGCAGTCCCAGCGGCTGGAGTGTGGGCACGATCGCCGCGGCATATTCTTCGACGGTCAGCGCGTGAGTCGCCTGCGCGCCGTCCTGCCGCCACCACGCTTCCTGCCCGCTCTGGAGCGAGGATTTATACACGATCCCCAAGCCGCCGCCGACGCTGAAAAATTCGATGCCGTATTCGAGTTTCAACTCCGCCGCCACGGGCGCGACCTTCTGCACCGCCTGCGCGAACGGCCCGGCCTCGGTGATCTGCGAGCCAATGTGCATCTGCACCCCTCGCAACCGGACGTGTTCCATCCGCGACGCGGCTTTATACACTTCCAACGCGCGGTCGATGCCGACGCCGAACTTGTTCTCGCTCTTGCCGGTAGAGATGTATTTATGGCCGCCGATATCCACGTCCGGGTTGATGCGCAGGGCGACCGGCGCACGGCGGTTCAAATCGTGCGCCACGGCGTTGATCATTTCCAGTTCCGCCTCGCTCTCAACGTTGAAAGACAACACCCCTTTGCGTAGCGCGTACTCGATCTCTTCCCGTGTCTTCCCGACCCCCGCGAACGTGCAGCACTCGGGCTTGCCTCCGGCGTGGACCACGCGGAAAAGCTCCCCCGCCGACACGATGTCGAACCCGCTGCGTTCGCCGACGAGCAGGTTCAACACAGCCAAATTACTGTTGGCCTTCACTGCGTAACAAATCAGATGGTCCAACCCGGCAAGCGCGGCGTCGAGACGGCGGTAATGGTCGCGGATCGTCTGCGCGCTGTAAACGTAGAGCGGCGTACCGTGTTCGACGGCGAGCGCGGCGAGGTCTACGCTCTCGCAGCGGAGCTGACCTTGATGATAGTGAAAGGAGTGCATGGAAATTAGATGCTTTTGATGAGGCGCTCGTACTCGTCGTGCGGACCGATCCAGAACCATTCCACGCTTTCATCGGTCGCAATTGCCAACGCACGATAATCGCTGCCTACACGAGCAGACCAGAAACGGCCCACCTTTTTAAATTGGATGGAAGGATGGCGTGGATCGCGCAGCCACAGGTGGAAGTTTTTGACGGCCAAGGCAAGGATTTCGGGCGGCAGCGATTGGAGACAGCTACGAAAGCTTTTCTTGGTCGAGGATTTCATTCTGTTCTCGACTTGGGATTTTCAGCCACCAGCGTCAACCGTTCTGTTGACCGAAGCTTTTGCTGAGCGGGATGTCAGGCTGGCCTTCGTTCTCCTTTTGCAAGCTTTCGTAGAAAGCATCTAACCGCCCGTTCTGAGCATCTGCCGCGATCTCTTGATCCCAAGCGTCCGCATCGAACCCCGCGAGCCATGTTCGCAACGCGGCGAGATCGGCACGAGAAAGCTGACGGATAGCCGACTCGATATCTTTGACGGTGCTCATGGCAGGGAAAATAACGCGCCGATTTGTCGCGGGCAAGTAACCTGATGGCAGGCAGAATATGTGGCAGAAGTTTTCATCGACTGTGGCTGATGCGTATGATGCGTCCGTCTTTTTGCGATATTTCCGCTTCGGCGGTTCCACCCACGGCGGCGATACCCCGGGCAAAATCTTGGGATAGTAGAGATCCCTCTACAATCCAAATCCCGTCTTTCAGCATGGCAACGTACGGTTTTTCTTCGGCAATTTCTCTGACACCATAAATGGGTTCCCATACTGCAATCGCTATTTTAATCGCCGTCTTCGCATCAGGAACGCAACCGCTTTTGGGGGTGTAACTATATTCCGACTCCTTCGTTGTACAGGCTGCGAAAATGGACACCGCAACGAAAGCGAGCAATACGGTGAAACTTACTTTCATTCGGATGAAGAGTGGGGAAGCGCCTGCTACTCAGAGCGGCAAATTGACCCTTCACCGCGTCACCCCGAACTCCGCCCGCCGGTTCTTCGCCCACGCGCTCTCGTTCGAGCCTGGATCGACCGGCATCTCCGCGCCGAAGCTCACCGTCTGAATGCGCCCCGGATCGACCCCGTCGTCAATGAGCGCCTCGCGCACCGCCCCGGCGCGTTTCTCGCCCAGCGCGCGGTTGTAGT
>CAXSED010000114.1:0-12248 GCA_964236475.1 uncultured Chthoniobacterales bacterium
CGGGCATGTTTAATTCGCAACTGCTCGCCCACGAGACGACCCACGCCATCGTCGCGCGCATTTTCCACCGCTACCCGCCGCTCTGGCTGAGCGAGGGTTTTGCCGAGGAGATGAGCGGCCGGAGCACCGGGGCTCGCATGGGCCAATACAACCAGCGCCTGCTCCAGCACGCCCGCACGCCTTTGCTGTCCGTCGATCAGATTCTCGCCATCCCCCAGTATCCCACCGACCTCAACGCCGTTTTTCAACTCTACGAAAACGCGGAGCGGCTCGTGCGCTTCCTGATGACGAACACGCCGCCCGAACAATTCCAGCGACTGTTCGGCGCGCTGCTCGCAGGGGAAGACCTCCCGAACGCCATCCCGAAATTTTACGGCGACAAGTATCCGACCTACGCTGCGTTTACCCAGGCCTACGCCCGCTTGCCGAGATGAAGACGGCCTGGCCGGATTTCTGACTGCAACGGTGAACATCAGTCTTGTCGAGCGACCGTCAGCGTCTTTAAACTCCGGCGCATGAGGAACTCCTGCGTCCGCAGAATGATTTGTTTCACCGCGTTCTGGTTGGTCACACTGTTTTGTCTGGCCCCTGCTCTCCACGCCGAACCGCCTCCGCTGGGGCCGATCCCCGCCGAGGCCAGCGGCCCCAATATTGACCCCGTCGCTGCTACCCGCGCCTATCTCGCCACGGTGCCCCCTGCCGCACGCGCCCGCTCGGATGCGTACTTCGAGGGCGGCTACTGGCTCATCCTTTGGAATGCTTTGCTGTCGAGCGCTATTTCGCTGCTCCTGCTCCAAGCCGGATGGTCCGCGCGGTGGCGTGATACCGTGTTCAACCGGTTTCAGGGCCGGTTCCTGCGGGTCGCCACCTATGGGATCATTTATACCGTGGTGACGGCGGTGCTGACTTTCCCGCTAACGGTGTACACGGATTTCTTCCGCGAACACCAGTACAACATGGCGACGCAGAACTTCGGGCAATGGCTTGTGGATTGGCTCAAGGCTTTTCTGGTCAGCGTGATCATCCTACCGCTGGTCCTCGCGGCGCTCTATGCGGTGTTCCGCCGTGCGCCGCGCACCTGGTGGCTCTGGGGCAGCGCGGTGGTCATCGCCTTCATCATCGTGGAGATCGCCCTTGGGCCGGTGCTTATTGAACCCCGCTTCAACACTTACACCCCGCTCAAGGACCCCGCCCTGAGCGAACCGATCCTGGCGATGGCGCGCGCCAATCAGATTCCCGTGCAAAGCGTGTACGTGTTTGATGCCTCCCGGCAAACCAAACGCATCAGCGCCAACGTGGCGGGCATCCTCGGTTCGGCGCGGATCGCCCTCAACGATAACCTCATCAACCGGTGTTCCCTGCCGGAAATCCGCCAGGTCATGGCGCACGAGATGGGTCATTACGTCCTCAACCACAGTTACAAAATCATCCTCGAACAGACCTGCATATGCCTGATCATGTTCGCTGTGGCCAAGGTCGTTTTCGAGGCGGCAGTCCGCCGTTACGGGACGCGGTGGGGTGTGCAGGACATTGCCGACCCTGCCGGTTTGCCGTTGCTGGTGTTGATCATCACGGTTTTTCAGTTTCTTTCCACGCCTATCAACAACGCGCTCACCCACGAGTACGAGGCGGAAGCCGACTCCTTCGGCATCAACACCTCGCGCGAACCAGACGGCTTTGCCCAGTCCGCGCTCAAGCTGGGTGACTACCGCAAGCTCGATCCGGGCCCCATCGAAGAGTTCCTCTTTTTCGACCACCCTAGTGGTCGGGCGCGGATCATGAAAGCGATGGAATGGAAGGCCGCGCACTTGCCAGCGGGCGGAGCGACGCCGTAAGGTGTCAGCTTTGCCGCCGTGGCCAAATCCAAAAACATCACCGCCGTTCTCGGCAGCGACGAGGGCGCGGTCAAAGTGGCGGCGCGCGAACTCTCCGAACGCCTCGCGCCGCCGGATGCCGGGGAGTTCGGCGTGGAGATCATCGACGGCGCGGCGGATAATGCCGCCACCGGGGCCGCACGGGTGCACGAGACGGTTGCCGCCCTGCAAACCCTCCCGTTTTTCGGTGGCAAGCTGGTCTGGCTTAAGAGCGCGAACGTCCTGGCGGACAGCCCGATTGGCCGCTCGGCGGGCGTGCTTGAAGCCTTGGAATCCCTGCTTGCGGTGTTGCAGGCCGGACTCTCGCCCGACGTGCAGTTCCTTCTCAGCGCGACGGAAACCGACAAGCGGCGCACTTTCTACAAGGGGCTGTCCAAGCTGGCGGATGTCCATGTTTTCGACCGGCTCGACTCCACCAAGAGCGGTTGGGAGGAAGAAGCCGCCGTGCTCGTCGAGGTGCGTGCGCGGGTCCGGGGCTTGGAGCTGACCGGCGACGCCAGCGAACTTTTCACACTCCTGACCGGCGGCGACACCCGGCAAATCGACAACGAACTCGAAAAGCTCGATCTCTACCTCGGCAGGCAAAATGGCCGCGAGGTGAACGCCGCGCTCGTGCGTCAGATGGTGCCCATATCGCGGGCGGGGGTCATCTTCGAGCTGGGCAACGCCATCAGCCGCCGTGATCTGGAGGCCGCGCTGTCTCTTATCGACCAGCTTCTCTATCAGGGCGAGAGCGCCATCGGCCTGCTGCTGGTCGCGCTCGTGCCGACCGTCCGCAACCTTCTGCTGGTCAAGGACCTCCAGCAACGCCATCGCCTGCCGAAACCCGCGTCGCCTTTCGCTTTCGGCAAGGTGTTGGAACGTCTGCCCGAGGAAGCGACGGCGCACCTGCCCCGCAAGAAAGACGGCACGGTCAACATGTTCGGCCTTGGCTTCGCGGCGGCGGAAGCGCATCGCTTCGAGGTAGACCACCTCCGGGATGGTCTCACCGCCTGCCTGCGCGCCAACGTGCAACTCGTTACCGGGCAGCTAGAACCGCGACTCGTGCTCGAACGAGCCGTAATCGGTCTGCTCAAGTAACCCGTCACCTTTTTCCCTACAAACTAAAGAAAGATTAAAAAAACTAATAATTGTTCTTGCAGCACCCGAATCGTCGCGTTATAAGTTTCTCATCAATTTAGAAGATTGTTCTGGGGGGAACAGGCGCCTCTCGTATCCATTCGGATGCGGGGGGCGCTACCCTTTTTGGGCCTGGGGTTACTCGTTGTGTCCCTTGCCGAATGGCGATATTCTTCCCGGTGTCGAAGCCCGAGCCATCTGACGCTGCCAGCGTCACGCCTTTGACCCAGCCACGCCGGGAGCTCGGTTGCGCCAAAGTGATCCTGGGGACCGTCGTGATCTCCGCTTTGCTGGCAGGCTTCGTTTTTTACCAATTGGAAAACCTGCCCTTCCGAATCTTCGGGGCCGGGAGCGGCAAACTGGAAGATTGGGCCAGCAAGGTCCGGGGGGCATTTGTGGCGGTCGCGGGGATGCAACCGCGTGTGACCATCAACGAGCACGTCGTTTACGAGCAATCCAGTTCCGTGCTAGAACTCGCCGTGGTCGAACGCGAAATGCTCGTCGAACGTGAAACCGAGGATACTTGGATGGGCAGCACCAAGCGGCTGCGGGTGCGCGGCACGTTCCGGCTCAAGGCAGGCTTCGATTTGACCCAACCGTTCTCCGTGCAAATCGCGGACGGCACGCCGCCGGTAGTTTCTGTGCAGATGCCGCCCCCCCGGCTACTGAGCGTCGAACAGGAAAACATCGAAATCCTGACGATGGACAACGGGCTGTGGAACCACATGCAGCCCGCCGAATATGCGCAGGCCGTCAACGACTTGAACACCGACGCGCGTCTCAAGGCATTGCGCGACGGCTTGGTGGCTGAGGCAAAAAAGCGGTTTGCCGAGCAACTCGCGCAGAAACTGGGACCCGGCGAGCGGCTGGAGATCTCGACCGCACCGGCCCCGGCGAACGCAGCGGCCCGGCGTTGATTCAAAGGCGGCTCGTGCGCGGACGGTGCCCACGCACCGATCTTGTCAGAAGCAACGCGCCTTTCTTCTCTTCTTTTGAATCCCCTTCCCCTTTCTCGCGTCTGTGGATAAGTTCAGCCCGCTATTTGTTCCGTGTCCCATTCCACCTCCGCCGACAACGAGATCACTGCTGCGGCAATCGGCGAACCTGCGCCGCCACCCGCCGATTTGGCGATGGTCCGTCCGTCCCCGGGTCACCGGACCCGTCGGCGTTTTTGGTGGCTGTTGGCCGTGACGCTGGTGGTCGGCGCGTTGTGCTGTCCGCCGTCCTGGCACCTTTTGGTCCGTGGAGTCCTCGTCCGCCTGGTGGCGCGGCGCGGCTACGATCTGAGCATCGGCGGGATGCAGGGCGGCCTGTTCGATCCGATCCAACTCTCCGAGGTGCGTTGGCATCGGCGGGGGCTGCCCGACGGTCCGACCGACACGGGCACTGATCTACGCATTGCCCACGCCGAACTGACACTCGCTTGGCGGTTCCCCTGGTGGCAGAAACGACCACCGTCGGATGTGCAGCGTCTGGTGCTCGACGGGCTGAGCGGACGTTGGGACTTGGCGACGGTTGCCGGCCTCCCCCGCTCCGCCGCCCGGGGTTTGTCCTCGACGGGCCGCTGGTTGGACCGGATGGATGCCCGGCTCGTGCCGACGGAATTCTTCGTGCGCGCCGATGATCTCACGGTGCAGCGCAACCGCTACCGGCTGCGCATGCGCGGGCTGCGTTTGTCGGGCGAGCGCGATGCCGTCGGCGCGATCCTCGTCCGCGAGTTGGAAATTGACGGACCCGGGTTTGCGAACACGCTTCTTAATCGGCAGGGTCAGACGCTCTGGCAAGGCGACCGCCTGAGCCTCAACGGGCTGGACCTCGGTCCGGGCGTGCGGCTGCTCAAAGCCACGCTGGACGGCACGCATCTTCCGCAGCAGCGGCTCGACTGGGATTGCGCCCTGACGGCTATGGGCGGCGAGGTGCGAGGCCAAGGGGCGATCAATTTCGTTCATCCCCGGCTCGCGCTGGAGGTCGCGGGGTCCCTGCGCCGGATGCCGGTGGCCCCGCTGGCTCGGTTACTGGGCCTCGCCAGTCCGGCGGGTGGGTTAGTGGACCAAGGAAGCTTCTCCTTCCGGGGTGACCCAGAAAACTGGACTGCCGCCGAAATGTGGCTCACCGCCCAGGCCACCAACTTTCGCTGGGGCCAACGCGACTGGCAAAACCTGGAACTCCGCGCCACGGTCCTGCACCAACGCATTCAGATTCACCGTTTTGAACTGCAACAAAGCCGCAACCGGATTTCGCTTACCGGGGAGTGCCCGCTCTATCTACCCGGCCAGAGGTCGGGCCGCTGGTGGGAGGCGGGTTTTTCCTGCAACGTGGATGCCCGGCTCGACGATCTGCACGCGCTGGCCCAGCTCGGCGGCGGACGATTGCCCGCGCTGGAGGGACGCATGTCCGTCAACGGCACCCTGGAAGCCATGCCGGGCCGCCCCGGTATCAATGGTTATCTCAACGTCGAGGGCAGCCGCCTGAATGTCCGGGGCGCATCGCTGGATTACTTGCATTCAACTCTTTTATTTCACGGCGACGACCTGAACGTCGCCGACGTGCAGGCCACGCACGGCGAGGACTATTTTGCCGGACGCGGGTCGGTCAGCCTCGCCGGGGCGTCCGGCTATCAGGGCGAATTGCGGGTCGCCACGGCGGACGCCGGTCTCTACACCCCGGCGCTTGCGGGCCTAGCCGACTTCGCCAAAGCCGGGCTGCAAGCGGACGGCCTGCGATCTCCGGTCCGGTTGGAGGGTGTCTTTTACGGGCCGGACCCGGCGGGAAAAACCGTGCTCCTGACGTTCGGCGGTTTGGATCAGGGACCCGGCTGGTCCGTGCCAGCAGGCGGCGACTGGCGGGATAACAACTGGCTCGGCTTGACCCTGTGGCCCGCCGGGGAGTTGCCGACCGCAGTGATGTGGCAGTTGTGACCGTGCGCAATGCGGAATGATCAACGCATAAATTCCACCGTTCCGAAGAATTGTGCGCGATGGAAATTACGGATGCCGGTCGGCGACCAAGCACTGAGTTCGGCCTCGGTGCCAGGACCGTTAGGACGGTCGATCCGCAGGAAATTCGCCCGCCAACAGCTCCCCGGTTGAGGTGTCGGTGCCGCCAAGGCCACAAAAGGGATTGCCAGTTCGGCGGCCCAGCCGGTGGGGGTAAGCCGCGCATGGCTGCGCAGGTTATCGACGTGCCAGCTGAAATCTTTTCTCCAGCCGCTGACGACGCGGCGTAGAACCACGTCCACCACCGCGCCCGCCGGGTTGATTTCAATTTCAAAGTAACCCTCTAAATCACCCACCGGATCAATAAACACCTCGACGACTTCTTCGGTCCACAGCGGCGCATCCCGTTCGGTCAACGTGGACCATGGACGAGCGTCCTCCATCTGAAAGAGAATCCGCCACGTCTCCGCATCCCAAGCGGTACGCACGGTGGTCGCTTGTACCGGGGGATTGCCACCAATATTTTCAAGCAAGGACACCGGCGCATCCTGCCGCCAGAACGTGCCGTTCACGTCTGCATCGACCGGCCCCGGTTCCCCACGCACGCTCTGCAACCGGGGCAGTTCCATGGTCTGAAGCTAGGTCGGCGGATGCAAAAGGAACACCTGCACCAGCGCGCCGATGAACAACAAGAGCGCTACGGCGGCGAAGATCATGATGTAGGTCCCAATCGGGTCCTTCTCCTTGTTCTTCTTCTGAAACGGCGAGGCGTTGGCGAAGTTGGTCGGCTTGTGGGTCTCGGTCGCGGGCTGCGCGTCCGGCTCGGCAGCGGCAGGCAACGGCTCGCTCTGGCTGTTGTCATCGGAGTAAAACGCGCAGTCGATCTTGCCGAAACGGACCCGGTCGCCGTTGCGCAACAACGCCTCGGTCACCGCCGCGCCGTTGATGCGCGTGCCGTTGGTCGAGTTGAGGTCCGTGAGCTGGTAACTGCCGTTGCCCGAGGCCACGAGTTGCGCGTGGCGGCTGCTCACACTGGCATCATCGATTTGGAGCGAATTTTCGGCGACCCGCCCGACCGTGATGGTTTCGTCCACGAGTTCATGGGTGGCCTCGCTGGCGTCGGGCATCGTGATTTTCAACTTCGGCATAAGAAGGGGGTTAAAGACTGGGGGTACTGGCTTCCTCCTGACTTAACAACTCTAGCGCGAATCATCAATGAGTTTGCCAAACTGTTGGAAAAAATGCAGTGCGTCGTGTGGTCCCGGGGCCGCTTCGGGGTGGTACTGGACGCTGAACACCGGCAGCGAGCGGTGCCGAAGACCCTCGACGGTGTGATCGTTAAGGTTGATGTGCGTGACTTCCAATTCGGGCGGCAACGAGTCGGCGTCCACCGCAAAGCCGTGGTTTTGCGCCGTGATGTCCACCCGTCCGGTGACCACGTCCTGCACCGGCTGGTTGCCGCCGTGGTGACCGAATTTGAGCTTGAACGTCCGTCCGCCGAACGCGTGGCTGAGCATCTGGTGGCCCAGGCAAATCCCGAAAATCGGTTTTTTGCCGATCAGTTCGCGCACGCTGCGGTGCACGTAGCTGAGCGCGGCAGGGTCGCCCGGCCCCGGCGAGAGGAAAATGCCGTCGGGATTCAGCGCGAGCACGTCAGCGGCGGTTGTCCCGGCAGGCACGACCCGCACCTTGAACCCGTGCTGGCGCAACCGGCGCAGGATGTTGCGCTTGAGGCCGTAATCGTAGGCGACGATACGGTATTTCACCGGCGGCAGCGCGCCGCTTTTTGCGTCCGCTTCGGCGGACCCACGAGACAACTCCCAGCGACGGCTGTCCTGATCGTCGGGGTCCCAATCGTATTGTTCGGGCGTGGTGACGACGCGCACAAAATCCATGCCGACGACCCCCTCGCCCTCCTTGGCGCGACGGATCGCTTCTTCGACCGCCAAGTTTTCCGAGGTCAGGCAGGCTTTCATCGCGCCGCGTTCGCGCAGGTGGCGGGTCAGCGCACGCGTGTCGATGCCTTGCAGGCCGACGATGCCGTGTTTCGCCATGTAGTCCGGCAGCGACGACTGCGAACGCCAGGAACTCGGCAACTCGCTCAATTCTTCGATTACGAACCCGGTGACTTGCGGATGCGCGCTCTCGCCGTCGGCGTCGTTGACACCGTAGTTGCCGATGAGCGGATACGTCATAGCCACGATCTGCCCGTAATAGGACGGGTCGGTGAGCACCTCCTGATAGCCGGTCATCGAGGTGTTAAAACACACCTCGCCAACGCGTGTGCCGACGGCCCCGAAGGATTCCCCTTCAAACGTCCGGCCATCTTCGAGCACCAACAAAGCTTTCATGCGTGACGGAACATGGAGGATCCCCGTCGTTCCGACAAAGGAAAAATGCAGCGGCTTCACGCGCCTGCTTCTTTCTGCCCATACGGCGAACAGTTGTGGATCGACACAATTTCCACCGGAGCTTAATCATTTCCCCGATGAGTCCAGAATCAGAAGACCGAATTTACGAGAATGTGCTGCGGGAGGTGATCTGGGGCACGGAGCGAGACGAAGTGTTTCAACTGCTTCAAGCGAACGGCATCGCCGGCCAACCCGCCGAGCAGATGTTCCAGCGCGCTCGGAACGAACGCGTGGCTTTACTACGAAACGAGGGAATCCACAAAGCGGTGAAGGGATTGCTGCTGATCGCCGCCGGGGTCGCCCTGTTCTGCGGCTTTTGGTATGGCCTAGGGTGGATCATGCGCCCGGTCATCGTCATCTCCGGGCTACTCTGCGCATGGGGGATCTGGTGGGCGGTCGGCGGAACGATGGAAGTCATCTTGGCACCCACCAAACGAGGCTCCGTAGCCACCGACGATTAACGGGACTTATCCCCGTCCTACAATCTAAAAAGATTTTACCCCACCTGTGCCGTTGAGCGCCATTCCCGTTCCCTTCTGGAAACGGCGGATGACCGCCGATAGCAAATCAGACTTCCAACGAAGGCCTGTCATCTCAGCTACCGGCCAAGCCTCCTTGGTAGTAGATTATCGGTCCGGGATGATGCGCTGTGATCTCGAACACCGCAGGGTAAAGTTTGTTTGCAGCCCGGGCGGCTCGGCCCGGGCTGCAGGAAATTTTTCCGTTTAGGAAAGAACTAAAGGGTCAGACACTCCCCGCTGGCTCCCGTTCATTCTCGGAACGAAAGACCGGCGAATTTTCCCTGGAGCACGGCTCTCAACCGCGCGTGGGCCGCGTTGACTTCTTCTGTTTTGAGAGTGCGGGTTTCGTCCCGGTATGTCAACGAATAAGCGAGCGACTTTTTGTCCGCCGCGATTTTTTCGCCTTTGTCGTCGATGAACACGTCGAAAAGCTGCACCGAGGAGAGCAAGTCCTCGCCCGCCCCAAGCAACGTCATGGCAATCTCCCCGTTCCCCGCCGTGCGATCCACGACCAGCGCGAGGTCGCGCGTCACGCTCGGATAGCGCGCCAGCGGCAGGAACTTTCGCTCGCTTCCGGCGAGTTTTCGAAACGCGGCCACCTGCAATTCCAGAACGAGCACGTCGCCGCGCAAATCCAGCGCCTTGGCCCGCGAAGGCGCAAGCTGACCCATCTCGCCCGCCACTTCTCCACCGATCAAAACCTCGGCCAGCAAGGCGAGGTTACCGCCGTCCGGGCGATCCGGGCCAGATGGTTTCGCGCACAACTCCACCGGCGCGTTGCCGACGAGTTGTTCGAGCACACCGCGCAGATCGTGCAGGTCGAGGGTGCGCCCGCTGCCGCCGTGCCGCCAGGAAGCAGGCGAGACTGCGCCAGTCATCACAATGCCCACCGACACCGGTTCCGGCTGGCCGAGCGGAAGCTCCGGCGAGAAAATCCGCCCGATTTCGAATAAACGCAGGTCCGCCGACCCGAGGCGCACGTTGCGCCCCGCCGATGCCAGCAACCCGGGTAGCAAAGTCCCGCGCAGCCAGGCACTCTCCTCGCCGAGCGGATTTTTGAGCGCGACACCGCCCGCACCCGTCTCTTCTCGAACCAGCGAAACGCTCCGGGTTTCTGCGAAGCCCAAGCCGACCAGTTGGCGGCGCAGTCCCATCAAGAAATCATAGTCCGCGTCCACGCTCGAAGCCGGGGCGAACGTCCCCTCGGCCCGGCCTTGCACCCGGTCGAGACCGTCGACGCGCGCCACTTCTTCGATCAGGTCGATCTCCCGCCGCAAATCAGGCCGGTAGGACGGCACACGCCATTCGGTCGAGTTGTCGCTCAAATCCTCGTCGGTTTTCTCCAGGCCGAAACCCGTAAGAATTTCATCGATCCGCTCCGCCGAAATGTCCATGCCCAGCACCTGCGCGCAACGCTCCAGGCGCAGACCGACCACAGGTTCGAGTTCGGTCTGGCCCGGCAACACATGGGATTGGGCCACGCCGCGCGAGGTGCCGCCGCAGATTTCGAGCAACAGGTCTTCAGCCCGGCGCGACGCCGCCACGACGCCCGCCGGGTCCACGCCGCGCTCGAACCGATAGCTGGCGTCGCTGCTCAGCCCGAGTTCGCGGGCGGTGCGCCGGATACCCGCCGGAGTGAAGTATGCGCTTTCCAGCACCAGGCTCGTCGTCCGGGCCGTCACGCCGCTTTCCTCTCCGCCCATGATGCCGGCCAGGCCTTCGGCTTTGCCATCGATCCGGGCAATGACGAGATGGTGCGGCTGGAGCTGATAGGTGCGGCCATCAAGCGCGAGCAACTCCTCACCGGGGCTGGCCAGACGCACGCCCAGACCCGCCTCGCCGAGGCTCGAAGCGTCGAACGCATGGAGCGGCTGCCCGAGTTCGAGCATGACGTAATTCGTCACGTCTACGACGTTGTTGATCGAACGCACGCCGACGGCTTCCAGCTTGGAACGCAACCAATCGGGACTGGGACCGACGCGTACGCCGTCGAGAAAACGCGCCGTGTAGAACGGACAGGCTTCGCGGGCGTTGGCGGCGATGAGGACCGGCAGGTGCGCCACCGGATCGCCGCCCACGGGGTTTTCCATGGCGTCCACCGGACTGCGCAACGTCTTGCCGCTGAGCGCCGCCACTTCGCGGGCCAGGCCGACGTGGCTCAGGAGATCGCTGCGGTTGGGCGTGATTTCCAAATCGAAAATCGTGTCGGTCGGGAACAGGCTGCCGATGGGCGCCCCCACCGGGGCATCGGCGGGCAGGATGAGCAGGCCCGCCGCGTCGTCGGCCAGACGCAACTCTTTCGCACTGCACAGCATGCCCTCGCTTTCGACGCCGCGCAGCTTGCCGACCTTGATCGTCACATCACCGGGCAACACCGCGCCGGGTAGGGCCAGCGGGACCTTGTCGCCCACTTTGAAATTGGTCGCGCCGCAGACGATCTGACGCGGCGGGCTGGCGTGGGTGCCGTCGTCCACGGTGCAGACGCCCAGGCGGTCGGCATTGGGATGCTGCTCCCGGGTAAGCACTTGCGCCACGACGACCTTGGCAAAGTTCGCGCCCCGGGTTTCGATGCCCTCGACCTCGACGCCCGCCATCGTCAGCAACTCGGCTAGTTCATCGGGGGTGCCGTCGTAATCCACGTATTCGCGCAGCCAGTTCAGGGAAATTTTCATACGAAAAGAAGGAGGGAGAAGTTAGAAGGCGGCAGCCGGTTGTCCAGCCGGTTGTCCAGCTGGGAGAACGTCACTGAGCCGGGCGGGATCGGCGGATCAGCCCGCTTTGTATCAGGACACCCACGAACACCAGCACCGTGAAAATGATCGAGATCGTCTGGCTACCCAGCCGCAGGGATTCGCAGATCAACGCCGCGCCGCTCATGGAGGAAAGGACGATCAGCGTCCAGGTGAACAGCGCGTTCATCAGCACCGCGCCGAGTAATCCCCCGACCAGAAACGCCAGCCAAGGAGCCAGTTGCTGCCCGCCGTTGCCCATGGCCAGCGCGAACTGATGCTCCTGTCCGGTGGCCGAGAGAAGGGTCATCAACAGGTAGCCGCCGACCAGAAAACCCGCCGCGCCGAGGGCAGTCTTGCGCAAGGCAATCGCCATGATGGCGCTGACAAACCCGACGACCAAAGAAAAAATGATCACCGTCTCGTCCGGCGTGCCGTGCATGAAACGGTCGGCGAAACGCAAGCCACCCACAAAACCGACCGCCCCGACGAACAGCCAGAACAGCCGCCGACCGAACGCGAGCAAGATCACGCCTAACAGGATGCGGGTGGCGTCGATGGAAAGCATGGGCGGGCCACTTTTTCGCTCACGCAGCCCGCTTTCGCAAGCGCGCCCCCCGGCTAGCGCGATTCCGCAGGGGCAGCCGCCTTGCCGCCG
>CAXSED010000115.1:0-12194 GCA_964236475.1 uncultured Chthoniobacterales bacterium
ACCATCACGGTCGAAGAAGCGAAGTCCATCGAGACGACGCTCGACGTGGTCGAGGGTATGCAATTCGACAAGGGCTATCTGTCGCCCTACTTCGTGACCAACGCCGAGAGCATGGAAACGATCCTCGACAACCCGTACATCCTCATCCACGAGAAGAAGATCAGCTCCCTCAAGGACCTGCTCCCGCTGCTCGAAAAGGTGGCGAAGTCGGGCCGTCCGTTGCTCATCATCGCGGAAGACGTGGAAGGCGAAGCCCTCGCCACGCTCGTGGTGAACAAGCTGCGCGGCACGTTGCAGGTTGCGGCAGTGAAAGCCCCGGGTTTCGGTGATCGCCGCAAAGCGATGCTCGAAGACTTGGCCGTGCTGACCGGTGGCCGTTTGATGACCGAAGACCTCGGCATCAAGCTCGAAAACGTGACCCTCGAAGACCTGGGCCGCACCAAGCGTGTCACCATCGACAAGGAAAGCACGACCATCGTCGAAGGCGAAGGCAAGAGCAACGACATCGCTGGCCGCGTGAGCCAGATCCGTCGTCAGATTGAAGAGACCACCAGCGACTACGACCGCGAGAAGCTCCAGGAACGCCTGGCGAAGCTCGCCGGTGGCGTGGCAGTGATCAACGTCGGCGCGGCGACCGAAACCGAGATGAAGGAAAAGAAGGCTCGCGTCGAAGACGCCCTCCATGCGACCCGCGCGGCCGTGGAAGAGGGGATCGTCCCCGGCGGTGGCACTGCCCTCATCCGCGCCCAGAAGGTGCTCGATAGCTTGAAGCTGGAAGGCGACGAAGCCGTGGGTGCTGCGATCATCCGCCGTGCCGTGGAAGCTCCGTTGCGCCAGTTAGCCGACAACGCTGGCCAAGAAGGCGCGCTGATCGTTCAGGAAGTCAAGAAGCGTGGCGGCAACGAAGGCTACAACGTCGCCACCGGCGAATACGTTGACCTCGTGAAGGCTGGCGTCGTTGACCCGACCAAGGTGACCCGTAGCGCGTTGCAAAACGCGGCTTCCATCTCCGGCCTGTTGCTCACGACCGAAGCGGTCGTGACCGAACTGCCCGAGAAGGAGAAGCCCGCGGCTGGTGGTGGACACCCCGGCGGCGGCATGGGCGGCATGGGCGGCATGGACTACTAAGTTCGGCCCGTGGTTTAAGCGTTTGCCGGGTGCATTTTGCGCCCGGCGGACGCCACTCAGCCAAACAAATCGAACAGCCGGACGGCACCTGTGGCCGCCCGGCTGTTTCGTTTGGAACGCCAGAAGTTTAACCCGAGCAAAATTCTGGCGTTTGGCAGGGTTGTTTGATAGATTTAGTTTCCCCCAACAAATTTCCCGGAACGTGTTATGGCAGTTATCACCGAAAAAGAACTTCCCCCGAATTCCAAGAGCCTGTGGCTCAAGGCCACGAGTGCCATTGAAACCCGTAATTATGGCTACGCGATCTCGCTGATTCAAGCGGTGCTAAAGGACTCGCCCGAGTTTCTGGCCGGGCGGCAATGGTTGCGACGCGCAGAGATTGCGTCGACGAAGGGCGGCAAGGGATTCATGAAGGGACTCTCGGGTTCCTCAATCCAGGTGATGAAGGCGCAAGGTCTCGTCAAGAAGGACCCGAAGGCCGCTATCATCGCGGCGGAGGAAATTCTGGAAAAGGAGCCGCATAACGTCTCGGCTAACGGGTTGTTGCGGGACGCGGCGACAGCGGCAACCATGCCTGAGCTGGCGGGGTTTGCGCTGGAAACGATGCGCGACGCTGAGCCGAAAAACGTCAAAATCTTGCACGAATTGGCACGGCATTATGTGACGGTGGCGGAGCCGGAAAAAGCGATTGAGGTTTACAACGCGATCACCGAAATCAACCCGGCGGACATTGAGGCCACGAAGCGCGGCAAGGACGCGGCGGCGCAGGCTTCCATGGTGTCCGGCAAGTGGGATCAGGTCGGCAAGGAGGGCACGGACTACCGCACCATGCTCAAAAACAAGGACGAGGCCGTCTCGCTGGAACAGCAGAATCGTCTCATCAAAAGTGCGGACGTGATCGACCAGCAACTGGCGGAGCTTTCGGCGGCTTACGAGGAGAACCCGAACAATCTCGATGTGGTGCGCAAGATCGCCGATTTACACGAGAAGAAGGACGATGTGGAAGGCGCGTTGCAATACTACCAATGGGCCGTTGAATTGACGAAGGGCGGCGACCCGGGACTGGTCCGCAGGGTCAGTGAATTGTCGATGAAGAACATCGATACACAAATCAGCACACGGGAGAAATGGTTGGCAGAGTATCAGGAATCGCTCGCCGGGTCGGCACCCGACGAAGAAGGCCAAGCCAGCATCACGCAGGTCGAACACGATCTGGCGACTTACCAGGCGCAGAAGGCCGAATTGCTCATCGACACGGCCCGCAAGCGGGTCGAGCGCAACCCGACCGACCTGTCGTTCCGGTTCGAGTTGGGCGAGCAACTCGTCAAGGCGGGGCACATCACGGAGGCCATCGCCGAACTGCAAAAAGCGCAGAACAGCCCGAATTTGGGTGTGCGCGCGAAGTACCTGCTCGGACAGTGCTTCGAGGCGAAGAATATCCCAACTTTGGCGGTCAAGCAGTACGAGGATGCGCGCTCCAAACTGCCGAACATGGACGGCCTGAAAAAGGACGTGATTTACAAGCTGGGGTTGCTTTACGAGCGCACCGGCGAAAAGGAGAAGTACCTCGCCAGCATGACGGAAATCTACGAGGTGGATTCCGGTTATCAGGACGTGGCGGCGCGGGTCGAAGGCGGGTACTCGGCCTGAGGCGGGTCACGCCATCGACCTCGGGGTGACGGCGGCGTAACGGGAAAACAATTCGGAGGTGGAGTGCCAACGGTAACCGGGTAAGAGCATTTCGCGTTTCTTTTCCAACCGCCGCCTTTCACGCTCGTACATCTGCTGAAACTGCAAGCTCTTGGGGTTGGGGACTGTTTTGAGCAGGGCGGTGGTCTGCGCTCCGTCGTAGCGGCGGCGGAAGTAGTAATGGTGACAATCCGCCTCGCCCTCCGAGGACAACCCGACATTGTACAGCCAGTAGAAATAAGCAAGTCCGCCTGGTCCGAGTTCGTCGCAGTGTGCATCCCCGGTGGCCCGGCCCTCGGCCATCATTGCGCCCATCATCCAGCCCACGTCCACGGTCTCGTGGCCGTAGGCAATCGCTGCTTGGATCGCCAGGTACACGCGACCAACGTCGTCCCGCTTCTGTGCTTTTTTGACCAGCATCCAGAAAATCTGGTGCTCGGGAGCGAAGACTTCGCGGGCGGAATCAGCGGTCATGCGGAATGGTTTACTCAAAACGCAACGCTTCGATAGGATCAAGGCTCGCCGCACGCCACGCCGGGTACAGGCCGAAACCGATGCCGATGACCGAGCACACCGCCAACCCCGCCAACGCCCAGCCCCACGGGAAGAGCACTGCCGCGCTGGCGATCTTGGCCAGTGCATTGCCGGCAGCCGCCCCGAGCAGGATACCCACCAGTCCGCCGAGTTCGGAGAGGAACACCGCTTCCACCAGAAACTGCCGCAGGATGTCGCGTTTCTTCGCGCCGAGGGATTTGCGCACGCCGATTTCTTTGGTCCGTTCCGTCACGCTGACGAGCATGATGTTCATAATTCCCACGCCCGCCGCGACCAGGGCAACGCTGCTGATCACGAACGCTCCCGCCCGGATGACATCGGCGATGGAGGCAAACGCCGAGACGAGCGAGTCATTCGTGTAAGCCTCGAAGTCGTTCTCCTCACCGGGCTTGAGCGCGCGGGCGATCCGCATGGCACCCATGGCGGTGTTGAAGGTCTTCTGGTAGGACTGTTGGGACGTGGATTGGGTCGCCACGTTGACGGTCCGGTTCACCCGGCCGTAGTTCTCGAAAAAACGGGTGATCGGCACCAGCGTGTAGGCATCTTGGCTGCCGCCGAAGCTGCTGCCTTTCTCGGCGAGCACCCCGATTACCGTGAAATTCTTTTCGTTGATTTTGATGAGCTTGCCGATGGGATCTTCCACCGGAAAAACCCGCTTCCGCACGTCGGTGCCAATGACGACCACGCTCCGGGCCAGGTCGATGTCGGTCTCGTTGAAGTTGCGTCCTTCGGCGATGGTGTAACCATTCGACGCGAGAAAATTCTCGTTCGTGCCGACGATGTTGATGTTTGGATTGGTGCGCAACTTACCGTAAGTGACGCGCTTATTGCCGTCGAACACCTTCAGACTGATCGTCGCGCCGGTGTCGGCCATGAGCCGTTTATACACCATTGCCTCCTCGTAGGTGATGTTGCGGCGGTTGCCATATTTGGATGCCGCCTGCGGGCCGCCACCCCCGAAGCTCGGGTATTTGCTGAACTGGAAGAAGTTCGAGCCGAGAAAACTCAGGCCCGATTCGATGGAGCTTTGCAGCGCGCCGGTGGCGGTCATCACGCTGATGATCGAGAACACGCCGATGGTGATGCCCAGCATGGTCAGGCCGGAGCGCAACTTGTTGGCGCTGAGCGCGGCGAAGGCGAGACGGAGAACTTCGATGAAGGGCATGATAAAAGGGGGGTTACTCGTAGCGGAGGGCCGTCACAGGATCGAGACGCGAGGCTGACCACGCAGGCGCAAAGCCGGACACCACGCCCGTCAGCACCGAAATAAACAAACCCGCCAGCACAAGGTTCACGGAAAATTCCACCGGGAACGCCGGGAACGCCGCGCCGACTCCCTGAAAGAGCAGCCACGAAAAGAGCAGCCCTGCGAGGCCGCCCAGCAGGCAAATGGACACGGCTTCGATCAGGAACTGCAACAGGATCGTGCGGCGGCGCGCTCCTAAAGCCTTGCGCGTGCCGATTTCGCGGGTGCGCTCGCGTACACTGACGAACGTAATATTCATGATCCCGATGGCCCCGACGAACAGTGCTAACCCGGTGATGAACAACCCGGCGAACGCGATGCCCGCTTTGATGGGATCGAGCGTCGCTTTGAAAGACTCCTGCGCGCTGATCGCAAAATCGTCCTCCTGATCTGGGAGAAGGCCGCGCACCCGGCGCATGTCGCCCGCGAGTTCGGCCTTGGCTTCGTCCATCTTCGTCTTGTCGAGCACCTTCACGCGCACGTCGTTGTCGCTGCCTTTTTTGGCGAAGTATTTCTTGAAGGCAGCGAGCGGAATGACGATCTGGTTGTCAAAGGAGAACAACCCGAGAAAACTGCCCTGCTTGGCGATGATGCCGACGACACGGAACTTCTCGTTGCTCAGCGTCACGTCCTCGCCAATGGCCGAGCGTTCGGGGAACAGAGCATCGGCCACGTCGCAGCCGAGCACGCAGACGTTACGCCCGCCGCGGCTCTCGGTCGTGTTGAAGAAACGGCCATCGCGGAAATCAATGGACGAGATGCCCAAGTATTCGTCGGTGGTGCCGAGCGTAAAAACCGAACTGGCTTGGTAATCGCCGCGCACGACGCTGCGGAAGGTGTTGGCGGTCGGCACGGCCTTAAGCAGCTGCGAGCCTTTCGTGCCGTCGATGATCGTTTGGAGGCGTTCGGCGTATTCGCTTTTGATGTCGCGCCGGTTGCGGAATTCCCAGTCGTCCTGGTCGCTGGCCCACGGATGTTTGCTGACGTAGAGAATGTCATCGCCGAGCAGGGCCATGGAGCGGTTGAAACCGGTGTTGATGCCGCCGATGGCCGTGCCCATGAGCGTCACGGCGATGATGCCGATGATGACCCCGAGCGCGGTCAGAAAACTGCGCGTGCGGTTGGCCACGAGTTGCGCGTAGGCAATCTTGCAACTCTCGATGAATTCAAAACGCAGGCGGCGCATGTTTGCAGGGTGGCATTAGGCGGCTCCGCCGACCGGGCCGTCGCTCTCGATCAATCCATCGCGCAAGCGCACGATGCGGCGCGCATGCTCGGCGATGTCCGGTTCGTGGGTGACGACGATGATTGTGTTGCCCTGGGCGTAGAGGTGTTC
This sequence comes from uncultured Chthoniobacterales bacterium, assembly GCA_964236475.1. Classification (GTDB taxonomy): domain Bacteria; phylum Verrucomicrobiota; class Verrucomicrobiia; order Chthoniobacterales; family SZAS-18; genus CAHJWO01. Next base: position 5,955 of record CAXSED010000115.1, read on the forward strand.
CATCAGCGCCATGATTTCCTCGCCGGTCTTGCTGTCGAGGTTGCCGGTGGGTTCGTCGGCGAGGATGATCGACGGGTCGTTGACCAGCGCACGGGCGATGGCGACGCGTTGGCGCTGACCGCCGGAGAGTTCGTTCGGACGGTGGTGCAAGCGTTGCCCCAAGCCGACGTTTTCGAGCGCCTGCCGGGCTTTGTCGCGGCGGACCGCAGCGGGGATCCCCGCATAGATGAGCGGCAGTTCGACGTTGTGCAGGCTGTCTGAGCGCGGGAGCAGGTTGAAGGTCTGGAAAACGAAGCCGATCTCCTTGTTGCGGATAGAGGCGAGTTCGTCGTCGTCCATCGCGGCGACGTTTTTACCCGCAAATTCGTACCGTCCATCGGTCGGCGTGTCGAGGCAGCCGAGCATGTTCATCATCGTGGATTTGCCGCTGCCGCTCGGCCCCATGATGGCGAGGTATTCGTTGCGGCGAATCTTGAGACTGACCCCGCGCAGGGCATGGATTGTTTCGCTGCCCATCTCGTAGACCTTCGTCACGTTCTCGATGTCGATGACGAGCGGCCCGGGTGTGCGAGTGGTCTTTGCCGCCGGAGGCTCGGAAGTGAGAAGTGTGGACATGTCGTTATTGGCCCGCCTTCTCCAGCATGACCTTGGCGCCGTCTTTGAGCAGACGGCTGATGGCGCGGTAGCTGCCGCTGACAATTTCTTCGCCGGGCTGCACGCCGGACTTCACTTCCAGGTAAGCGTTATCGGCGAGGCCCGTCACGACCGGACGCATCTGCACCGTGTCGTTCTTCATTTTCACGAAGATCACGCTTTGTAAACGCTTTGTCTGCGCCTTGTCACGGTCGGCCAACGCCTTCCCTTTTTCCAGCTCGACCGAATTGCTGTCGCCCGCTTGATCCGCCGCTTGGGACTGCGCTTTCTTCTTGTCGCGTTCCTCCGGGCTGAGTTTGTCGGCGGTGTTGCGCACGGTCACGGACTGGATGGGCACCGCCATGGCATCGGACACGGTGGCGGTTTCCACGTCGGCGGTCGCGCTCATGCCCGGGCGCAGTTTGGCGTCCTCGGCCCGGATGCGGATGCGCACCTCGAAATTGGTGACTTCTTCCTGGGTGTTCGCGCCGCTGGTGACGGCGGTGTTGGCGATCTGGTAGACGGTGCCGCGAAACAGGCGTTTGGGATATGCGTCGATGGCGATATTAGCCTCATCATTGTTTTTGACGTTGACCACGTCGTTCTCGTTGACGTTGACGCGGGCCTCCATCTTGCCCAGATCCGCCACGCGCATGACTTCCGTGCCCGCGAACTGGCCGGTGGCCACGACACGCTCGCCGAGCTTGACGCTCAGCAAACTGATGATGCCGTCGATGGGCGAATAGATCGTCGTTTTTTCGAGCAGGTCTTTCCCCTGGCTGAGCAGACTGTTCGCCTGATCGACCTGAGCACGGCTGGCGTTGTAAGTGGCCTCGGCGACCTGTTCGAGCGTCTTGTAATTCGTCATGTCGCTGTCGTTGATGACCTTGCGGCTGTAGAGATCGGTGTATCGCTTGAGATCTTCCTGGGCCTTGAGGAGTTGCGCGTAGCTCTGGAGACTGGCGGCCTTGGCGGCGGTGATGGCCGCTTCCTGCTGGGCGACCTGTGCCTTGTACGTGTCGGGCTTGATGCGGATCAGCAGGTCGCCTTTCTTGACGATCTGGCCGTCGATGACCGGCAGTTCGATGATCTCGCCCGCGACCTCGGGCGAAATCTTCACCTCGGTTTCCGGCTGGATTTTCCCGGTGGCGGAAACGAGCTGGATGATCGTTCGCCGGGTGGCGGGTTCGACGGTCACGACAATCGGCTTTTCCTGTCCGCTTTGCCTGACTTTCCAGCCGATGAAGGCCAAGATCACCAGTCCGGCGATGCTCCAATAAATCCAACGGCGGGATTTGCGTTTTGGTTTGGGAAGAGGCTCGGAAGCGGTTGGCATGGCGGTGTGGATGTAAACAGAAATCGTTCTCAGTCGTAGAGATAAAAAAGTTGCGGCTTAGAGCGGTCTGCGGGCGATGGCGTTCACTATCGTTATTATCATGGAATGATAGGCATGGCATAGCAGGCCGGATGCCTTGCGAAAATTTTGTTTCATAAGCTATTCAACAACAGAAGTATACATATAAATTACCTTGAGTAAATCGATCACGGTTTGCCGTGCGAAAAGTGTGTTTCAACCATTGTGTGGTCAAAAATGCCAGAGTGCGATGATTGAGGAACCGTTTGACGTGGCGACGGCTCGTTTGCAAATGATTCGGCCATGTTATAGTCCCGACCGAATCCTTGGCCATGCTGTTCGTCGAATTTCGTTTCCTGGCGTTTTTCGTCATCGTTTACGCCGTGTATTGGCGACTGCGGAAGAATGGACCGCGCAAGGGTTGGCTGCTGGCGTGCAGCTACTTTTTCTACGGCTGCTGGGATTGGCGTTTCCTGTTTTTGATCGCGTTCAGCACCACGGTCGATTTCTTCGTGGGCCGGGCACTGGAGTCCGAAACGGATGCCGGCAGAAGGCGGCGGTGGCTGCTCCTAAGCCTGTGCGTGAATCTCGGGCTGCTTGGAACGTTCAAATACTACAACTTCTTCACCGAGTCCGCGCAACGGTGGCTGACCGCGCTCGGACTGCATCCACACCTGTCCACGCTGGCGGTCGTGCTGCCGGTTGGAATCAGCTTTTTTACATTCCAGTCGCTGAGCTACACCATCGACGTTTACCGGCGGCACCTGCGCGCGGTCGGCAATTTTTTTGATCTGGCGTTGGCGGTGAGCTTCTTCCCGCAACTGGTCGCCGGGCCGATCACCCGCGCGGCGGATTTTCTGCCGCAGCTCGACCGGGCGAGGCGGTACGCGGAAGTGGATATCCGCGCGTGCCTGGTTCTGTTTCTCAGCGGTTACGTCAAAAAGGCGTGTTTGTCCGAACACGTCGCTCCGGCGGTGGACCAGTTCTTCGCCGCGCCGGAGTCGTTCCGGTTGCTGAGCGCGTGGCTGGGCATCGTGTTTTATGCCGTGCAGATTTACTGCGATTTCAGCGGCTACACCGACATGGCCCTGGCGTGCGCCGGTCTGCTAGGCTACCGGCTGGCCTGGAACTTCGATTTCCCTTATTTCGCGCCGGACATCGGCCAATTCTGGCGGCGGTGGCACATGAGCCTTTCCAGCTGGCTGCGGGATTACCTTTACATCCCGCTGGGCGGCAACCGGGGGAGCCGGTGGTTCACGGCGCGCAACCTTCTGCTCACGATGCTGCTGGGTGGCCTGTGGCACGGTGCGGCCTGGCATTTTGTGCTGTGGGGCGGGCTGCACGGCGTCGCTCTGATCGTGCACCGTGAATGGAGCGCGCGGCGCGGGCCGGTGGCCGTGGGCGGACGGCAGATTGGCTGGACGATCCTGGGGACGCTGGCTACCTTTTACTGGGTCTGCCTGTGCTGGATTTTCTTCCGCGCGCCGGACCTGCACGCGGCTTTGCTAGCCCTGCGGCCCTTCGTTTTCTTCCAAGCGACCGGAGCGGAAAAGCTGGCCGACGAAAAACTCCTGGCCGTTTCGTTTGGTATCCTCGCGCTCGTCCATTGGATGAACTACCGGCGTTGGTTCGCGGGAGCCTGGGAGCGTTTGCCGGGGTGGGCGTTTCCGGCGGTGTACGCCGTGGCGGTGGGCTTCGTGCTGCTGTTCGTGCCGCAACACTACGCGCCGTTCATCTACTTCCAGTTTTGACGGTTCACTTGCGCAGCGTCCCGATGTCGTGCATCGCCTTACCCGTGTAAGGGTTATCCGCCTGCGCCGTCTTTTGGACCCACCCGGCTCCGGCGGGGATCGGCGTGTCGAAAACGTAATACCCCTGCACGCCGTCCGCGAGCTTGACCATGGCGGCGCTCAACGGCTCGAAGGCGGCGCGCGCGCGGTCAAGTGCGGGTGCGGTGCCGATGGTTTCCGTTGCGGTGACGAATTCTGGCACCGGGTGCGGCTCTTTTTTGAGGATGGCGTTCATGGCGGTCCCGGTGCGTTTGACGGCGCGAAGATCGTCGGCTGCCAAGGCTGCCCGGATGTCCTCGTAGCGATCCAGCAACGTGCGGTCGTTCTCCGACAACTCGGAGGCCGGACGGGACGCGGCGTGCCGTCCGCAACCCGGCAGCGCGAAGAGCAGCAGACCCAAAGCAAGCGACACACGAAAACCGGGGGCGAACGGGCGGGGGAAAAGCTTCATCGTTTCAAGCTAGCACGGGCCGGGGAGGGGACGGAAAGCCAAAGTTCGTCCGCGCGTTCACTTTGGCGGAAAAAGCGCGATGCTGGCACCGACCCAATTCTTGTTTTTGTTAAAATCGACCCCAACCATTTTGCCCTGGGTCATCCGCACCAGATTGTTGGCGAGGATCGGTTCGCCGCCCTCGGGCCAGATGAACATCAGGCGAATTTCCGCCTTGGAGCGCGTGCCCTCCACCGTGGGGATAAACTCGGCGTAAGTCACCTTTTTCTGCAAAATCCAGTCGTGCGGAACCGGCAGCGCCGCGAGTTTTTCCGGGGTCGGGTCCACGTCCACCCCCAGTCCGGCGAAGGAATACAGTGGCTTGAGCACGTAATTTTCCAACCGCTCGCCGGGCGGAAATTCGTCCGCAAAAAAGGCGGGCGCGGTGTGCGCGGTTTTCAGGAACGGCAGCGAGTGTTTGCTGACGCGGAAGTACCAGTTCGGATGCCCGGCCCATTCCACGTCCGCGGATTCGCGGAGATCGAAAGCCTGGGTCAGGTCCGGGCGGCGCAGCAGTTCGTCGAAGATGACGCGGTTGTAGATACGCTCGATGCGGACCTCCCGCCCGTCCCGCCGATAGAATAGCTCACTCCCGTGCCGAACCACGTCGGCCAGCGAGACCGGCGAGACGCCCAGCAACGTTTCGGTACAGGCGAAGTCGATGCGGGTTTTCTGGCGTTCCGGCTCGATTTCCAGCAGGACCACGTTTTCCCGGGCGTGTTCGCCGATGATCGCGCGCCGCAGCAGTTCCAGGTAGCCGGAGTCGTCGAGTCCGTCCGGGGACGGGGACCAGTCCGCCGGGATCGCCGGATAAGCATCGCGGTAGCAGCGCAGCAGGAAAAGTTGAAATGCGTAAAGGCTCGGAAAACCCTGCAACTCGATCAGGCGCGGCGTCAGGTGGCCCAGGTCCGCCGGGTCCTCGCAGATACCGAAATCCACCTGCATAAACAGCGGGTGCGCCGGTTCGCCCGGCACGGACAGACCCGCCGGGATCGCCGTCTGCATATGCCGCGCAAACTCCGGGGTCCGCAGTTGGTTGACGATGTCCCAAGCCGCCTGTCGGGCCTCCGCCGCGAACTCCGGCGTCAGGAAGATCGGCGTTTCGCACAGCCGGAAATCCACCGGCCAGCGTTCGGTGGTGTTGGCCGCGTGGGCAAATGCCGCGTACCGCTCCGGCGTGAACGCGGCGTTGAACCGGGCGCGGGTTTCGGGGTGCATCGTCAAACGAGGAAACGCCCGGCTTCCATGACCTTTTCGCCGTCGAACCAGATGTCGAAATCCCGCCCGACGCAGTCGATGTGCGTCTTGGAAAGCCACGTCTGGCCGGTGTGTTCGGCATAGGGATGGCCGAAGGCGATGTGGACGCCGGGAATCTTTTCGTCCTGCAAGATGTGACCGATGACGTGCGTGCAGGCGGTGTTCGTGCCGATGGCGAATTCGCCGACGCGGTTGCTGTTTTCGTCGGTGGACGTGTAGGCGCGGAACTCTTCGAGCAGTTCCGCGTTGTCGCAGCGCAGATCGCGGATGCGGTTGTCCTTGACCTCAATGGTCAGCGGCGTCTCCTTGATGTCGCCGTATTTCTGGCAAAGGTAATCGCCAACCACGCCGTCCACCACGAACACGCCGTTGGTGTTAAAGGGGGAGGTGAAGATTTCGCCGCCGGGCAGGTTGCCCCACTTCTCGGGCGAGATGATGCCGCTGGTCTTGACCCAACGTAGGTAGGGCGATAAATCCGCCTCGAAATCGGTGCCGACCGCCGTGCGGCAGGTCACGCGCTCGGCCTTGCGGACGCGCTCGACGAGCCGCTGGCTGAGCGCATCGACGGCCAGAAAATCCGCGCGCATCCCTTCGAGCATGATCTGCCGGTTGATGTTGACCATGTGGCCATGGCGGATTTTGTGGGCGTTGACCACGGCGGTCATCTGGATGCGCGAGCCGAGTTCGCCGGTCTGGGTGAGCGCGCAGAAGATCGA
>CAXSED010000116.1:0-12109 GCA_964236475.1 uncultured Chthoniobacterales bacterium
GACAAGAGCGGCCGTCTCGACCAGACCAAGCTCAAGGAGGACCTCGACAGCATCCGCGACCTCTACCAAACCAAGGGCTACATCGACATCGACATCCCCGAGACCCGCGTCGAGCGGCTGAGCAACGGCGACATCAACCTCGTGATCGTCGTCCGCGAGGGCACGCAGTACCACGTCGGCAGCCTGAAGTTCGAGGGCACGCAGGTCTTTACGGACACCGAAATCCGCCGCTTCCTCAAGATGAAAGAGGGGGCGGTTTATTCGCCCAAGGGGTTGAAGGACGATCTCAAGACCATCAACGACTACTACGGCTCGCGCGGCTACGTGGACACCCGGGTCACGCCCGACGGCCAGCCCACCGGGGCGAACCAGGTCAACCTCTCCTACAAGGTGGAGGAGGGCGGGCAGTCGTTCGTCGAGCGCGTCAACATCGAGGGTAACACCCAGACCAAGGACAAGGTCATCCGCCGCGAAATCCCCGTGGCACCGGGCGACATCTTCAACACCGTGCTCATCGAAGCGGCCAAGAAGCGGCTGGAAAACCTCGGCTACTTTGAAAAGGTCGACACCAACCCGACCGACACCGCCATCGCCGACCGCAAGGACCTGGACGTGCTGGTGCAGGAAAAACGCACCGGCAGCCTGAGTTTCGGCGCGGGTTTCTCGTCCATCGACAGCCTCGTGGGCCAGATCGAGTTGACCCAGGCGAACTTCGACATCACGAACATCCACGGCTTCACCGGCGGCGGCCAGCGGTTCCGGCTGCTGCTGGAATACGGCCTCACGCGCAAGGATTTCGTCCTGTCGCTGACGGAACCATACTTCTTGGACACGCGGCTGGCTCTGAGCGGCGAAGCGTTCTACCACGACACGAACTACATCAGCAACGACTATACCCAGTCCAACCTGGGTTTCGACTTGAGCGTGCGCCGCCCGTTGAGCCGGTACGTGGCGGCGAGCCTGGAATACCGACTGGAGAGTATCGACATCTCCAACGTGCAGAGCGACTCGACGATCCTCGAAAACGAGAGCGGCACGAGCACCCGCAGCTCGATCCGTCTGGGGTTGAGCTACGACACGCGCGACTCCACGATGCTGACCCGGCGCGGCACGCGAGTCGACTTCTCGCCCTTCATCGCCGGTTCGGTGCTGGGCGGGAGCACGCAGGTCTTCGGACTGGACCTGACGGCGGCGCATTACTGGTCGCTGCCGAAAGACACGATTCTGCTCGTCAATGGTGAGGTGGCGACCGTGGACACCTACAACGGCGGCGACAACGTGCCGCTGTTCGACCGCCTGTACCTGGGCGGACCACAGAACCTGCGCGGCTTCGCGTTCCGCAAGGTCGGCCCGCTCGATTACAAGGGCAACCCGGTCGGCGGGCGCACGATGGCGCGCTTTACGACCGAATTCACCTACCCGATCATCAACCGGGCGCGCGGCGCGTTCTTCTACGATGCCGGGTTCGTCAACCAGGACGCGTTCGACTTCGACCCGAAAGACCTGCACGAGCGCAGCGACTTCCGCTTCGATCCGAACAGGGTGGACAACGACCCGAAGACCCCCCGGCCCAACCCGACCGCCAACGACCTCAAGTACACCGAGTTCGGCGGCGGGCTGAATCAGGACATCGGCTTCGGCCTGCGTCTGGACCTGCCCATCGGTCCGGTGCGGCTGGATTACGGCTACCCGCTGGAAAGCAACACGTTCAACACGCGCCACAGCGGGAAGTTCAATTTCAACGTCGGCTACCAGTTCTGAAGCAGCTTCCGAGGTGGCGGGGTTTCCGGGTACCGGCGGGTGGGCGGAGCCGTCGCCCGGGCCGTCCGGGGAGTCGCCAGCCACCGGCGGCATTCTTTTTTTCCGGGCGCGGAGATAAAATGGGAGGCCGGTGTCGCTATCTCCTGTGAAACCTCAATGTTTGTGCAGTGGATCAACCCAACACCCCTCTTCCGAACTGGCACGACTGGCTGGCAGCCGGCACCCGCCGCTACCTGCTCTTCGCGCGTTCACAGGCGCGTTGCGAGGCCGACGCGCACGACCTGCTCCAGGAAGCGTTGGTGGAAGTCTGGCGGCGTGGCCGGGGCCAGCCGGTGGACGACGCCCTGGTCTACCAGACGATCCGCCGCCGGGCTATTGATCTCGGACGGCGCAACGACCGCCGGGGACGCCGCGAACTGGCCGCCGCACCCGTTTCCTGGTGGGAAGACGCTGGGGAGGAGCACGGCCTGGACGCCGAACTGGAAAACGCCGTGAAGACCCTCCCTGCCGACCTCCGCGACGTGGTGATGCTCAAGGTCTGGGGCGAACTGACCTTCCGGCAGGTGGCCGACGCGCTTTCGCTGCCGCCGGGGACGGTGGCGTCGCGTTATCGTCAGGCCGTCGAGCAACTGCGAACCCTGCTGCGGGAGGTGCGTTCATGACGGACGATTTCGAGGAATATTTGCGGGCGGCGCGGCCCGCCGAGGTGCCGCCGGACCTGTTGCGCCGCCTCCGCCACGCCGAACCCATCTTGGCTGCCGGTCCCCTGTGGCGGCGAATGCTGCCGTTTTTCGCCGCAACCTGCGCCGCCGCCGCGTTGGTGTGGGTCTTTGCCAGGCCGGGCGGGTCGGCCCCGGATGACCCGGCGACGCCCGGTGCTCACGGCGTGCCTTCCCGGATGACCCTGACCGGGGACGCCGACCGGGGCGGCTTCGGCGGCAATGTTGCCCTGAACATCCGCCTGGGAGCGTCTCCGGACCTGACCCCCGTTTCCCTGCGTCCGGATTACGATCCCCGCTCGCTCAGCCTGCCCGGCCAGTTGAGCAGCGCACTCCATCTCAAGGTCGAATTACCGATTTTGAACACCACGAACACAAACTAGTCTAAGCACCACTTGATATGAAAATACGTCTTACCCTCACCAGTCTCTTCGCCGTCGGCCTCTGCTTCGCCGGTGTCAACGCCGCGTCCGCCCAGGTCAAAGTGGGGGTCGTGGACATGAACAAGGTCTTCGGCGGCTACTACAAGACCAAGGACGCCGAAAACAAGATCAACGACGCCCGCGAGACGGCCAAGAAAGAACTCGACGACCGCATGGAGAGCCACAAGCAGATGCTCGAAGAGATCAACTCGCTCAACAAGGAAGCTGACAACGCGGCGCTTAGCCCGACCGCCAAGGCCGACCGCGCCAAGAAGCGCGACGACAAGATTCAGCAGACGCGCCAGCTCGAACAGGAGATCAACGAGTTCAAGGGCAGCCGCGAGAAGCAGCTCCAGGAGCAGGCCGTGCGCATGCGCAACCAGATCGTCGAGGAAATCATGGTCATCATCAACAACAAGGTGAAGACGGACAACTACGACTTGGTGCTCGACAAGAGCGGCCAGAGCCTCAACGGCGTGCAAATCGTGTTGCACTCCAAGGACAGCATGGAGTTCAGCGACGACGTGATCACCGCGCTCAACAAGACCCGCCCGGCGGTGACCGCCGCGCCCAGCGCGACGCCCAAGAAATAACGTTCGGCTTGACCGGTCGCAGCCTCACCGAAATTTAAGAACATCGAAGGCAGAAGTGGGAAACGGTTCCCCTTCTGCCTTTTTCTGTGGATAGTCACTTCATGATTACCATCAGCGAACTGGCGCAAATCCTCGGCGGCGAACTGCGCGCCGGGTCGCCCGAAACTCCGGTCACCGGCGTCGGTTCGTTGGCGGAAGCGGACGAGGGTGACGTAGCGTTTTTCGCCAATCCGAAGTACCTCGCGGCGTTGCGGCGTTCGCGGGCGTCGGCGGTGCTCGTGCCCCGGGAGTTTCCCGCGACGATCCCGCTCGCCTGCGCGGTGATCGCCGTGGACAACCCTTCCGGGGCATTCGCGCGGCTGGTGGAACGGTTCACGCCGCCGCCGGTGCCGGTGGTGCCGGGGGTTGCGCCTACGGCGTCCCTGGGCCGGGGCGTGCGGCTGGGAGCAGACGTGTCGGTGGGGCCATATGCGGTGATCGAGGACGACGTGGAACTTGGTGAACGCGTGGTGATCGGTGCGCACGCGTTCGTCGGCGCGGGCACCGTAATCGGCGAGGACACGCGGATTTATCCCCACGTCACGGTGCGCGAACGCTGCCGGTTGGGGCGGCGGATTATTTTGCACCCGGGCGTGGTCATCGGCGGGGATGGTTTCGGTTTCGAGACGCGCGAGGGTCGGCACCACAAGATTCCGCAGACCGGGATCGTGCAGATCGACGACGACGTGGAGATCGGCGCGAACAGCACGGTGGACCGTGCGCGGTTCGGACGCACGCACATCGGCGAGGGCACGAAGATCGACAACCTTGTGCAGATCGCGCACAACGTGGTCATCGGCCCGCATTGCATCCTATGCTCGCAGGCGGGGATTTCCGGCAGCACGCGGCTGGGTCGGAACGTGACGCTGGCGGGTCAGGCCGGGCTGGTGGGCCACATCGAGATGGGCGACGGCGCGACCGCCGGGGCGAAGGCGGGCGTTAGCAAGGATGTCCCGGCGAACACAGTGGTTTTCGGGTATCCGGCGGAGCCGCTGGCTGACGCCAAGGAAAGCCTGGCCCGGGTCCGCCGTTTGCCGAAGCTGCTGGAGCGCGTCAAAAAGCTGGAAGCGGAGTTGGCCGCACTGAAGGAGAAGTTATAGGACGGCTGGATGGTTTTCCCCGATCTAAGCGCGGGGATGAAACTTGTGGTGCACGGCCTTGAGCCGGCGTTGATCGACGTGCGTGTAGATCTGCGTGGTGGCGATGTCCGCGTGGCCGAGCAGTTCTTGGATGACACGCAAATCCGCGCCGTTGGTGAGCAGATGCGTGGCGAACGAATGCCGCAACAGGTGGGGATAGATGTTGACCGGCAGCCCCGAGAGTTTGGCGATGCTCTTGACGATGTCGTACACCCGCTGGGTGGTGAGTTTCCGACCCCAGGAGGACAGGAAGAGTTCGCTGCTGGTGCGCTTCTTGACCATCTTCGGGCGACCGTGGGCAAGGTATGCGCCGACGGCGTCGCGCGCCTTGGAGCCGACGGGCACGAGCCGCGTCTTCTGACCCTTGCCGGTGACGCGGATCATGCCTTCCGCCAGGTGCAGATTTTCGAGGCGGGCGTTGGTCAGTTCGGAGATGCGCAGGCCGCTCGCGTAGAGGAGTTCGAGCATGGCGCGGTCGCGCAGGTTGCGAGGTTTGTCAGGCTCGTGCGGCAGGGCGGCGAGGAGTTGCTCGACCTGAACCTCGTTGAGCGTTTCGGGCAGGTATTGCTCGACACGCGGCAGGGTGAGCGTTTCGCCCACATCGCTGTCCAACCGCCGGGCGACGTGCAGGTAGCGCAGGAAAATCTTGATGGCCACGAGCACGAGTTTGATCGACCCGGCGGCGAGTCGGGCGCGCTTGCGGCTGGCGAGGTGTTCGGTGATGAGCGGCAGGGTGATGCCGTCCACCGATTCGATGGCGTGGGTGGTTTTCATCCACGCGGCGAAGCCTTCGAGCGAACGCCGCACGGAAAGCTGATAATTGTCGGAAAGTCCGCGCTCGGTGGCGAGATAGCGGATAAATTGTTCAATCTCGATTTGCACGGTTACAATGTCATTATTTCCATAATCCTGCCTTCAGTATGGCCAGCGCCACCCAAACGCACAAAGCATAGACTGCAATCAAAGCAGCGAGAACTCGCAAGGGTTGCCAACGGCGATTGGCAAAGATAAAAATTACCGCGAAGGTCGGAAATTGGAGAAGGGAAGCGAAGATGGGCAGGATAGCATCGTGAGCGCGCAGCAGCACGATGAACGGCAGCCAGAAAGCAAGGTTCTCATGGGGAGGAGTTTCGTAGATCATTACCCACCACCAGCCGCCAATAGTCAGTCCAAGCGCGCAAACAGACGCCGGGATAACAAGCGTGCGGTTGGACATGAGTGAAACTTACCCGGATGGAGGATTATTCCGCCGACAGCAACGCCTCGTGGTCAATCGTCGCCAGCCGATGCCGGTGCGCGCCGAGTCTCGGGATGCAATCGATCAACGCTCGCGTGTAGGGATGCTTCGGCGCGCGCAAAACTTCCTCCGTCGGGCCTTCTTCCACCAGACGCCCTCGGAACATCACGGCCACCCGGTCTGCCAGCCCGCCGATGATGCTGAAATTATGCGTGATCAGCAAAATGCTCATGCCGAACCGGCCCTTCAAATCTTTGAGCAGGTCGATGATCTGGCGCTGCACAGTGGCGTCGAGCGCGGTGGTCGGTTCGTCGGCGACGAGCAGCTTGGGATGGCACGCCAGCGCCATGGCGATCATGACCCGTTGCGCCATACCGCCGCTGAGTTGATGCGGATATGCGCCGAGGCGTTTCTCGGGTTCGGTGATGCCGACTTCCGCCAGCGCGCGAATGATCTCCGCGTCCTGCGCGCGGCGGTTGCGACCCACGTCGGGGCGGTGCAGGGCTAGCACCTCGGCCATCTGGCGGCGCACTGTCAACACGGGGTTAAGCGAGGTCGCCGGGTCCTGGAAAACGTAGGCGATTTGACCGCCGCGCACTGCTCGCAATTCGCGCTCGGACAGCCGCAGCAGGTCGCGCCCGTCTAGAAGGATTTCGCCGTGCTCGTAGCGCGCCGGCGGCACGGGCAGCAGGCGGGTCATGGCCAGTGCAGTGACGCTCTTGCCGCTGCCGCTCTCGCCGACGACAGCGAGGGTTTCGCCCGCGCCGATCTGGAAGCTCACGTTGTCTACTGCCGGTGCGCCGGTCACCGCCGCGTTGGTCTCGTGGGCGAAACGGATCGTCAGACCGCGCACTTCGAGCAGGGGAGGGGCGTCGTCCATCGCCCGGAGCCTACTGCATCGCCAGCAGGCCGCGCAACGTTTCCGAATCTGCCGGGTAGCTCAACACACGCGACACGCTGGCTACCCGGCCAATGTCCGCCTGCCGGAACGCCTTGCTGGAGGAATCCATCACGGTCAGGAACTGGTAACTGGCCTTGTAGCGGTCCAGGTCGTACCAACGGCAGAACACGTCGTTGGCGACGCTGTGGGACGACGTTTCGTTGGCCGAAAAGAGTGTGATGATGAGGTTGTCGGGCCGCGTGTTCTGGCGGGTGTAGAAATCCGTCTTGATGCGCCGCCCGAACCGGCCCTCAATGGTATAATCTTCGATGTTGTCGGGCCGCTCCTGATGCAGAAAGGCCGCGAAAATCTGGCGAAAATCCGACTGCGCGCGGAAGGACTGCGTGTAGTGCAAATCCGCCGCCCGTACACAAGCCTGGGCAAGCCGCATCACGGCGTCGGCGAGGTGGTCGTCGCTTTCGACCGACACGCACAGTTCGCCGTTGTTGTCGGCGACGCGCAGGGTGCGGCAGATGTCGGCGAGGATCTGCTGCCGTTTCTCGTAGCCTTCGATGTAGATTTGCAATTCCGCGAGCATGGCCGCCGTCTGGCCCTTGTCGGTGAGCCGGGTGGACGCGAAGAGGTCCAGTTCCGGCTGGTAGAATAACTCGACCCGCGTGCCGTTGGGGTAGAGCAGGGGAGTCGTGATGCGGAACGTGCCGTCGGGCAGCGCGTCGCAGTCCTTCGCCAACGGGTAAACGGCGAGCTTCTGCTGGAGGGATTTAACGTCGGAAAACATGCCGATTTATGTACGGTTGGTACTATGCATGGGATGAGAGTGCGGCAATAAAATTTCCGTCATCCTGAGCGCAGTCGAAGGACCTCTCAAGCCATGACAAAGGCATTCTACAGATAGCGCGTTATGCAGAGACGCAGGGTCAGCGTACTTGAGAGGTCCTTCGACTGCGCTCAGGATGACAGAAATTTTACGGGATGCGGAAGGTTTTATCTCAAGCGAACCGGTCATCTGTCCATGGGTCCGCCGTGTTGCTGTAGCCGCGCACTTCCCAGAACCCGAGTTTGTCTTCGGCGAGAAATTCAATGGTGCGGACGAATTTCGCCCCCTTCCACGCGTAAAGTTTCGGCACGATGACCCGGGCCGGGCCACCGTGCTCCTTCGGGATCGGCTTGCCGTCAAATTGCGTGGCCACGAGCACATCGTCGTCCAGGCAATGCGCCAGCGGCACATTGGTCGAATAGCCGTCGTAACTCGTGAAATAAACGAACCGCGCCTCGGGCTTCACTTTCACCAGATCGGCTAGCGTGAAGAACGCCACGCCCGACCAGCGGCAGTCGTACTTGCTCCAGGTGGTCACGCAATGGAAATCACTGACATCCTCGAACGGCATCAGCGCGTGAAACTGCTCCCAGCCCAGTACGACCGGGTTCTCCACCAGCCCCTTGATTTCCAGGCTCCATTTATCCAACGGGATGACCGGCTGGATGCCCAGGTCGAGCACCGGAAACCCGCCGGTGAGATGCTGACCCGGCGGCAGGCGATCCTCCGAGCGGCGGACGGCGGGCCGCTCCTTGCCCGCCTGCTTGCGTGCCCAGCGTTCCTTGCGCTCGGTCAGCGTGTCGTTACTCATCGGAATCCGCCGCCCGCGTCTGCATTTTCTTTTGCCGCTTGGCATCGAGCGCTCTGATCTCGTCGCGTAACTGCGCGGCGCGCTCGTAGGCCTCGTGCTCGATGGCGCTTTCCATCTCGCGGCGCATCTTGTCGAGCTTGCTCATCGGACGCTTGGCGCGGAGTTCCTCGCGCCATTCGTCGAGGAAGGAAAGTTCCGCGCTTTTCTCGGCGGCATCGCTCTGCTCGTGCTCGGCGTAGAAGGCGACGATCAGGTCGCGCCCCTTGTCGATTTCCTTGAGCGCGGCGTCGAGCGATTTTTTCTCCAGTTCGATGCTCGCCTTGGCGCGCGTGTTCATCATCAACACGTAGGGGATGAATTGGTCGAACGCCCAGGTGATGTCCTCGCGCTCGGTGTGCGCGCGCACGAACGCGAACAGGTCGAGGTTGCGCTGGGTGTCACGCACCACGGCAGGAAAATCCTCCAATTGGAACAGGCTCAGGTAGCGGTGATAATACTGGATGCCCTCCTGCTGCAACTCGCCGCAATCCTCCGCCGAGAGCTTGTACGTCTCGTCGCTTTCCTCGGCGGCGCGGGCCCGGTGCTGGTGGAAGGTGAGCAGCGATTCGTAACCCTTCGGGCGCTTGCCGTCGGGTCGGCCCTTCATCTCCATCTGGATCAGGCCCAGGTCGAGACGGAGTTGCACCTTTTCCTGGCCATCGCTGCCCATGATCTTGCGCACCTTGATCTGGTTCGGCTCGTGCGGCCAGCCGTCCAGCAAATCGTTGAGGTCTTGGCTCATGGCAAATTATGCGTGCGCCCCGGCGAGTTCGCGCGCTTCCTCGGTGGGGTCGGCGGGCGGCTCCATGGTGCCTTTGTATTTGGAAGGTTCCTCGGTCACGCCAAAGTTTTCCCGCGACAACTCGGCGATGCGCGCGAGTTCGTCGCCGCTCAACGCGGGTGCATCGGTAGTCTTGGCAAACTCGACGAGTTGTTCCTCGTTGTAAATATTGGGCAGCGTGGAAGCCGTGCGTTCGTCGGCCAGCAGCCACAGCAGCGCGGCTTGGCCGAGCGTGCGGTCCGGCCCTTCGAGAAAGCGCAGCCTGTCCACCTTTTTGATGCCGTTGAGCAGCCACGAGCGGGGCCGGTGGACGCGGTGATCGGTTGGCGGGAACGTCGTTTCTTCGGTGTAATGACCTTCGAGCATCCCGCTGGAGTGCGGCACGCGGACCAGGAACATCGTGTCCTTGCCGGTGCGCTCGGCGGCCTCGTGGATGGAGCGTCCGGGGTGTGGTTCGAGCAGATTATAGATGTGCTGCACGCTGGTGACGTTGCGCCGTTCGATGGCGCGGATGCCCTCGTACATCCAGCCGATGGCGGGCCCGAGCGCGAAACCCGAGTAACGCACCTTGCCGGTGGCGACGAGGGTTTCCAGGGTCTCCCAGATCGCGTCGTCGGCGACTTCCTCCATGCCGATGTTGTGGAGTTGGAGCAAATCGATGCGGTCGGTCTTGAGGCGGCGGAGCGCGTTCTCGGTGGCGAGAGTGAGAGCTTCCGGGGAAAAGTCGTGCGGGATGGCACGCTGGCCGCGGCGTTCGTCGCCGCCGTGGTTGGCCACGTCGTAGCCGATCTTGGTGGCGATGACGATGTCATCGCGCCGGGTGGGGAACGCCTTGGCGAGCAGTTCCTCGCTCAGGCCGTTGCCGTAGGTATCGGCGGCGTCGAAAAGCGTGACGCCCAGATCGAGCGCGCGGTGCATAAGCGCGATGGCCTCGCCCTCGGTGAACTGGCCCCACCAGCCCGTCGAGATCGTCCACAGGCCAAAGCCCACCGCGCTGACCGTCAGGTCCGTGTTCCGATAGGTACGGAATTGCATAATGACCCTTACTTTAACGAGAACTGAAAAAAGCGAAAGGGACTTTGCTTCGCGGCTGACCCCCGTTCCCAGGCTCGCGTTCGTGCAAGCCCTCCCCTGAGAATGCCATCACCAACCAACCGTCACAATCTCGGCACCGTGATGCCGCGCTGTTTCATGTACTTGCCCGCGCGGTCGGCGTAGGAAACCTCGCACACGCTCTCGGCCTGCAAGAAAAGCACCTGCGCCAACCCTTCGTTGGCATAAATGCGCGCGGGCAGCGGCGTCGTGTTGGAGATTTCCAGCGTGACGTGGCCCTCCCATTCCGGCTCGAAGGGCGTGACGTTGACGATGATGCCGCAACGCGCGTAGGTCGATTTTCCCAGGCAGATCGTAAGGATGTCGCGCGGGATGCGGAAGTATTCGACGGAGCGCGCCAAGGCGAACGAGTTGGGCGGCACGATGCAAACGTCGGTCTGCATGTCCACGAAGGATTTGGCGTCAAATTCCTTGGGATCGACGACCGTGTTGAAGACGTTGGTAAACACTTTGAACTCGTCGGACACCCGCAGGTCGTAGCCGTAGGAGGACAGGCCGTAGGAAATGACTTTGCGCGGGTTGGTGGCGTCGGCGGTTTCGGCGTCGTGACGCACCTGCCGGTCGGCGAACGGCTCGATCATGCCGTGTTCGAGCGCCATCTTGCGAATCCAGGTGTCGGGTTGTACTCCCATAGCTAGGAAGCAAGTATTCGCGGAAAGCGGCGGGTGGCAAGCCTGCGGTTAGTGGGGCACGTGTAAATTTAAAGACGCACTGCCCAGCAAGCAGACGATTTAGTGAATGTACAAACACAGACATCGTCTTTCCATTCTATGAAAACCCTTCCCTTCCGTTCCCATCTCGTGACTCGCAGCTTGTGGCTCTCTGCTGGTGTCGGCTGCGCGCTCGCGCTGGCCCCGATCAGCGCCCATGCCCAAAGCAGCAAAGCTGAAAAGGATAAAGCTGCCCAATCACAGCCCACCGACCCGGTGGAATCCAAAACGGGCGAACTCAACGCTGCGCGCGCGGGTGGACCCGCCAAGATCGGTGCTAAAGACGCGCAAGCCGTGATGCTGTTCGGCTCGGGCAACGCGGGCGAAATCCGTCTGGCCGAACTCGCGCTCAAAAACGCGGGCAGTGAGGACGTGAAAAAGTTCGCGCAGATGATGATCGACGATCATTCCAAAGCGAATGACCAACTGTCGACGGTGGCCAAGGACCACAACATTGACTTCCCGCCCGCGCCCCCAGCGGAAGCAGTCGAGATGAGCAAAACCCTGCTCGATCTGAAAGGCGCGGAATTCGACAAAAAGTACATGGGCGAGGTCGTCACGGGCCACACCAATGATCTGGCGGCGTACAAGAAAGCCAAGGGCGAAGTGAAGGATCACCTGCTCGTGGCCTACGTCAACGAGACCGAGCCGAAGGTGGCCATGCACCTCAAAGAGGCCAAGGCCATCGACGCCAAATTAACGAAGTAATTTCGTGCGGGTTTTCCCGCGCTTTTAAACAGAGGCCAGGAGTCGCGCGGAAACGGGCGGCGTCTGGCCTTTGTCCGTTAGTAGAGCTGCGCCGACTGGCCGGTGTGTTCGAGGACCGATTGCCACAACTCACCGTGCGGATCGACCTTACGCCGACCGTGCGTGATGAGGTGCAGCGGCAAATGCACGTAGGAGCAATGCCAGCGGCCCACGAGCATATTCGTCTTTCCTGCCATGGCGGCGTGGACGGCGTTTTGCGCGAGGCGCGAGCAGTACACGTTGTCCTGCGGCGAGGCCGGGACGCTGCGGATGAGGTAGC
>CAXSED010000117.1:0-12053 GCA_964236475.1 uncultured Chthoniobacterales bacterium
TGGCGGCGAGGTCCACGTCCGTCTGCTCGAAGGCGACCCACTTGCCGTCCGGCGATGGGACAGGTTCACCGAGACGCTTCATGGCCATGAGGTCCTCGAATTTCATCGGACGCTTGCCACCGGGAGCATCGGCGTGCGTCGGGCAGGGACCACTGGCGAGGGCTACGACGGCGAGAAGGCAGGTTTTCCAGTGCATAAAAGAAGATGGACGCTACGAGTTGGCACCATTTGCCGGGCCGGGCGCAAACGCAAGCCTGCAAGGTGAGTTTGCCAAGGCGGCAGCATCGTCCGGGCACGGTAATGATTTCGTCTCCTTGTACCCTCTGTTATTCTTACGGAAGATTGATGCCCCACCATGAAAAACCTGCGGATCGCCATCCTCCTCGTTTTGCTGGCGGGCGCGGCGGTCCTGCTCGCTTATTTTCTTGTGAAAAAAACCCGCCATGTTTTTCAAGAACCATTGGTGCTTTCCTCCGGCTGGCAGTTGCAGGACGTGGCGAAGGTGTCCTACCCGGGCTTCGAGTTGTCGCAGCCGGGGTTTCAGCCCGACGGTTGGTATCCCGCCACCGTGCCGGGGACGGTGCTGACAACGCTAGTCAATCGCGGAGTTTACCCCGACCCGATGTACGGGGAGAACAACCGCCCAGACAAAATCCCCGAGAGTTTGTGCCGAACTTCGTACTGGTACCGGACGGTCGTCACCGTGCCGAAAGGATATGACGGCAGCAAAATCTGGCTGAATTTCGACGGGATCAACTACGCGGCGGAAGTATGGGTCAACGGGAGAAAGGCCGGGACGATTAAGGGGGCGTTCGTGCGGGGAATCTTCGACGTGACGCCGTTCGTGAAGCCCGGGAAGGAAGCCGCCGTGGCCGTGCTGATCGCCCCGCAACCGCACCCGGGTACCCCCATCGAACACACGGTCGTCAACGGTATGGGAAAGAACGGTGGCATCACTGCGGTGGACGGGCCGACGTTCCTTTGCTCCATCGGGTGGGATTGGATGCCGGGTATTCGTGACCGCAATACCGGCATCTGGCAGAAAGTTTTTCTCTCGGCCACGGGGCCGGTCCTCATCAAAGACCCGCTGGTGACGAGCGACCTGCCGCTACCTAGCTTGGATACGGCGGACATCGCCATCCAAGCCACCGTGCAGAACGTATCGGGCCAACCCAAGAAAGGTTTTCTGAAGGGCAGGATCGGCGACGTTTCTTTCGAGCAGCGGGTGGAGTTGGATGCTTACGCGTCGAAGCTTGTTTCGGTCGATCCCAAGACGGTGCCATCGTTGCGTTTCAACCATGCTAGGTTGTGGTGGCCCAATGGCTACGGGCCGCAGAATCTCTACAAACTCCATTTGAGCTTCGAGTTGGACGGGGCGGTTTCCGACCAGCGGGACGTGCCGTTCGGGATTCGCAAGGTCACTTACTCGGTCCCGGATTCCAAGAATCTGACGCTCTCGGTCAACGGCGTGCGGGTGTATTGCAGGGGCGGTGACTGGGGCATGGACGACGCCATGAAACGCATCCCCCGCGCGCGGCTGGAAGCGCAGATCCGCCTGCACCAACTGGCAAATCTCAACACGATTCGCAATTGGGTTGGCCAGAGCACCAGTGAGGATTTTTACGAGTTGTGCGACCAGTACGGCATCCTGTTGTGGGACGAGTTCTTTCAACCCAATCCCAGCGACGGGCCGAACCCGGCCGACCTTGCCACTTACATGGCGAACGTCACGGACAAAATCCTGCGGTTCCGCAACCATCCATCCGTCGTAGTCTGGTGCGGACGCAACGAGGGTCCGCCGCCGACCGAGATCGACCGCGCTATCCGCGAGGTGATGCGTTGCCTGGAGCCGGTGCGGCTCTACCAGCCGAGTTCCACCGATGGGCGCGGCGTGCATTCCGGCGGGCCTTACCGCTGGCGGACTCCGCGCGAGTTCTACAAATTCAACGAACCATTCAAGACGGAGATCGGCAGCGTTTCGATCCCGACGCTCGAATCCATCCACGGCATGATGCCGGAAAAGGACTGGGAAACGATCAACGACGACTGGGCGGAGCACGACCTGGCCCGGGGCGCGCAGGGCGGAGATTCCTACCCGCAGGTGATTGCCCGACGCTACGGAAAAATTGCCAACTTGGCGGATTTTGCGCGCAAGGGGCAACTGGCAAATTACGAGGCGTTCCGCGCCATGTACGAGGGCCGTGAGGCCAAGCTGTTCAAGCCGAGCACCGGCATCATCACCTGGATGAGCCATCCCGCCCAACCGAGTTTTGTCTGGCAGCTTTATCATTATGACCTGGAACCGAACGCATCGCTTTTCGCGGTGCAAAAGGCTTGCGAGCCGGTCCACATCCAACTCAACGAGGTGGAGCGGACCATCCAGGTAATCAACCATCTCGCGGTTCCGCTGACCAAGGCGCAGGCGACCTTGGCCGTCTACGGTCTGGACGGTTCCAAAGCCTACGAGCACGATTTTGCCGTGGAAGCCGCGCCGAGCCTGGCGACCACGCTGGAGCCGGTAGCGTGGCCGGAAACTCTTTCACAGGTTTATTTTGTGCAACTGCGCTTGCAGGATGCGCAGGGCAAGCTGCTCTCGGAGAATTTCTATTGGCGCGGGATTCCCAGACAGGAGGACGATTTGGGGAGCCTCGACTCGCTGCCGGTGGTAGGGCTGAACGCCAGGGTGACGCGCCACGACGCCGACGGAAAATGTTTGCTCGACGTGACGCTCGAAAATCCCACCGACCGGGTGGCGCTCATGGCGCACGTGCAGTTGCGGCGACTGGCGTCGGGCGAGCGGGTGCTGCCGGTTTATTATTCCAGCAACTACCTTTCGTTTGCTCCCCATGAGACGAAGACCTTGACGGTCGAAGCGGCGCTGGCCGATCTCAAGGGAGAGAAACCCCTCCTCGTGCTGGACGGCTGGAACGTCGGGGTCAACGCGGTCACCTCGGCAGAGGTGGACGTGGCGTTGAACAAACAGGCGCAGGTGGCGAGTTGGCCCACGACGGGTCTGGGCGGACTTTGACTCACAATTTCCGCCGTCAATGGTTTCCGGCCAGGAAACTTGCCAGATAGGGCGCGGTCCGACTTTTGGCCGCACGCGAGACGGCTTCCGGGATGCCCGCCGCGATGACCTGTCCGCCCTCGTCGCCCGCGCCGGGGCCGATGTCGATAATCCAGTCGCTGCCCGCCGCGACGCGCATGTCGTGTTCCACCACGACCACCGTGTTACCCGCGTCCACGAGGCCGTCGAGTTGGACGGTGAGCCGTTCCACGTCGGCGGGGTGCAGGCCGGTGGTCGGCTCGTCGAGCACGTAGAGCGTTTGGCCCCGCCCGGCGCGCTGCAACTCGGTTGCCAGCTTGATGCGTTGCGCCTCGCCGCCGGAAAGTTCCGTGGCGGGCTGACCCAACCGCAGGTAACCCAAGCCGACCTGCCGCAAGACATCCAACGCCCGGTGGACGGGCGGCTCGTCGGCGAGGAACTCGTAAGCTGCGTCGACGGTCAGCCCGAGCACGTCCGCGATGCTCTTGTCGCGGTATTTGATCTCCAGCGTTTTGGCGTTGTAACGCGTTCCCTGGCAGACGGGACAAGGCGTGTAAACGCTGGCCAAAAAAAGCAGCTCCACCATCACGGAACCCTCGCCCTGGCAATTCTCACAGCGGCCCTTGGCGACGTTGAACGAGAACCGGCCCGCGTCGTAGCGGCGGGCACGCGCCGTTTTGGTTGCCGCGAAGATTTTGCGGACGTGGTCGAAGAGACCGGTGTACGTCGCCAAATTGGAACGGGGCGTGCGGCCAATGGCTTTTTGATCCACTACGACCAGCCGCTTGACGCCCTCCATGCCGGACACGATTTGCCCGCCGGTGGGAACGGTGGGCGTTTGCTCCAGAAGCTCGCCTTCGGGTTCTTCGGTCGCGGCGGTGGGGTCCTGGCCGAGCGCACTCGCAACCAACTCCACCAGCGCCTGACTAACCAGGCTCGACTTACCCGAACCCGAGACGCCGGTGACGGTCGTGAACATTCCCAGCGGGAAACTCACGTCGAGGCTTTCCAGGTTGTTGCGCGTGACCCCGGACAAACGTAACCAACCCTGCGGTGTGCGCTCCGGGCGGACGGGCAGCCGGTTCCCGCCGAAGAGGTGCGTCCGCGTCCGGGAACGCTCCACGTTTCGCAGACCCTCGGGTGGGCCGCTGTAGAGGATTTCGCCGCCGTGTTCCCCGGCAGCCGGTCCCACGTCCACGATCCAGTCGGCGTGGCGGACCACATCGAGTTCGTGCTCGACCACGAAGAGCGAATTGCCCGAGGCCTTCAGGCGGTCCAAGGCGCGCAACAAGGCTTCCGTGTCGGCGGGATGCAGGCCCGCCGAGGGTTCATCGAGCACGTAGACGACGCCGAACAGATTGGACCGCACCTGGGTCGCCAGCCGCAGCCGTTGCAGTTCTCCGGGCGAGAGCGTGGGCGTGCTACGCTCTAGGGTCAGGTAACCCAGCCCGAGGTCGAGCAGGACCAGGTTGCGGCCCAACAGATCCTCGGCGATGCGGCGCGTCACCACAACTTTTTCCGGGTGGGCCTTGGCGAAGGTTTTTAACGCCGGCGCCGTGCCGTCCGCGTAGGGACGTAGAATCGTGGCTAATTGCTTGAGCGGTACCCGGGAAATTTCCGCGATGTCGAGCCCGGCGAACCGGACGGAAAGCGACTCGCGCCGCAACCGTTTGCCGTGGCACTCCGGGCAATCGCTGCCGAGCATGAACTGCGCGACCCGGCGTTTGCTCAGCGCGCTCTGGGTGTGCGCAAAGGTGTGCAAAACGTGCCGCCGCGCACTGGTGAACGTGCCCATGTAGCTCGGCTCCATCTTGGCCTTGAACGCGCGGCGCACCTCCTGAGCGTCGAACCCGGAATACACCGGCACGACGGGTTGCTCCTCGGTGAAGAGAATCCAATCGCGGTCCCGTTGCGGCAGGTCGCACCACGGGCGGTCCACGTCGTAGCCGAGCGTCATCAGGATTTCGCGCTGGTTCTGCCCGCCCCAGGCGGTCGGCCACGCGGCGATGGCGCGCTCGCGGATGGTCAATGACGGGTCGGGCACCATGGAAGCTTCGGTCACCTTGTACACCCGGCCCAGCCCGTGGCATTGCGGGCACGCGCCCTCGGGGGTGTTCGGCGAGAACGATTCCGCATAGAGAAGGGGCTGACCGGGTGGATAGTCGCCCGCGCGGGAGTACAGCATCCTCAGCAGGTTGGAGAGCGTGGTGACGCTGCCGACGCTGGAACGGGTTGTCGGTGCGCCGCGCTGCTGCTGCAAGGCAACCGCCGGGGGCAGCCCCTCGATTTCATCGACCTCCGGCACCGCCATCTGGTGAAAGAGCCGCCGGGCATAAGGCGAAACCGATTCGAGATAGCGCCGCTGCGCCTCCGCGTAAAGCGTGCCGAAGGCGAGGGAAGATTTGCCGCTGCCGGACACGCCGGTGAAGACCACCAGCGCGTCGCGGGGGATTTCTAGATCGACGTTTTTCAGGTTGTGCTCGCGCGCGCCCCGCACCCGCACGAACCCGGCGAACGTTTTGCCGTGGGTGCCTGGAGTTGTGGAGGGATCAGCGGTTGCCATCGGGAAAAGTTTAACGTGTTTATCCTCATCGCGGCGCGACGGCGAACCGCAGGGATCAATACAGGGCCGCCCGACAGCACGGGAGTCCGAGAACGAGGGCGGAGCGCATCAGGCCACCACGCCGTCGTGGTCGGGGTAATCCGCGTAGCCTTCCGGGCCGAAGCTGTACCAGTGGGTCGGGTCATCAGAGGGCGCGAGCGGCAGGTTCTTCTCGAAACGCTCCACGAGGTCCGGGTTCGTGATGAACGGACGCCCGAACGCAATCAGGTCGGCGTCGCCGGACGAGATGCGTTCCTCAGCGAGTTCCTTCGTGTAACCGACGTTGCCGATGAGCGCGCCCGGGAACACCGTGCGGAATTCCTTGAGCGTCATCGGTTCGCCCAACTTGTGGAAGCCGAAGCCGAGGCCGTCCATGACGTGCAGGTAACCCAGTTTGCGTTTGCCCAGTTCGGTCGCGGCGTAGAGAAACTGTTCCCGGAAATCCGGCGAACCCACGTCGTTATAGATCCCGTTGGGTGAAAGCCGTACCCCCACGCGCTCGGCCCCCCAGACGCTGATGACCGCGTCCGCGACTTCCAGCAAGAGCCGGGCGCGGTTTTCCACCGAGCCGCCGTATTCGTCCGTGCGATGGTTCACCTTGCTCTGAAGAAACTGGTCGAGCAGATAGCCGTTGGCGGAATGGATTTCCACGCCGTCGAAACCGGCCCCCTTGGCGTGCTTGGCGGCGAGGGCATAGCTCGTCACTACGGCGGGGATCTCGTGCGTTTTCAGGGCGTAGGGGACCTCGTAGTCCTTTTTGCCTGCGGGCGTGTGGATCTGCTTGCCGTCCTCGATGCGGAGCGCGGAGGAGGACACCGGCAACGTATGGTTGGTGCGCAGGAGACTATGCGAGGCCCGGCCCGTGTGCCAGAGCTGCATGTAAATGTGGCCTCCTTTTTTGTGGACGGCATCGGTGACCTTGCGCCAATCCGCTTCCATTTCACCGGTGTAAATTCCCGGTGCCTGCCACCAGCCAATTGCCTGCTCGGAGATGTGCGTGCCCTCCGTGATGATGAGTCCGGCACCGGCGCGCTGGCCGTAGTATTTGGCCATTAACTCGTTGGGCAGCCCGGCCTCCCCGGCGCGCGAGCGGGTCAACGGGGCCATGACAACGCGGTTGGGAAGGATCAACCCACCGAGGGTGAAGGGCGAGAAAAGATGGTTCAACATTGAAACATGTGTATCGGCTTTGCGCCCGCTGCTGGATTCATCCCGAATCGACCGCAAAATTCGGCATGACTTCCCGCCCGGGGCGGTTCAGATTGTCGGCCCTGATTTTATGAGCCGCTATCGTTCCCATTCCTGCGACCAACTCCGCCCCGCCGACGTGGGCCAGACCGCCACGCTCGCCGGTTGGGTCGATTCGCGCCGCGACCACGGCGGCGTCATCTTCATCGACCTGCGCGACCGCGCGGGCATCACGCAGGTCGTGTTTCGTCCGGAGGAAAACGCCGCCGTGGCGGAGCTTTCCCACGGGCTACGCTCGGAGGATGTGATCACCGTCACCGGCAAGGTGTCACCGCGCCTGACGGGCAAGGAAAACGCCGCGCTGCCCACTGGGGCCATCGAGTTGGTCGCCGATTCGCTGACGGTTCTCAACAAGGCCGAGGTGCCGCCGTTCCCGATGGATCAGGAGGTGGGCAACGAGGATTTGCGCCTGTCGCACCGTTATCTCGACCTGCGCCGCGCCCGGATGACGCGCAACTTGAAACAGCGGCACCGCATCGTGAAGACCGTGCGTGACTATCTGGATGACGCCGGGTTCCTAGAGATCGAGACGCCGATCCTTTCCAAGAGTACGCCCGAAGGCGCGCGGGATTTTCTCGTGCCGAGCCGCATGTCACCAGGAAATTTCTACGCGCTGCCGCAGGCTCCTCAGCAGTATAAGCAACTGCTCATGGTCGCCGGGCTGGAAAAATATTTCCAGATCGCCAAGTGTTTCCGCGACGAAGACCTGCGCGCCGACCGGCAGCCGGAATTCACGCAGATCGACTTGGAAGCCAGCTTTATTGAACGGGAGGATATCATCACGCTCGTCGAAGGGATGCTGATGCGCGTGTTCAAGGAGGCCATCGGGGTGGATATCCCGACGCCGTTCCCGCGCCTGAGCTACGCCGAGGCGATGGACCGTTTTGGCAGCGACAAGCCGGACACGCGGTTCGGGCTGGAGATCGTGGACCTGGGCGACGTGTTCGCGCAGAGCGCGTTCAAGGTGTTCCGGGGCGCGATGGACAACGGCGGCGTGGTCCGGGCAATTAACGCGAAGGGATACGCCGGGATTACCACGGGCCAGATCGAGGAACTGACCAAGGTGGCGCAGTCCTACGGCGCGAAGGGGCTGGCGTTCATCAAGGTCGAGAACGGCGAATGGAAGTCGCCCATCGTGAAGTTCTTCACCGACCGGGAAAGGTCCGCGCTGATCCAAAAGCTCGGGATCGAAGAGGGCGATCTGATCCTCTTCGGCGCGGACAAGAAGCCGGTGGTCAGCGAGGTGCTCGGGAGGATTCGTCTGCGCGTGGCGGAAGTGCTCAAACTGACCGCGAACCTGAACGTGTGGAATTTGCTGTGGGTGCTGGATTTCCCGCTGTTGGCCTACAACTCCGAGGAGGCGAAATGGGACGCCGTGCATCATCCGTTCACGCGCCCGCTGGCGGAGGATTTGCCGTTGCTCGACGCGGAGAGCACCTACGGCGAGGCGCGGGCGGACGCCTACGATGTCGTGCTCAACGGAGTCGAGATTGGCGGCGGCTCGATCCGTATCCACGAGGCAGCGTTGCAGTCGAAAATGTTCGGCATCCTAGGCGTCAACGACGAACAGCAGAAAACGATGTTCGGGCACATTCTCAAGGCGTTCAGCTTCGGCGCACCGCCGCATGGCGGGCTCGCGTTTGGGCTGGACCGGCTGGTGATGCTGCTGTGCGGCGAAGACTCGATCCGCGAGGTGATCGCATTCCCGAAAAACAACCGGGGCCAAGATTTGATGAGCCAGTCGCCCGCCGCCGTCGAACTGAAGCAGTTGCGCGAATTGCACCTGCAAACCACGGTGAAGGTCGCGCCGGTGCCGCCGACAGGGCCATTGACGGAACCCCACGGCTGAGTCCGAAGGGTGGAAATTGGCGGAATCTGCGAGCCTTTCTGCTACCGTTTGCTTCAACCATGCGTCGCGCGCGATTCCCGCTCTGGCTGATCGCGCCGCTGCTTTGCTGCGCGGCGGCGTGCCCGGCCGTCCATGCCCAGGGTAACCGGCTATTTCCGTCGAAGGCACCGCAGGATTCCAGCGCGCTGCGTAACGGTTCCGCCCCGCGCCGCACCCCGCCGCCGTCGCGGCCCGACACGGTGGCGTTGCCGTACAACATGGTCTGGGGCGACAGCACGACCCGGCTGGCCAGCCTGTTCGCGGGCGTCGGCGCGACCATCACGAACAAGAAGACCGAGAACGGCGTGGAAACCTGGAGCGTGCAGGGACTCCTGGCCGCCAACCTGCAAAGCTCGCTTTTCCGGTTCTCCAGCGGGCAACTCGCCGCGTTGGAGTTCGACTACGGAAACCCGGATTGGGACCTCGCCAAGTACAACGACCAGATGGGGCAGTTTCGCCGCTTGCTCGATGCCAAGTGCGAAGCACCCGGCGAGATGATCAGCCGCAAGACCGAGGAACCGCCGGACGAGAAAGGCGTCAAACAATCGCTCATGGGTTACCAGTGGAAACGCGGCGATACGCTGGTGCAGCTTTTCTATTTCTCGGCGGAAGACCCGGCCAACAAGGCGCTGACGTTTCGGAACATCAGCCTGCACTATTATTACCAGGACCCGAATCCGCCCGCCCCGGCGGATGTCGCGCTGCCCGAAAACGCCAACACCGATCCCAACGCCAGCACGCTTTTCGGCGGCAAGACCCCGGCGGGTGCTCCGGTTGAAAGCGGCGCGCCAGCCCCCGGCCCGGCACCGGAAGCGACCCCTGCTCCGACACCGGTTTTGCCGTGGGAGGTTGATCCGGACGTGGCTCCTTCACCCTCGCCAACACCGACGCCGGTGCCCACGCGCGGCAACAAGGGCCGACGGCCTGCTGCGCCATCCGACGGCGATCCGCTGCCGGAGTGACGGACGGTGGACGAGAGCAAATTAGCTTCCAGCTTTGTCACGCTTTTGACGGCAGGCGCGGGGGTTAAATCGCCCTTTCTTAAATCAATTTACGTCCTGTCGTCCTGCGAAGGGTCCGACTCCTCCGGGCGGGGGCGCACAATTTTCCAGAGCACGGCCAGTGTTCCCAATGAACCGCCCAGCAATGTCACCGCCGCAGCCTGATAGATTTGGTGGCAGCGTGCGGCGTCGCGGGCATAGGCCGCTGCTACCTCGGGCGGCGGGTCCTGCGCGGGCCAGAGCGGGTCCACCAGGAAGCCGACGACGAAGAAAATCAGTCCTGGCACGAGCGGCAGGAAAACCAGCAGCAGCCGCGCGAGAGTCACCGGGCGCACGAGTCCGAGAATCAAGCGGGGCGGTTCGTCATCGGGCACGAGCCGAGCTTAAAGCGTGCGGTTCCGTTATCCAAACGAACTCTCTCAAATCTTCTTTCTGTTGCGCGACAACGATCATGCCAGACCGCCGGCTTCAGAGGAGCAGCGAATCGGGTACTGGTACACTTTGGACAAGAATCCCCCCGGTGTAGGGACGACACTCCGTTGCCGTGCTCGGGTGGGCCGGAAAAGACACGGCAACGGAGTGCCGTCCTTACAACCAGAGGTCAAACGGTACCACCACTGCGAATCGTCTCTGCAACCAGCCGTCGTGGGAGACAAAATCCGGGAGAGGGCTATCGGCCCAACTACGGCAGTTTATCCGCCGAGGCGAAGCCGGGGAAGCGGTTTTTTAGCTCTTCCTGCGCCTTGGTGGCTTCGCCGGGTTCGCCTGCTTTCTCGAAGGCTTCCGCCGCCGCGCGTAGAGCCTGCGGGGTCAATTCGTTGTCGTCGTAGAGCACCGAAACACTCATGTAGGACTTCGCCGCCTGTGCGTATTTGCCCTGCGTGAACT
The DNA here is from genome assembly GCA_964236475.1 of uncultured Chthoniobacterales bacterium. Lineage (GTDB taxonomy): Bacteria > Verrucomicrobiota > Verrucomicrobiia > Chthoniobacterales > SZAS-18 > CAHJWO01. The sequence continues at coordinate 10,674 of CAXSED010000117.1, forward strand.
CCAGCTTGCCGCGCAACAGAAGCGCCTTGGCGTTGAGCGTGCCTTCGGGCTGGAGTTGCAGGATTTCGTCGATGGTTTTCTGCGCGTCGTCGTAATGCTTCATGCCGATCTGCGCGTCGCCCTGGACCAGCAAGCCCAGCGAGCGCGCGGCGGGATCGGTAGCACTGATTTTCAAGTATTGCTGCGTGGCGTCCTGCGCGCCGTCCCACTTCGCCTGGGCGATGCGCGCCCGGGCCAGTTGCAACCAGACTTCCGGCGTGCTTCCCGGGGCGGCGACCGCGGCGGAAAGATGACCCTCGGCGGCGGCGTAGTCCTTATCGTCGTACTCCTGGCCGCCCAGCCAGCGCAGGATCGTCGGCGGCACGGGCGTCGCGGGCTTGGTCGCCTCGTAAGCGGCGATCTCGGTGGCGAGACGCGCCTTGTCCTTGAGCTGGTAACCGCAGAAAATCATCATCAGCGAGCACTTCGGGCCGTACTCCTTGGGCGCGGCCTGACGGGCGGCGTCGAACTCGTCGCGGGCGGTCGCGTAATCCTTGGTGTCGTTGAAGGAAGCGTTGGCGATGGAGTAGTGCGCCAGCGCGGCCACGTCCGTGTTGGGATAATCCTTGAGCAGCGCGCGGAAGGCTTCGATCAGACCGCGGCTGTCGTTCTGCGCGCCGAGGATGAGCGCCTTCTGCGCCAGCGCGCCCTCGCGTTCCTTGGCGTCCTTGTGGTCGCTGATGACGGAGTTGAAATCCGCCAGCGCGCTCGGGTAACGGTGGATTTGCTGGTAGGCCACGGCCCGGAGCACCAGTGCTTTCGGGACGAGCGGACTGTCGGGGAAGTAGCGCAGAAACCGGCTGAACGCCGTGATCGTCTGCTCGGGTTTCTTCGCCTGCGAGTAGCAGAAACCGAGGCGATAAGCGGCTTCGGCCTTGTACTTGGCCGGGAGGCTGGGCGAACCATCGAGCGTGCCGTAGGCCGTGGCGGCCCCGACGTAGTCCCGGCTTTTGAACAGGCTGTCGGCCTTCATCAGCCGGACCTGATCGGTCTTGACGGGATCGGTCGTGGTGAGCAGGTAATCGTCGGCTTCCTTGACGAAATTGGCGTCGTCGCTGGCGTAGAGGCTGATGATGCGCTGGTAACGGGCCTCGGTGGCCTGCGTGGTGCGTGGGAACTGCGAGATGAGTTCGTCGTAGGCGGCGCGGGCTTCCCGGTGGTGGCCCAACTGGCGTTGGGCGTTGGCGGCCATGAGCACGGCCTCGGGCTGGAGCGTTTCCGGCAGCGCGGGCCGCAGGGTGGGATACACGTCGAGAAGCTGCTGATACTTGTTGGTGTCGTAGAGAAGGTGAAGCTGCGCGACCATGGCGTCGGCGCGGACCTGGGCGGTCGCGCCGGGCA
>CAXSED010000118.1:0-11869 GCA_964236475.1 uncultured Chthoniobacterales bacterium
CGGTCGGCAGGCCGCGCAGGATACCCACCACTACCGCACCTGGCAAAAAACCGACAACACCGGCGGCCCGGCGGGCAAGTACCTCGTCGATGGCGCGGGCAAAGCCGTGTGGCTGGTCGATCCCGGCATCAACGGCAAATTCAAGACGCTGCCCGACGGCTCGCCGGTCACCAAGTTCAACGCGCCCAAGGCTGTGCTGGTGAGCTATATCATCAAGGGCATCCTCAACCGCGAGTTACCCTGGGCTTTGGTGCTGCTGGGCGTGATGATCGCCGTGGTGCTGGAGATGTCGGGCATCCCCTCGCTGGCGTTCGCGGTGGGGGTGTACCTGCCGATCAGTTCTTCCACGCCGATTTTCATCGGCGGCATGGTGCGCTGGCTCGTCGATGCACGGCAGCGGCGGCATTTCCGTTCGCGGCAAATCACGCTGAGCGAGGAAGAGATGGTAGCCGAGAGTGATAAAAGCCCGGGCGTGCTGCTTTCGAGCGGTTACATCGCGGGCGGAGCGATTGCGGGCATCCTCGTCGCCATTGTCCAGGTGCGCGGCACCTGGGACCACACGCTGGTGGAATGGGCAACCAAGCACAACCCACTCTTTGCCGGTCCCTGGAGCGACGGGCTTTCCATGGTACCGTTCGTGGCACTCGCGGTGTACCTGTATTTCGTCGGGCGCGGGCGGGCGCAAGCGAATCCCCAGACCTGACGGGAAAGCATCCGGTCGGCGGGCGGAGCCGTTTCGATTCATAAGAATCTTTATGAATCAAACAACTTCCGCCGCCGCGAGCGGCACCTTTTCTCTCGGCGGCGATCTGCCCGTCACCCGGCTCGGCTTCGGGGCCATGCGGATCACCGGCAAGGGCATCTGGGGCGAACCGGCGGACCCGGAATCGGCCAAACAGGTGTTGCGCCGGGCGGTGGACCTGGGCGTCAACTTCATCGACACGGCGGATTCCTACGGACCGGAGGTCAGCGAACGACTGATCGCCGAGGCCCTGCATCCGTACCCGGAAGGACTGGTCATCGCCACCAAAGGCGGTCTCACGCGCCAGGGTCCGAACAAGTGGCTGCCCGTGGGCCGTCCCGAATATCTAGGTCAATGCGTGGAGATGAGTCTCCGACGGTTGAAAGTCGAGCGGATTGACCTGTATCAACTCCACCGCATCGACCCCAAGGTGCCTGTAGAGGAAAGCCTCGGAGTGCTTAAAAATTTGCAACGCCAAGGCAAAATCCGGCACATCGGTTTGTCGGAGGTCAAGGCCGAGGAAATCGAGCGTGCCATGAAGACCGTGCCGATTGTCAGCGTGCAAAACGAATACAACATCGGCAACCGCAAGAGCGAGGAAACATTGAAATACTGCGAGACGAATCAGCTGGGATTCATCCCGTGGTTTCCGGTGGCAGCGGGCGACTTGGCCAAGCCGGGCGGCGTGCTCGACGAGGCCGCGAAGCGTCACGACGCCACGGTTGCACAACTGGCGTTGGCGTGGCTGCTGCACCGTTCGCCAGTCATGCTGCCGATCCCCGGGACGAGTTCGACCGAACACCTGGAAGAAAACGTCGCGGCGGCGGACTTGAAGCTGAGCGAGGACGAATGGGCTGCCATTGAGCAGGCGGCAAAGAAGTCATAAACCATGTTCACGGCGTCTGAGATTCAGGCGGAAAACAAGACGCAGTTCTATGACGAACTGCACAGCCAGCTGCGCGCGCTGTTGACCGGCGAGCGCGATTGGCTGGCGAATTTTGCCAACGCGGCGTCGTTGATCTTCCACACGCTGCCGGACTTGAACTGGGCGGGGTTTTACCTGCTCAAAGATAGCGAACTGGTGCTGGGACCGTTCCAGGGAAAACCCGCCTGCATCCGCATCGCCGTTGGCCGGGGTGTTTGCGGCGGCGCGGTGGCACAGGGACGCACACTAGTCGTCCCTGATGTGCACGAGTTTCCTGGGCACATCGCGTGTGACGCGGCGTCGCGCGCGGAATTGGTGGCTCCCCTGCGCGTGGGAGGCGAAATCGTAGGCGTGCTAGATTTGGATAGTCCATGCCCGGGTCGCTTTGATGAAGAAGACCGGATCGGCTGCGAACGCTTGATGCGGACGTTGCTCGAAGCGTCGGAATTCCGTTTGTAGCGCGGACGTTCTGCTGGCAAAACTTCACCCGCCGATCAGCACCGTCGGGCAACCCATCACAATCGAGCCACCGTGCGCCGTGATGTCACCCATCCTGGCCGCTGGCTTGCCGCCGATCAGCACCGTCGAAGAACCCTTCGCAATCACGTCGGGCGGCCCGACGCAAGTACATTGACCGCCGACCGTGGCAGCGGGCAGCCCCCCGATGAGCACCGTTGGCGTGCCCGGCGGCAGGATCGGTCCGCCAACGTGCGGGACCACTCCCGTGACCATCGGGCAGACGTGGGGGTCTGAGATTCGGGCGGCAGGAGGCATCGCGGAATGTTGATGGAAGATTCGCTTACTGGCAACCATTAACCGGATGTTCCAGCAGAGGTGCCGGCTGTTCCGGTAGAAGCACCAGACGTTCCGGCAGAGGTGTTAGTCGTGCCAGCGGAGGAGCCGGAATCCGCTGTCGACGCGTCTTTCTTGTCGTCATCCTTCTTGTCCGGGTCGTCAGCGCTATCGTACTGATGGTTGGCCGAAACCGTGTTGTATTCGTCCTGCGTGATGTCCTGGCCCGTGCCCTTCTCAGCACGACCAGTCACCGGGATGGTGAACTTACCTTGGTCGAGCTTCGGACCGTTGATCGCATCGGCCTTCTTGTTCAGCGCACTGCCGTAGCCGTCGGTCAGGTTCGAGCGGCTGTCCTTGTCGAGCCAGTTCGTGCTGCCCAGCTTGCCGACCGTGGTCTCCGCCGCCGTCTCAAGCGCATCGGCCTTGTTCGGCAGGCTACGGACGAAGTCCACCCCGCCCTTGACCTTGTCGGCGGCGTTGAGAATCGCCTTGAGCGCACCGCCCGTGCCCTTGTCCACCAAGTCGGAAGCGATGCGCATCAACGCGTTCCAGAACGGCAGGAACAGGTTGCAAAACAAGCTGGCGTGCATCCAGGGCAGCCGCCCCAAATACCATTCCATCGTGTTTGCCTTGGTGCTGAGCGCGTTTTGCCGGGCGAGTTCCAACTGGTCGGCGAACGTATCCATCGCGTATTTCAACACCGGGTCCATCAACGGCTTGAGCTTGTCGCTGATGAGCGAATCAATGTCCGTGACACCCTTGTCGATCAGTTGGCCCGGACGCGTCTGAAAGCCTGCGAGGTCAGGCGTCTGCCAATCCCTGATGGTGTCGAGAAACGTCAGGTGCTCTCGCGCGATGTCCTCCAACCGCTTGCCGATGTGGATGTCGTCGCGCCCGCTCTTGAGCACCGCATCTTTCGAGATTATGACTGTCTCGTCGCGCACCAGAATTGATTTGTACGCCGCCGCCACGAATTCCAGCGTGATGGCCACCACGGGGCCGATCACCTTTTCGGGAATCCCGAGCGGTGGGGTCATGCCCAAGGCGGTGACAAACGCCTGGATCGCCACGGCATCCATCGCCATCGGCACGAGGCTCTTGTCTCCACCTACCAACGGCGGATCCATGAACGCGATCCCGAGCGGGTCGGTCCCCGGCGGTGGATCGTCCGGCGGATGCTCGAAGAATGCCTTGACCTTGTTGCCCTCGTCGATGACATCCTGACGCCCCTTGTCGGTAGCATTCTTCACCGGGTTCATCAACGGGTCGAGCAGACCGGAATCACCCGAATTACCCAGCGGATTGTCCGGCGCGTTGTCCCACGTCTGGTTCTTGGGCTTCTCCGGGTACATCCACACCGGCAGGAAAGGATTGCCGAAGCTCTTATTGGTGTTGTTCGTCTTGTCCGCGTCCGCCGTGTTCACGGTGTCGCCCAGAGCCTTGATGGCGTTGAGCGTCATCGTGTTCGCCGCGATCTCCACCTGCGCCTCCGTTTGTTGAGCCACCAGCGCGAAAAACTTGACCAGAATGTCCTCCGGCTTGAACGCCACGCCCTGCGTGAAGGTCAGGACGTTCGCCATCGTGCCCGCCGCGCCACCCAACCCGCCCGCGAAACCCATCACCGTCCCCATCATCCCACCCGTCGAGTCGCTGTTCGTCGGCCCCTTCTCGTCGACGATCCTTTGCAGCAGCGCGCGGTAGTTCCGGCGCGCCTGGTGCAGATCCATCCCTGCCTTGTGGACGTTCGTGTAGGTGATGGTGTCCGGCAGGATCGGCTTCGCTGCATCGGCGACCGCCTGGATATTACTGTTGAGATCGCTGGCACTGATTTTTCCCGATCCCCCGCCGCCCTCGCCCAGCAAATTGCCCGCTGCGTTGAGCGCCTTGCCCAGCCCGCCCAACGCGCCGCCGCTCTTGTCGCGCACGTCCAACACCGTCTGCGTGCATTCCATGAACGTCGCCAGCAGGATCGCCTCGCGCTCCAGCGCCGAGCGGAACTGGATGGCGCGCGGTTTGGCGCCGTCCGGCACGCTGTCGTCCTTCTTGTCGTCCTGGAAATCGTCGTGCGGGAAGATGTTGGTGTGCGTGTGGTGGACGTAGCCGAAGTGGATGAACTCGATGGTCGGGTACGTGTTGTGCGCATTCTCCAGGTTGGCCGCGCGCGCCCCGGCGTCCGAGTCGTCGTCGGTGTCGAGGTCCTCGCCGCGCACGTAGGGCGGCTTCGTCGCGTCGTCCGCCGCCGGGGTTGCGGTGGTCTTGCCGCCAGCCAGGAGCTGGCTGGCTGAGTCAAGGTCCTGGGTCACAGAATCGAACATTCCCATAATCGGATGGTTCCTTTCGGCTTCAGGCGGGGTGGAGTTCTTGCAATTTTGCCTTGGTCGGGGCGTCGAGTTGGCCGTTGACCGTCAATTTATATTTGGTCTGGAAAGCCTTGAGCGCGCCGCGCGGCATCCCGTCGTCGGGTTGGGTCGGGTCGGGGTTGGGGTCCGGCGTGTCCTCGAAGCCCAACGCCTTGAGCCGCTGGCGCACGCCGTCGGCGGAATCCGTCGGGTCTAGTCGCCCGATGCTGATGGGAATCTGCTCCTTGCCGTTCTGGAGCTTGAGCACGCCGCCCTTGGCATCGTTGGGGATGTCAGCTTGGATCATGCCATTGCCGTCGGTCTTGCCGCTTTTAATGACGCCGTCGATGATCAGGATGTAGTCCTCGTTAGCGCGGGGCTGGTCGAGCATCGTCAGCCGGATTTTGAACTTCGCCTGCTCGCCCTTGAGCTTGAATTTGTGGGTCGCTTCATTGGGCTTGGGTACCTTCTTCGGCTCTGGTTTGGGCACGTACACCGTGTCCCCTTCCTGCAACACTTCCGGCGTCTTGCGCAACGCCTTGAGCTGCGCATTATTCGGATGGTTCCACACGGTGGACCACCAGAAGCCGTTAGCCTTGGCGATGCTCAGGATGCTGTCGTCCGACCCGATGACGATGCTCTGGCCGCCGTCGTCACCGCCGCCGCCATCGTCAGCGGGAGAATAGAAAAAGAGCGCGCTTTTCATAAAAACTCAGGCGTCCGCCCAGGCTTCCTGGTCGAGGCCGGGAAAACTGATCTGGCACGATCCTGGATCGATCCCGTCCACTTTCGCGTAGCCGTTTTCGTCCGTGCTGCCGCTGGCCAGCGTTTTGCCGTCCGGCAGCGTGACCTCGTAGGCCATACCCGCTACCGGCAGCCCGTTAGATTCGTACGAGAGTTGCAGCGCGATCCAGGAAGTTTTGGTCGGGTCGCCGGGATCGGGCTTGAACGTCGCCATGGGCTTGACCGGCACCGACGAGGGGGCACTGCCGGACTTCGAACCGGAGTTCGACGCGTCCTGCGTCGAACCGCCCGTGGCGTCGTCGGCGTCTTTGGCGTCGTCCGGGGAAGTCGGCTTGACCAGCGAACCGGCGGTTCCGCTCTTGGGAGATGGCATATGCGGAGAGTTTTTGTAGGTTAGTTGATCATCACGACGCCGCCCTTGATGGTCGTCGTCCCGCCACCGTCAAATTTGCCCGCCGCGCTGCCGGTTACCGTGGTCGTCGCGCCCTTCACGTCCATCGTCGTGTCCGCCTCGATCTTGACCAGCGCGCCCTTGAGCGCGATGCCGTCCGGGCCGATGGCGATGCTGTTTCCCCCGACCTTGATGGTGATGCTCGCGGCGGACTCGATGACGAGATCGTCCGTGACGGAGAGGTAATATTTCTTGATGACCTTGTGGGAAGAATTACCGCCGATTTCCTTGATCACGTCGCCGCCGATTCCGAACGATTGGCTGCCGGTGATGTGCAGCGCCTGCTTGCCGCCAATGTTTATGTTGTGATCGGTGGCGATCTTCTCGAAGTGCGACACGCCGACTTCCTCGTGCCGGTTGGCGTCGATGATTTCGTACTTGTTGTTGGTCACGTGCAGGTGCCGGTCGTTGAGGACTGTTTCCTTGCGGTCGTTCTTGACGCGGATATCCATGTCCTTCTCCGCGTGGACGAACACCTGCTCGGAGCCTGCCTTGTCCTCGAAGCGCAGTTCGTTGAAACCGTTGGCCCCCTTGCTCGACGCACTCTTGAGGGTCGTTTTCGTCTTGTCGGCGGGCAGGTCGTAGGGCGGGGTGGCGTCGGCGTTGTACACGCGGCCCGTCACGATGGGCAGATCCGGGTCGCCTTCCAGAAATTCCACGATGACCTCGTGGCCGACGCGCGGGATGTACATCGCCCCGTACTTTTTGCCCGCCCAGGCCGCTTGGCTGACCCGCACCCAACAGGACGAGTTTTCGTCAGCCTTGCCGTAGCGGTCCCAGTGGAACTGCACCACGATGCGCCCGTACTTGTCGGTGTGAATCTCCTCGCCGCTCGGACCCACCACCATCGCCGTTTGCGGCCCCTGGATGAGCGGCTTGGGGGTGATCCGCGCCGCCCGGAAGGGCTTGGTCGAGTCGATGGCCGTGAAGCTGCACGAGTAGATGTCATCGCTATTCCCGCCACCACTCCCATAGCTATAACCACTCAGGCGGTAGCTGGCAGAGGTGACCAGATACGAGCGGTTCTGGTCGCGGCGCGGCGCGTTCGCCAAGGTGAAGGTGTATCCCGCTGCCACTCCCCGCGCGTTGCCCGAGCCTTGGACCAACTCGTGCTGACTGTGGAGTTCCTCAATGCGAATCTTCGAGTAGTCCGTGCCATCACTCTGCTCTCCGAATTCGCCCGGATAATCGTACATCTCGAAGGCGCTCTGCGCGTTTTGAGTCGTGATCTGGCTCTTGGCCAGGAGCGAGGTCTTAGGCTTCTCAAAATTGAAGTCGTTGAGCGAATACGCGCCAGGCTGCACTTCCTGTTCGAGAACCCAGTTCGTGACCGCCTCGGTGCTCGCCGCACCGCCGCGCGCCGTGCGGAAGTTGATCGTGTCGTAGTTAGGATAAGTGGTGTGCGCGCTCACGCTGTCCGCCAGGACGAGGGTATGTTTGCCGTTCTCGTGGGTGAAGAAGTAATAGATGCCCTCGTGCTCCATGAGCCGACTGACGAAATTGAAATCAGTTTCCCGGTACTGCACGCAGTTCTCCCAGGAGGTGTAAGTGCCGGTGAGCGAATCTTTGAAGTCGGTGAATCCCTGGTCGCGGAAGACCTGCTTGATGATGTCGGGCACCGTGATGTTTTGAAAGATGCGGCAATCGGAGGTACGCGTCAGAAACCAGAGCCAGGGCACCAGGGTCGCGCGGTAACGTCCGCCGACCTTGCTGTCGGCGTCGGTCTGCACAAAGCGGCTGACGTAGCCGTTCCAGTAGCGGGTTTTGTTCTGATCGAGTTCGAGGCGGATCGTGGCGTTGCCGCCGACAATCGTGTCGAACACCAGCGCCGGGTCCTCGCTGGAAAGCTCCAATTCCATTGTGAACAACCGCCCGAGCTGCTCGGTGATTGTTGCACTGACGATGATGACCACGTCATCGCCCAGAGGCGTGTTGATCGCGAGGTTGCTTTCGTCTTGGGAGATTGGCATATGCCCGGTTCTAATTTGGTTCGCGTTCCGCCGGTCGGCGACGGTAAACAGCAGGCGCGTTATTGGGATTGGGATTTGAAACTGAGACCAGCCGTCCGCGCCCCGTTGCGGATGTAGGCGTCCGCGTTCACGGAAGCCGAGAGTTCGAGCTGCTTGATATTGTTGTCGATCACCCTGCATTCATAATGCAAGGTCCGCACCGGGACGGTGAAGAAATCATAGGTGAGGTAATAGGTCGGACCCTGCGAAGTGGCGACGGGCGTAGTGCATCTCTGTAGATCCGCCGGTCGCTTCGACCCGACGAGCGCGTTGCGTGAAAGCTGGGTGTCGTAAGCGATGTCCCCGCCGCCCGGATCGCCGCCGATGGCACCGTGCGACCCCATGAACAACTTTTCCTGGTAAGGACAAGCAAGTTGGGGAGAGCGAATCTTCGTTGAACAGCCCGGCGGTTCGTCCATGCTGCGGGCAGTGTGGCCGAACAATCTCCGTGAGTGATCCGCCGGGTCGCGTACCGCGTGGTAGGCCAAACGCACATTGCTGGTGATCGTCGCGGTCAAAAAATCGGCGGAGCGATCAACCGCGTCATAAAGTCCGAGAAAATTGACGGCCTGTGAGCATTGCGAATCGGGAATGTTGTACTTTTTGCGCACCGCGTCGATGCGTGACATCTTCATCATGGAAGCCACCGCATCGCCCATCCCCTCGTCCGCAGGTTTGATCAGGCTGCCTCCTTCCGCGTCGTAGAGTTCCAGAAAGGAGGGGCTGTCTTTCTGTGGGACCCGTTTGAGCCAGCCGTAACGGTCCAGGAACCCGGCGACGGCGACGACGATGTGCCCTCCACGGCTATGACCCACGAGGTTCACTCCCTGGGCCGGGTTTTGGCGAAGACCGGCGATCAGGAAATCCCAGACGTCAGACGCGATCGGGAATACATCGGTTCCTAACAGGTCGGGGCCGGAGAAGTATTGTTTGGGGGTGTCGGTGCAATCGATGTAAAAATTGCGAGTGTTACTATTGTAACGCTTGGTGTCCGGACGAACCGCCATCCACTTCTTGGAACCTGTCCCATCTACACATGCCAGCATAAGAAAAAAGGTTTGGCTGCACTGAAGCCCGGCAAGGCCAGCCTGCCGCCACAGTCACAGCCCGTTAGGAATTATGCGAATTGGTAATCGAACGCGTTGTCCTTGGCGTCCACGGTGATCGTCTTGACCTCCTGACCCTCGACCATACGATTGAGCAGTTCGCGGCTGATCTCGGGCAGGAGCGTCTGGGTAATGATGGCGTCCACCATGCGTCCGCCGCTCTCGATTTCCGTGCAACGGCTGGCGATGAGGTTCACCACCTCGTCGCTGTACGTTAGCTTGATGTCCTGCCCGGCGACGCGCTTGACCACGCGGTTGAGTTGCAGCTTGATGATCGAGCGCAGCATCACGTCGCTCAGCGGGTAATAGGGCACCACCACCAGACGGCCAAGCAGCGCGGGCGGGAACACCTTGAGCAGCGGCGCGCGCAGGGCCTTGGCCAGATCATCCACGCCAGGCGCGAGTTCCGGGTCCTTGCACATGTTCATGATCAGGTCGCTGCCCGCATTGGTGGTCAGCAGGATGATTGTGTTCTTGAAGTCGATGAAGCGGCCCTCGCCGTCCTCCATCCAGCCTTTGTCGAACACTTGGAAGAACATCTCGTGTACGTCAGGGTGAGCCTTTTCGACCTCGTCGAGTAGTACCACCGAGTACGGACGCCGCCGCACGGCTTCCGTGAGCACGCCGCCCTCGCCGTAGCCGACGTAGCCGGGGGGTGCGCCCTTGAGCGTGGAAACGGTGTGCGCTTCCTGGAATTCGCTCATGTTGATGGTGATGACGTTGTTCTCGCCGCCGTAGAGCGCCTCGGCGAGTGTGAGCGCGGTTTCCGTCTTGCCGACGCCGCTAGTACCTGCGAGCATGAATACGCCGATGGGTTTGTTCGGGTTGTCGAGCTTGGCGCGGCTGGTCTGGATGCGCTTGGCGATGGTTTCCAACGCGTGCCGCTGGCCGATGATGCGTTTCTCCAACGTGTCGGCCAGGTTCAGCACCGCCTGGATTTCGTTTTTAACCATGCGGCCCACGGGGATGCCGGTCCAGTCGGCGATGACCGACGCGACGGCGATTTCGTCCACGCTCGGGAGGACCAGCGGACTTTCGCCCTGGAGCTTGAGCAGGTCGGTTTCCAGAGCGCGCAGGCGGTCGAGCGCGGGCTTGCCGTCACCGTCCGCCGCAGCGGCCTGGGTCGTGGACGTGTCGATGGCGGTGGCGGTTTCACCGTTGGCCGCGGATGTGCCGTTCGTGGCCGCGCCGTTGGCCTTACTGGCAGCCAGGAGGGTATGGATTTCACCGCGCAACGCGAGGATGTCATCCACCTTCTTCTTTTCGACCTGCCAAGCGGCGTTCAACTCCTCGTAGCGTGTTTTCTCCTCGGCGAGTTTGGTGACGAGTTCGCCATGGCGTTCGACGTGGTCGCGCCCGACGGCGGTTTCCCGGTCGAGGATGTCGATCTCTTGGCTCAACGCTTCGATGCGGCGGGTGGTGTCCTCCACTTTGGGCGGCGTGGCGTGCTGGCTGATGGCGACGCGCGCACAGGCCGTGTCCATCAGGCTGACCGCTTTGTCCGGCAATTGGCGTGCCGGGATGTAACGGGCCGAGAGTTTGACCGCCGCTTCAACGGCCTCATCGAGCAACTGGACCTTGTGATGTTTTTCCAGCACGGGTACGAGACCGCGGATCATGATGATCGCCTTCTGCTCGTCCGGCTCCTCGACTTTGATGACTTGAAAACGCCGGGTGAGCGCCGGGTCTTTCTCGAAGTATTTCTTGTACTCGGCCCAGGTCGTTGCGGCGATGGTCCGCAGGGTGCCCCGCGCCAGGGCGGGCTTGAGCAGGTTGGCCGCGTCGTTCTGGCCCGCCGTGCCGCCCGCGCCGATGAGCGTGTGCGCCTCGTCGATGAACATGATGATCGGCTTGGGCGAAGCCTGCACCTCTTCGATGACCTTCTTGAGACGCGCCTCGAACTCGCCCTTCTGCCCCGCTCCGGCCTGGAGCGCGCCGAGGTCGAGCGAACGCAGGGACACGTCCTTGAGCGCCGGAGGCACGTCGCCCGCCGCGATGCGCAGGGCAAATCCCTCGACCACCGCCGTCTTGCCCACGCCCGCCTCGCCGGTGAGGATCGGGTTGTTCTGGCGGCGGCGCATCAGGATGTCCACGATCTGGCGGATTTCGTCGTCCCGCCCGGTGACGGGATCGAGTTCCTTGTTGCGAGCCTTAGCCGTCAGATCGACGGCATACTTGTCGAGCGCTTCCTGCTTCGCGCCGGGGACTGCGTTGGCCGAATCGCCGCCGCTCTCGCCGTCCGCAGAGCCGAGCTTGGTGCCATCCTTGGCCCCGAGGCTTTCTTCCGCCGAACCGCTGACCAGTGTCGGAAAATTATCGGTCAGGTCTTCCACCTTCACTTTCGCAAACTCGCGCGAGATCTGCATGAGGATGCTCTGGAGTTGCGCCGTCTTCATCATGGCGAGCAGCACGTGCCCGGTGCGCACCTGCGAATCGCCGTAGAGCAGCGTCGCATAGGTCCACGCCTGCTTGATCGCCTCGTCGAAGTGGATCGAAAAATCCGAGATGCCCGACGCGCCGCGCGGCAGCTTGTCCAACGCCGTGGTGAAATCCGCCGCCAGCTTTGAAGGATCGAGGTTGTAGTGCTTGAGCAAAATCGCCATGTCACCCTGCGGCTGCTGGACCATCGCATGCAGCCAGTGAACCAGTTCGAAGCTCGGGTTGCCGCGCATCTTGCAGAACGTCATGGCGCTGTCAGCCGCTTTGAAAGCGAGGCTGTTGAGCTTGCCGAAAAGGGTGGTGCGTTTGAAATCAGGCA
>CAXSED010000119.1:0-11721 GCA_964236475.1 uncultured Chthoniobacterales bacterium
GAGCACCGAGGCCGTGAAGATCGTGCAAAGAACCACGCGCCAGCGGGGATCATCGGTCAGCCGCAGCAGCGTGCCGCCGCAGGAGAAAGCGACGTCGTCGAGATGCGGCGAAAGGAAAAGTGCCGTGGGCATGGAAGAAAAGGATGAGGGATGAAGGATGAAGGATGAAGGATGAAAGCGGAGGAGACGGACGCGAAATGCGAAACGCGCCGGATGGGATGCTGCTTTCTGCTCTGCCTTCATCCTTCATCCTTCATCCTTCATCCTTTCCTCAGAGCAGGTGCGGCGCGGTGCGGTAGCGGCAAGCCGGGTCCAACGGGGCACGCAGGGTCCAGTCGTTGTCGGGCGTGGTTGTCCGAACTTGCGCGTACACCCCGGCGATCTGCCGCGCCACGACCGGCCAGGAGTACAGGCGATGCACCTCCTCGAACGCACATTCCGCCAGGCGGCGGCGCAACGGGGCGTCGTCGAGCAGGCGGCCCAGCGCGTCGGCCAGCGAATGAATGTCGCCGGGCTGGACCAGCAGGCCGTTCTCGCCGTCGCGCAGGCAGTCCACCACGCCGACCGCGTGGCACGAGACGATGGGCAGACCGGCGCTCATCGCCTCCAGAATCGTGTTGGAAAACCCCTCGGAGTAGGTCGGCGAGGCGAACAGATCGGCGCGCCGGTACACCGCCGGTACGTCGGCGTAATCGACGTAACCCAAACTGGTAAAAGCATCGTCCAGCCCGAGGCTTTGCACGCGTTCGGCCACGGCGGCGCTGTCCGGCCCGATGCCGGAATAGAGCAGGCGCGTGCGCTGGGCCAACGGATGCCCGCGACGGCGCAGGGTGGCGAAGGCGTCCAGCAGGTCCAGCGCGCCTTTGCGCCGGTCCACCCGTCCGTGGTAGAGGATCGTCGGCTGCGCGGGGTCGATCCACTCCCCGGCCTGCCAGTCTTCGCGGGGCCGGAAACGGGAGGCATCCACGGCCCCCGGCACGATGGTCCAACGTTCGGGCGGCGTGCCGTGGTTCTCACGCACTTCTTCGGAGAACGAGCGCGAGCCAATGAGCAACGCGCCCGCGTGTTCCAGGACCGTCCGCATCGCCTCGCGGTGCGTTTCGCAGCAGTTGACGCCGACCCAATGACCATCCCCACCCTGGATCGACACGACGTTGGGTAATCCAAGGCGTTTGGACGTTTCCAGGGCCGCCAGACCCGTCGGGTAGCCGTACTGGGCGTGGAGCAGGTCGAAGGGACTCCGCGCGTGTTCGGCCACGGCGGTTTGTACCATCGTGGCGATGTCGCGCTCGAAGTTGGCGACGGGTTGCTCCTGCTCACCCAACGCTTCGAGTCCGATCACCCGCACGCCGGGCACGGGCGGCGGCGGCCCACCGCCGTAAACGCGCGTGCCGATTTCATCGCCACGGTACTGGGAAATCATCGTGACTTCGTGGCCGAGCGCGACGAGTTCCCGGAGGAGGTTCAGCGCGTAAACGCTCATCCCGGAGATGGCGGGAAAATAACGGCGGGAGAAAAAGCAGATACGCACGGGTGGAAGGAGTCAGCGGTTGGCCCGGGCTTGTTCTTCGAGGATGGCGACCACGTGGCGGCCCGGTTCGCGGTACAGAGGGTAGAGCGGGCCGACGACTCGACCCAGCGCGGCGGGATCGAACCACGGTTCGCCGTCAACCGTGGCCGCATCGGCGGATGTGAGTCGGATCGGCAAGGCGTCCGCCGGACGTTGACCGGGTCCCACGCCGACGAGCGGCGAACCTCGGGAGAGCAACCGGCGGAGGTTGCGCGCGCCGATGCGCTGGTAGGTCATCGTCTCCACCTCCAGGCCGGGCACGATGGCCTTCAACGCGACCACGGGGCTTCCGGGCGGTGTGAAGTCCACGGAGTAAACTTCCAGCCCGGCCTGAGCCAGTCGTTCCGTCAACAGGGCGAGCAGTGACCCCGAGCTGGGTGTGTCAGTGGTCGGCAGTTCGTCGAAGCGCAGACGCGCGCGAACCTGCAACAGGCGCGGACTAATTTCCTCGAAGTAGGCGGCGTGATCCAGCCGCATCCAGCGTTGCATCTCGCTCAGCGCGCGGTCGTCCTCGCTGCGGAGGGACGCCGGACCAAACGCTTCCAGGTAGCCCGGCGGGGCCACCGCCCGGACCGGCGCGAGCGGCCCGTGGTTGAACGCCTTCCGGGCGCGGGCGGAGACAAATTCACGCAGAGCCTTGGCCAGCGCGCGTTCGCGGTCGGGATGCACCGCCTCGCCGCACGCGCTCAGGCTGATCGCCTGCGGAGCTTGGCCGGGGGTACGATCATAACCGACGACGTACAGGTTGGGCAGGCCAAAACTATCGTCCGCCAGCTTGACGAGGATTTCGATGCCCGCCGCATCCAGGGTTTGCAGGAGCGCGCGGGTGCGCGGGTCGCGCACCTGCTCGAACCCTTTGCCGAGATCGACGAGCAACCCCCGGTCCAGCGCGCGGTAATGCACGCTGTTGCCGTCGCGTTGCAGCAGTTCCAGAACGCCATGCGCGAGAGCATGGGAATGCGTCAAGCCCGCGCCGAGGCCGTTGGTGATGGGCACGGCCAGAGCGGTGGCGCGGTCAAAACCGGGGCCGAGATCGGCGAAGCGCGGCGCGGCGAATTCCGCCGGGATCAGGACAGGTTCCCGCGTGGGATGGCGTTGTGCTTCCACCCAATCCAGGCTGGTATCGTCGTGCGAATAGCGGCTGCCAGCGGATAAGCAGAGCGACACAGGATCGAGCACGGCTTTCCCTTCCGCCCGCAAGGCCGTAAACGTGCCCCGGATGCGCGGCGCGTGGCGAAACCACTTGCGGGCCAGATGCCATTCCACAGCTTCGCCCCACGCGCTGGCTTGGGCGGCGGCCAGCGTCGGACCGTAGCCGAAGCCATCGGAAAGCGTCCCATCGGCGTCCACGCAGGCGACGGTCCACAGCGGCAAATCGAGCCGGTCCAAAGGGGTTTGCGAAAATTCAAAGCACCGGGCCCCCGCCGTCAACGCCAGGGCGTAAACAGCGCGGTAGGCCGCCAGGGCCGCCGCGTCGCTGCTTTCGGGCGCGTCGATGCTCGAACGGCTTTCCGCCTCCGACGCGGAAACCAGCGGCACCGGGCCGAAGAAGGGCGCGCTACGCAACTGGGTTTCAAAGAGGTGCCACACCGCCGCCTGCTTGCCGACGCCCTTGGGAGCATGCTCGAAGGTGGTGTACGTTTCGTCGAAATTCAGCGTTTTAACCACCTCCTGATAACGGCGGATTTCCGCGTGGCTCATCGGAATGCGCCGGTTGAACCCCTTGTGCGTAGAAATACCCGGCGGGGTTTCCGTCAGGTGGAACTTGACCATGTCGCCCGCGAACAAGGTCTGCCGGTCACGCAAATAGAGGATGGCGTGCCCGTCGAAATGGCCGCCGGTGTGGCGGAGTTCGACGCCGGGCGCAAGCTCCAGGAATTCGTCAAACGGACAGTTGGCTTGGAAGGCGTTCGTCCACGGCAAATCCTCTCGCTGGATGGCGACGGTTTCCGGTTGGAAGCGTTCCTGCACCTGCCACAAGCCGCCGTAGGCGTGCGGGTGCGACGCCGCCAGCCAGCGCACCCCGCCACGGGCGGCAATTTCCGCCAAAGCCGCTTCGGAATACCAGGGAGGATTCTCAAAAAGTAGGTTGCCACCGGGCAGCGCAAGCAGGTAGCCATTGGGACCAATGCCGAGGGTGGGTTCACTGCGAAAGACGAGTACCCCATTTTCGTCCTCGCGCCAACTCGTGGCAATCTTCCGGGCCGCTTCGGGCACGCTCCAGAACTCAAAGCCGTTTTCCGCCGGAGTGTGCCGGAAATCCAGGCATACGGGGCAACTCGTGGGCACGGCGAAACTCCGCTGCCAGAAACCGCAGTTCGTACAAACGTATGGAAGCAAACTCACGGTAAAACAATGGGGACTAATCTTGCTGCATCGCCGCAGTGAGCAGGCGCATCGTGTGAAGATCGTGTTCGGGCGGGAAAGGGAAAGGCTCGACCGAACGCAGACAGCGGGAAAACGCCTCGATTCCGGCGGAGAAGGGTGAAACATCCTCGTCTGCCGGGATGGCCACCAGTTCCGTCGTCCCGGCAGCGGCATCCACCAGCCGCAGGGAACCGCCCGGGGTTTGCCCCATCGTGTCCTGGGCGATGGCCATCGCACGGGTGCCGATCAGTTCCAGCGTGCGGCGGGGAAAATGGTCCGGGCAGTTGTAGGCCACGTTCAGCAGGAGCAACGCGCCCGAGCGAAAACGTCCGACGAGCGCCGCGCCGTCATCCACGGGATAATCGAAGACGCGGCGTTGCAGGAGGCACCTGGTTTCCAGCAAAGGCTCGCCGAGCAGCACCTGGGCGAGATCCAAACCGTGCGGCGCGAGGTCGATGAACGCTCCGCCTCCGGCGCGTGCGGGGTCGATCCTCCAGTTGTCGTGCGCGCCTTCCGTCGTGGGCGGCGACCAGTCGGCGGGCGTCCAGCAGGCGTAATGCACCCGGACGGCGGTGATGGGTCCCAGCCGACCCTCGCGCACCAGTTCCCGCAAGCGGCGGTGGCGGGCCTGGAAACGCTGGTCGAAAGCCGTCGCATAACACACCCCGTTTTCCTGGCAGACGGCGATCATCGCCTCCGCGTCCGCCAGAGAGGTGGCCATCGGTTTTTCGCAGAGGACGTGCTTGCCCGCGCGCGCCGCCGCTTCCACGATGGGCCGGTGCAAGTGATTGGGCGTGGCGACATAAACGGCTTCCAATCCTGGCGTCGCCAGAAAATCCGCCAAACCCGCGTGCCGGGCGATTCCGGTCGCCCCGGTGGCGATCCGCGCAAGCGCGGCGGGATCGGAATCGCAGACCGCCGCAAGGCGCACGGTGGGACTATTCGCCATGGCTGGGGCCACATAGTCTCGTGCGACCCAGCCGCATCCCACGATTCCCCACTGGACGGGAGCGGTCAGTTGCATGGTGACAGAGACCGGGACGTTGATTGCAGACCCAGCGCGCGCAGGACTTCCAGTTGGAAGGCCTGCACCGGCCCGGGATGGATGATGTCCATTTCGCCCAAGGCGGTTTCCAAGGTAAAAGCCGCGCACCGCGCATGCCATTCCATCTCCAGAACGCGGTCGATGGAATCGGCAGCCTGGAAGGCGCGGGCTTCCGGGGTGTCGGCGCGGTAAACTGCCGTCAGGCCGTGCTGGATCGGTTCGTGTAGAAATGCCGGGAGTTCCTGCAAAGCTTGCGCTCGAAAGGTTTCCATCAGCGGGCGTTGGTACTCGCCAAGGAGCGAGTCCCCGGCATCCCCGGCATCGGGCAGGTAAGCATTGTGCAGGTGGTGGGCTAGGCCGGTCAGAAAGGGAATGGCAGGGTCCGCGCCGAAGACGCCCGCTGCCAGCACACCGTTGACGGCGACGACCGCGCAATGCTCGGCGTGATTTTCCGTCGGTTCCAGCAGGACGCGCGGACGACCGGGCCGGGTGGCCCCGGCGCGGGGCTGCGTGGCGAGGCTCAGCACGAAAGGGGGCACGGCGCTCGTTGGCTGCCGGGTCGGCTCGCCCGTCAAAGCGGCGCGCAACGTGTCAGCCAACGCCGGGGAGAGCGGGTGACAGGCGGTATCGAAAGCGCGTTGGAGAATCTCCAGGCGCGCCCCCGCCGGGACTGCACCGGCAGCGAGCACTTCCGCATCGATCCCGGCCAGCAAGGTCGCCACGACCGCCGAGGCGGTCTCCTCGCGGGCAACTTGCCCGATGTTTTCCTGCGCAACCAGTCGCGCCCAGACCCGGACGAACAAACGCTCGGCCCAAGAACCGTTTTTCCCGGCCACGCGGATTCGCTTGAGGCCATTCAACTCTCGAAACAGCGGCAACAGGCGGTCCAGATGCCCGGCTCCTTCCGTCTGCTGCCCGTGGTCGCTACCCTTCATCTTCAACGCCGCTCAAACCATCGCCAAAGCGGCTGGCGTGCTGGCGACCCCGCCGGGACCTCCGGCCTCTTCCCGAGCCGCCGCTTTCAGTTGGGCGATGCTGCGGCGCATGAGGTTTTCGTCGATCTCGTGGACGTTGAAACCTTCGCCGAGGCGGCGCAGCATCTGGATGGTCAGCTCGCCGCCGAGGTGCTCGCGGAACTCGCGCAAACCGTCGAAAATCTTCGGCGACTCCAGGATGGGATCGTACAGCGCGAAGCCCACCCCGGCGAGCGCGTCGCGGACCCGGCGGACATCTCCCGCGCCCAACCAGCCTTGCAGATGGGAATAAGTCACGTCCAGCATGAGGCCGATAGCCACCGCCTCGCCGTGACGCAGACGGTAGTTCGTCAATTGTTCGAGCTTGTGTGCCGACCAGTGACCGAAGTCCAGCGGACGGCTGCTGCCCATCTCGAAGGGATCGCCTCCCTGGCAGATGTGCTGGACGTGGAGCGCGGCGCAACGGTGGTTGATGCGGCCCATGGCAGCCAGATCGCGCGCGGCGAGGGCGGGCACGCTGTCTTCGATCTGCTCGAAAAACGCGGCGTCCTTGATGAGCGCGACCTTGACGGCCTCGGCGATGCCTGCGCGCCATTCGCGGTCGGGCAGAGTTTCCAAGAAGCGCAGGTCGTTGAGCACGGCCCAGGCCGGGGCGAACGTACCGGTGAAGTTTTTCTTGCCGAAGGAGTTGATGCCGTTCTTGACGCCGACGCCGCTGTCGTTTTGTGAGAGCGTGGTGGTGGGGATGCGCAGGAGGCGGATGCCCCGGTGCGCGGTGGCTGCGGCGAAACCGCCCACGTCCAGCAGCGCGCCGCCGCCGATGACCGCCAGATAGGAATGGCGGTCCAGGCCGGTGTCACTGACTGCCCGGCGGATGGTATCCACATGGGTGGGATCGTTCTTGACGCCTTCGCCTCCCGGCAGCACGAGCGGGGCACCGGCCAGCGCTAGGGCGTCGGCGTGCCGTTTGAAATATCCTTCGATCAAGGGACGGACCGGACGGCTGTTTTCCACGTCCTGATCCACCACAAAAAGCACGCGCACGGGGCGGCGTGCCTCGCGGCTGCCAGCGAGGACGACCTCGCGGAAAGTGGGGTTCGCCGGGGAGAAAAGGTCGGTCGTAAAGTGAACGTCGTAACGGAAAGCAACGTGAACGTCGCCGGAGATCGTTTGCATGGGAATTAAAGTGGAAGTGGTACGCCGACAGGAGTGGGAAGGACGCAGAAAGAAGGGCGGTGGCACCCGGCAATCCCGAAAATCGGCTTTTCCCCGATGCAACCCGCAGGCACTCATCGGCGTACTGCTGACATGTCATCCTTCCGGTCTGGCGCTCACGCCGTTGCCTTATGAGAGTCCTGATCACGGGCGGGGCCGGCTTCATCGGCTCGCATATCGCCGCTGCCTATGTGCGCGACGGACACGAGGTGGCCGTGCTGGATAATTTCCGCACGGGTTCCAAACGCAACCTGCCTGCTGCCGCGACGCTGTTCGCGGGGGACATCAGCCAGGCGGCGGACGTGGCGGCGGTTTTCCAGCAGTTCCAGCCGGAGGTCGTTTCCCACTACGCCGCGCAACTCGATGTGCGGCATTCTCTGGAAGACCCGGCCCACGATGCCGCCACGAATATTCTCGGCGGTCTCAACGTCCTGCTCCAGGCGGCGCGCGGCGGTGTGCGGCGATTCATCTTCGCGTCGTCCGGCGGGGCCATTTACGGGGACACCGAGCGGCTGCCCGCCGACGAGGAAACCCCCGCGCGGCCCCTGTCGCCCTACGGCCTGACCAAGTGGACCTTCGAGTCCTACCTGCACATCTGGCGGCAGGTCCACGGGATCGTTCCCGTCATCCTCCGCTACGCCAACGTCTACGGCCCCCGGCAGAACGCGGAAGGCGAGGCCGGGGTGATCGCCATGTTTTCGCGCCGCCTGCTGCGGGGCAAGCCTTGCACGATCTACGGGGATGGCGGCTCGACGCGCGACTACGTTTACGTCGGCGACGTGGTGCGCGCCAACCAGCTCGCCCTGACCCTCGCCGAGGGCGGCACGTTCAACATCGGCACGGGACGACAGACGACCATTCGCACGGTGTTCGACACGGCGCGCGGCGCGGTGGACCGGATTTTGGGCGGGGACGCAGAAGGCCCCCGGCAACCGGAATACGCCCCGGTGCGCGCCGGGGAGGTGTCCCGCAGCGCGTTGGACAATCGCCGGGCAGGTGAAATCCTCGGTTGGACGCCGCAAACCTCCTTCGAGGAAGGCGTGGCCCATACCGTGGAATGGTTGCACCGCCACGCCTAGATGCTGCCCCGCGTTCTTTACGACTTGTCGCTGCTGGGATTCTGCAAGGACGATCCGGCCAAGATCACCGGAATGCCGCGTGTGATCCTGGAGCAAGCGACCCGTCTGCAAGCGTCGCCGACCTGCGAGACCACTTTTTGCGCCACGGAGGACCCGGCGGACGCCTACCGGTTCATCCGGACGCATCCCGGGCTAAGACAGGCGCGCCTGGCGGAACCGCTGGACCGCGTTCGTTTGCAGGAGTCGCATGTTTTTCACACGCCACACTCGGCGGTGCCCGACGTGGTGAGGCGATACAATCATGTATCGGTCATCCAGACGGTGTACGACATGATCCCTTTCCTGCTGCCCGAGACGATGACGGCGGAGTACCGGGATTACTACGCGGACATCCTCCGGCGGATTTGTCCGGAGGACCGGGTCATCACGATTTCGCAGTCGGCCAAGGCGGATTTCTGCGACCACACCGGCTTCGCGGAAGACCGGGTCCACGTCATCCCCCTGGCGGCGAACGAGGAGGTGTTCCGGCCTTGCCGCGATCCGGAACGCATGGCGTCCGTGCGGGCCAAACACGGCATCCCGGAAGGTCCTTATCTGTTGAGCGTTTGCACGTTCGAGCCTCGCAAGAATTTGCGGCACGTGGTCCGCTCGTTCGTGGAACTGCGGCGGACGCATCCTGAAACGAGCGATCTCTCCCTGGTGCTGACGGGCGGGCAGGGGTGGATGTACGAGCCGCTCCTGGCGGAACTCGCCGGAGCGGACCCGGGCGGCAGACGGATCATCACCACGGGTTACGTGCCGGACGCCGACCTGGCTCCCTTGTACAGCGGGGCCCTGGCTTTCCTCTATTTGTCGCGTTACGAGGGGTTCGGCTTGCCCCCGCTCGAAGCGATGCAATGCGGAAGCCCGGTGATCGTCTCGAACACCAGCAGTCTGCCCGAGGTCGTCGGTGACGCAGGGATTTTGCTCCCGCCCGACGATCAGGACGGATTGTGCCAAGCGATCCTGGATCTCCACGGACCCCCCGGCCAGCGTGCCCGTCTGGTCGAAAAATCCCTCCGGCAGGCACGGCAGTTCAGTTGGGAAGAAAACGTGCGGCAAACCGTGGAAGTTTACACCCTGGCGGCGAGACAAGGAGGCCGGTGATAAGACGTTCGGGCGCACGGTCTCTGCACACGGCAAAGGCGTGGCCCAGCCCGAGCCGGTCTGTCGTCAGATGAAGCGCATTGACGAAGAAAGCGCGTTGCCCTATCCAGAGCGGGTGATACCAGCCATTTGGAAACTCGCGCGTCCGGTCTCGTTCATCCGCTCCTGCTGTTTGGCCGGTGCGGTGGCTGGCCTCGTGTTGATGATGGGCGTTCGCTCCGCACCGGCGGAGACGACGCCCGAAACATTCGCGGCGCGTTTCGAGGGTCTCAAGGCGACGGCCACTCCCGGCCAACTCTACGCGCTGCTCTACGATCTCCCCAAGGGCGGTGATCTCCACCATCACCTTGCTGGCGACGGGCTGCCGGAAGACTGGTACGCCATCGCCATCGATCCCGCGCGCAACGGCGGCAATACTTTTTATGCCCGGTTGTCTCTCGCCCACTACGACGCAGACGAGAACGCGCCCGCCGTCCTGTTCAAAACGATCCAGCAGTCCACTTTCGACGCCCTGCCGGTGGCCAAGCGGACGGACTACAAGGCGATGGCCGCGCTTTCGCCCGACGAGCGGGCGGCGTGGCAATCCTCCGTGCTGCTCGACCGCCCGGACGAGGGCCGCGACGAGTTCTTCGAGAACACCTGGCCGCGCCTGGGCGCGCTGTTGATCGACCCGCACGTCCTGGCGGAACTCACCGCCGTCAACATGCGTCGCTTCGGGGCCGAAGGCGTGCGGTATCTGGAAATCCAGGCGCTCCCCTTCCGCGAAGTGGATCACGCGGGCCAGCCGATGGACGCCGAACAGGTCGAGCAAATCTTCGAGGAACGCCTCACCCGCCCCGACGCCCTTGCCACGGGGGTAACCGTGCGCTTTCAGTATTGCGTGATCCGCTTCCTGCCGGACGCCGAGGCGGACGTGGCGCGGGCTTACGCGTTCTTGGACAAACACCGCGACTGGTGGGTGGGCATCAACATGGCCGGGCGCGAGGATCGCCAGATCGGCCACCCGTCGCGCTTTCTCTCGACCTACCGCCAGGAACGCCGCACCTACAGCGGCATCAACGTTTCCATCCATGCGGGTGAGACCGACGAGCCGGATCGCCATGTGCGCGAAACCCTGCTGCTCGGCGCGACGCGCATCGGCCACGGCGTCAACCTGATCGACGATCCCGAGACGATGCTGCTCATGCGCCAGCAACAATATCTCGTCGAGATCAATTTAATCTCCAACCGGCTGCTCGAATACGTGCCGGACCTGCACAAGCATCCGTTCCCCGAATACCTGCGTTTCGGCATTCCCGTGTGCCTGAACACCGACGACCGGGGGATGTTCGGTTCGGACATGACGGACGAGTATTACACCGCCGTTCCTTTATATCACCTGACGTGGCCGGAGATCGTCGCGCTGGGTCGCAACTCGCTGGCCTACGGGTTCATGCAGCCCGAGAAGAAACGTGTTCTCCTCGCCGATTATGACCGGCGCGTGGCGGCTTTCGTGGCTAAATACAGCCGCGACGATTGGGCGGCGGCGCTGCCCCCGACGGACGCCGTGGCGCGTACCTTCTACGCCGAGCATAAGGACGCCGTGGCGCGTACCTTCTACGCCGAGCATAATTTCCCGGGAGTGTTTTCGGGGAAGTAGAACGCCCGCAAGGAGACCGAGCGGATCAATCTGGCTTGAGCCGGTACGCACGGGTTGCCGTGCCGCTCCAGATGTCGGCCTGCTCCGACGCGGCCAGCGGGGAAACCCACGCCTCGACGACATCAATCCAACGCCGATAACTCGTGGCGCTCAGGCAGGGTGGCCAGTCCGAGGCGAACATCAACCGCGACGGCCCGAAGAGTTCCAACGCCGCGTCAAAATAGGGCCGCAAACCTTCCGGGGTCCAGTTTGCCCAGTCGGCTTCCATCGGCAGACCGGAGAGTTTGGCCGCCACCACGTTCGGCCTTTCGGCGAGTTCGCGGAAAGGCCCGAGCCACGGGGTCGGGTCGGCGGCGCGCACGTCGGGTTTGCCGAGGTGGTCCAGCACGAAACGGAGGTCGGGATGCGCGTCCACCAACGCAACCGTGTGCGGCAGTTGCGGCTCGTTGACGAGCAAATCATAAACCAGACCGCGCGCCGCCAGCGCATTGAGACCGGCGTGCATGGCCGGGTTCTCGAAGAACTGGCCCGGCGGAGTCCCTTGCATGATGATGCGAGCGCCGCACAGTTTCGGCTCGTTCGCCAGGGCGGCGTCCAGCACGTCGCCGACGTTCGGCGTGGTGAGCGGAAACCAGCCGACCACGCCGCGAATCCAGTCGTGGCGGCGGGCCTGGTCGAACATCATG
>CAXSED010000120.1:0-11616 GCA_964236475.1 uncultured Chthoniobacterales bacterium
GCACTTCCACGGCGACTTCCACGCGATCACCTCCGCACACAATCTGCTCGCGGCCCTCATCGACTCGCACCTCTTCCACGGCAACGAACTCGACCTCGACCCCGAGGGTATCACCTGGCCGCGCACGCTCGACATAAACGACCGCGCGCTCCGCAACATCACCGTCGCCATCACTGCCCCGGACAAACGCCAGCGCGACGGCAATAACCGCCCCGGCGGCTTTCTTATCACCGCCGCGTCGGAGGTCATGGCCATTCTCTCGCTCGCCTCCGGCCGCGCAGACCTCCGCACGCGCCTGGCCCGCATCGTCGTGGGCCAGGACCGCCAGGGCAACCCCGTCCGCGCCGCCGATCTCAACGCCACCGGCCCCATGATGGCCCTGCTGGCCGAAGCCCTGTTGCCCAACCTCGTCCAGACCACCGAAGGCACTCCGGCCACGGTGCACTGCGGCCCCTTTGCCAACATCGCGCACGGCACCAGCTCCGTCGTCTCGCAGCGGATGGGGCTGCGCCTGGCCGACTACGTCGTCAACGAAACCGGCTTCGCCTCCGACCTGGGCTTCGAGAAGTACATGGACCTGGTCCGCCCGCTCTCGGGCATCCAGCCGGCCGCGGCGGTCCTCATCACCACCGTCCAGAGTGTCAGGCAACAGGGCGAAGGCGACCTTGAACGCGGCTTCGCCAACCTCGAGAAGCACATCGCCATCGTCCGGGGCTTCGGTCTGCCCGTCGTGGTCGCCATCAACCGTTTCCCCAAGGACACGGCAGAGGAACTCGACACCCTGCGCACGTTCTGCGAATCCCGTGGCGCCGCCTTCGCGCTCTCGGAGGCCTACGCAAAAGGCGGCGCGGGAGCCGAGGTCCTGGCCCGCAAGGTTGTCGAGGTCATCGAAGCGAACCCAGCCCCCAAGTTGACCACCACCTACGCGCCCGACGACTCCGCCGAAGAGAAGATCACCAAGGTGGCGCGGCAAATCTACGGCGCGGCGGACATTGTGCTAAGCGAACAGGCCCGGCAGAACCTCGCCCGCTTCACCCGCTGGGGCTTCGGCCATCTGCCGGTCTGCATCGCAAAAACCCAGTACTCGCTCACGGACGACCCCAAGCGCCCCGGCGCCCCCACCGGCTGGACGCTGCACGTCACCGACATCTCGCTCTCGGCTGGTGCGGGCTTCTTGGTCGTCGTCTCCGGGGCGATGATGCTCATGCCCGGCCTGCCCAAGCTTTCCCGCGCACTGGCCATCGACGTGGACGAGCACGGCGAGATCACCGGCATGCAGTAAACCCTTGCGTTTGTCGTTCCCTAGAGGGTGCGGGCACCCGGTTAAGCCTGCTTCACACGTGCTTGGGCAGACTTGGAATTGGCACGCTTGCACGCTTGTGCCTGTCGCTGCGCCTGCAATTTGTGTGCTTTGATGATAGTCATGATCAATCCCGGAAAACGTTCCTCGATCTCGTCGCAACGGGGGGTGTTATGCATCTCGACGCCACGGCGCTCGCCTCGGATCAGACCAGCCTCGCGCAACGCCCTAAAATGTTGAGACAGCGTTGATCTTGGGATCGCTTTTTCGCTGACGTTTAGAAAGTTCGAGCAGTTCAGTGAACAGACCGATCCGACGATGTTGGAAAAAATGGCGACACGCACTGGGTCGGAGAGAGCGTGCATGATCCCTTCGACCGTCACATCGTCAGCTGAGGGGTGGGAGAGGGGTTTCATGCGTCTGAACATACCAGCACTTGACAGATACTTCAATAGTTCGTAATATCGGAAATATAGAAACAAGAGGGGCGCTGCTTTCCCTCAACGCCAACCATCACTCAGCCCAAGACACGTACAGATATGAACAAACTCACCGGAAAAGTCGCCGTCGTCACGGGTGCCTCCAAAGGAATCGGTGCCGCCATCGCCAAAGCCCTCGCGGCAGACGGCGCGTCGGTTGTCGTCAACTACGCTTCCAGCAAGGCCGGGGCGGACAAGGTCGTCGATGAAATCTTCAAGGCGGGCGGCAAGGCCGTCGCCGTGGGCGGCGACGTGTCTAAAACCGTCGATGCGCAGGGTATTATCGACGCCGCTATCTCCAACTACGGGCACCTGGACGTGCTGATTAACAACTCCGGGGTGTACGAGTTCTCGCCGATCGAGGAGATCAGCGAAGAGCACTTCCACCGGCAGTTCAACATCAACGTGCTCGGGCTGCTGCTCGTCACGCAGGCCGCCGTCAAGTACTTGGGCGAGGGCGGCAGCATCATCAACATCGGCTCGGTGGTCAGTCGCGTCACCCCGCCCAACAGCGCGGTTTACACTGGCACCAAGGGCGCGGTGGACGCCATCACCGGCGTGCTCGCGCGAGAACTTGGGGCCCGCAAGATCCGCGTCAACGCGCTGAACCCCGGCCTCGTCGAAACCGAAGGCACCAAGACCGCCGGCACCACCGGTCCGGAGAGCGAGATGGAAAAATGGGCCGTCGCGCAAACTCCGCTTGGCCGCGTCGGCCAGCCGAAAGACATCGCTTCCATCGCGGTGTTCCTTGCCTCGGATGATTCTGCTTGGCTCACTGGCGAACAACTCCTGGCTGGCGGCGGGACTCGCTGACCGAACCGCCTCTGTTCGACCCGCTGCCGTCCTACCCATCGCGTCGTCAGCAGAGCGTTAATGAGTGGGATGGCCTGGCCAAACCATTTCTGCATTGCACCGCATGGTTCCTTGTTCCCCGGAGATCGGCCTTCGCCCGGCAGCCTCTATTCTAAAGTCGGTCGGACGCCTCCTAGCAACGTACGAAAACGCCCTGGCACCAACCCGACTGACAACCACGTCCTTCGTGATCCTCGGCGAGATCAAGGCCCGGAAATCGAATCCCCCACAGATCGTTGAACTCGTCCGGACACTCTCCGTCGACCGCCCACGCCTGAACCGAAGCTTGCGCGCGTTGGAACGCGACGGGTTCGTGTGCATCGTCACGCACGGCAAGGGACATTGCAGCAAGCAGGTCGAGCTGACGTCAGCGGGCCTCGTTAACTTCCGGCAGGCAAAACCACTTTGGAAACACGCGCAGATGCAGTTGGACGCCGTGTTTGGAAAACAAATCGTCGCCGACCTGCGAGACACGCTGTCCCTCCTGGCCTCGCTGGCCTCGTCGCTTCCCTGAATTTCAAGACACCTCTTTTATGATCACGTTACAACCCGACAACGCCGTTCGCACGGAGCTTTCGCATCGCGCTGCCGCGCCGGACCAGCATCCCACCAATCGGGAAGGTCAAACTCCACCCCTTCCAGAAACAAAGAAACGCCGCTCCAATTCCTTCGTGCTGGGCTTCCTGGCTATGGCGATCATCGCGTGGTTGGGCTGGCACTTTCTCGGTCACGCGAAAGTCGCCGATCCGCACGCCGCCGCCGCGATGGCTTCCGCTCCAGTGCCGGTGGGAGTGCAAACCGTTACGTCGCAGAAGCTGCGCCTCTGGAACGATTTTTCCGGGCGGTTGCGGGCGGTGGATTCCGCCGAAATCCGGCCCGAGGTGAGCGGACGGATCACCGAGGTTCGCTTCCAAGATGGCCAGAGCGTTAAGGCAGGCGACATCCTCGTCGTCATTGATCCTCGCACCTACGAGGCCGCCGTCGCTCGCGCCGAAGCCCGCATCACGGCAGCGAAAGCCACTTTGCAACTGACGAGTTCCAATGCCACGCGTGACACGGCACTCCTGAAAACGAAGGCCATTTCTCAGCGCGAGTTCGACCAGGCCGACAGCGCCAACAACAGCGCCCAAGCCGAGCTACTGACCGCGCAGGCAGATCTGAAAACCGCGCAGGTCGATGTCGACCACGCCTACGTGAAAGCACCGATTCCTGGCCGGGTCAGTCGCGCCGAATTAACGGTCGGCAATCTCGTCCAGAGCGGCGCGGGTGCGCCACTCCTCGTGTCCATCGTGTCGGAAAACGGCATTTACGCCGACTTCGAGGTCGATGAACAGACCTACTTGGAAACGATCCGCGATGCCGCCAACGGCAACGCCCAAGAAGCCAAAATTCCCGTTGAGGTGATGACACCGGGCGATGCCGGGCGCACTTACAAGGGATTCGTGCAGAACTTCGACAACCGGCTGGACCCGGCCACCGGCACCATTCGCGCCCGCGCCAAATTCCCCAATAAGGACGATACGCTGGTATCCGGGATGTTCGTCTCGGTCCGCCTCGCGAGCAGCCAGGAGCGAGACCTGCTGGTGATCCCGGATCAGGCCATCGGCTACGATCAGAGCAAGAAGTTTGTCTACGTCGTTCCCTCGACGAACAAGGTGGTCTACCGCGAGGTGGAACTGGGCCATGAACTCGGCGGCCAGCGCGTGGTGCGCAAAGGAATCCAGCCCGGCGACCGGATCGTGGTGGACGGTTTGCAGCGCGTGCGTGCCGATGCCTTAGTAGTGCCCAAGGAAGCCGCACCGGCAGTTCCGGCGACGACGGACACCGCTTCTCAGGCTGCCCCAGCCAACAACGTGGCCCGACTGAAAGAGTAAATGACATGAACCTGTCCCGCTTCTTCATCGACCGGCCGATTTTCGCCGGTGTCATCTCGTTCGTCATCTTTTTGGCGGGGCTGATCTCGGTTTTCCAACTGCCCATTTCGGAATATCCGGAGGTGGTGCCCGCGACAATTGTGGTCAGCGCGCAGTTCCCGGGGGCCAATCCGAAGACGATTGCCGAGACGGTGGCCACACCGTTGGAGGAGCAGATCAACGGCACCGAGGACATGCTCTACATGTTCTCGCAAGCTGCCAGCGACGGCACGCTTACGCTGACGATCACGTTTAAACTCGGTACCGACGCCAATCTCGCGCAACAGCTTGTTCAGAACCGGGTGAACCAGGCGTTGCCTCGCCTGCCGGAGGTGACCCAACGTATCGGCGTGACCACGATCAAGAGTTCGCCCGACCTGACGATGGTGGTCCATCTCGTTTCCAAAAGCGGGCGGTATGACATGCTCTACCTGCGTAATTATGCGGTGTTGAACGTGAAGGACCAGCTCGCGAAGATCTCCGGGGTAGGGCAAGTGCAACTCTTTGGCTCCGGTGACTACGCCATGCGCGTGTGGCTCAACCCGGAGCGCGTGGCCGAGCGTGGCCTGACCGCCGACGAGGTCGTCGCGGCCATCCGCAGCCAGAACGTGCAGGCGTCGGCCGGGGTAATCGGCGGGCCACCCTACCAACAGGGCGTGCAGGTCCAAGTGCCTGTCAACGTGGAGGGGCGCGTCAGCAATCCGGAGGAGTTCGGTGAGATGATCATCAAGCGTACTGCCGACGGCGTCGTTACCCGCTTGAAAGACGTGGCCCGCGTGGAGATCGCTGCCGCCGCTTACGGTCTGCGTTCGCTCCTCGACAACCACGACGCGGTGGCGATTCCGATCCTGGCTTTGCCGGGCGCCAACGCCATCAGCATCTCCGACCATGTGCGCTCGACCATGGCCGAGTTGAAGAAAGACTTTCCAGACGACGTGGATTATTCCATCGCCTACGACCCAACGGTTTTCGTGCGCGACTCCATTGAGGCGGTGATCCACACTCTTTTGGAAGCGCTCGCGCTGGTCGTACTGGTGGTTATCCTCTTCCTCCAGACGTGGCGGGCTTCAATCATCCCGCTGCTGGCGGTGCCGGTGTCCATCGTGGGAACCTTCGCCGTGATGAACCTAGTCCACGGTTCCATCAACGCGCTGTCGCTCTTTGGTCTCGTGCTGGCCATCGGCATCGTGGTGGACGACGCCATCGTCGTGGTGGAAAACGTGGAACGCAATATTCACGAGGGGCTTTCCCCGCACGACGCCACGATCAAGGCGATGAGCGAGGTGACTAGCCCCATCATCGCGATCACGTTGGTGCTCTGCGCAGTCTTTGTGCCGATTGCCTTCATCACCGGACTGACCGGCCAGTTCTACCGGCAGTTCGCGCTGACCATCGCCTTTTCCACGGTGATCTCCGCCTTCAACTCACTGACCCTCAGCCCCGCGCTGGCGTCCATCCTACTCAAGGGTCACGGCGAGAAGAAGGACGCGTTAACTCGCCTGATCGAAAAGGTGTTCGGCCCATTTTTCCGCTGGTTCAACGGGGTGTTCGAGCGCAGCAGCCTTGGCTATGGCAACGGGGTGCGCGGCATCGTGGGTCGCAAGTCGATTGCCCTGGTGATTTACGTCGTGCTGCTGGCCGGGACGTACTTCGCGTTCCTGCGGGTGCCTCCGGGATTCGTGCCAGTGCAAGATAAGGCGTACCTCGTCTGTTTCGCGCAGTTGCCAGACGGAGCCAATCTCGAACGAACTGAGAAGGTCATCCGTGAGATGGGTGAGATCGCCCTCAAGGAACCTGGCGTGCAGAGTTCGATTGCCTTTCCTGGATTGTCGATCAACGGTTTCATCAACAGCCCTAGCGCGGGCATCGCGTTTCTTAGTTTGCGGCCCTTCGAAGAACGCCGCAGCCCAGAACTGAGCGGCGTGGCCATCGCCCGCAAGCTCCAGGCGAAGTTCAACGGCGTGCAGGGCGCGTTTGTCGCGGTCTTTCCGCCCCCACCAGTCCAGGGCCTCGGCACCATCGGCGGGTTCAAGCTGCAGGTCGAAGACCGCGCCGATCTCGGATACGCGACGCTGGACAACGTCATGAAGCAGGTGCAGGCGAAGGCCGCCACGACGCCCGAACTCGCCGGGGTTTTCAGTTCCTACCAGATCAACACCCCCCAGCTCTTCGCCGATCTGGACCGCACCAAGGCGCAGCAACTCGGGGTCACGCCGCAGGATGTGTTCGACACGATGCAGATTTATCTGGGATCGTTCTACATCAACGACTTCAACAAATTCGGGCGCACTTACCAAGTCATCGCGCAGGCGGACAAAGCCTTTCGCTCCAAGCCCGACGACATTCTCAAGCTGAAGATTCGCAACGCGGCGGGAGCGATGGTGCCGCTGGGCGCGATGATCCGGCTGAGCGACTCCACCGGTCCCGAGAGCGCGATGCGGTACAACGCCTACCGCTCTGCCGACCTGAACGGAGGAGCCGCGCCCGGCTTTTCGAGTGGCCAGTCGCAGACAGCCATTACGCGCATCCTCAAGGAAACCCTACCCAAGGGCATGAACTGGGAGTGGACCGAACTGACCTTCCAGCAGGAAATCGCCGGGAACACCGCACTGATCGTCTTTCCGATCTGCGTGCTCCTGGTTTATCTTGTATTAGCCGCCAAGTACGAAAGCCTCTTCCTCCCATTGGCGGTGATCCTGATCGTACCGCTTTGCCTGCTTTCCGCGATCTGCGGCGTCTGGCTCAGTCAGGGCGACGATAACATTTTCACGCAGATCGGCTTCTTCGTGCTGGCCGCGTTGGCCTGTAAGAACGCCATCCTGATCGTGGAGTTTGCGCGGGAACTGGAGACGGACGGCAAGGAAACCCTCGCCGCTGCCATCGAAGCCGCGCGCCTGCGCTTGCGGCCGATTCTGATGACCTCCCTCGCCTTCATCATGGGCGTCGTGCCGTTGGTCCTCTCGCACGGGGCGGGAGCCGAGATGCGCCGAGCCATGGGCATCGCGGTGTTCTCGGGCATGTTGGGCGTGACGGTCTTTGGCCTCTTTCTGACTCCGGTCTTTTACGTGGTTTTTCGCACGCTCGAAAAGCGGATCACCGGCCGCGTCCGCCCTGTGAACCATAGTCATGGACATGCCGCGCCGGTCGAAACTTCCGTTCCGCACGCTCTGCCGGAAGTGGCCGCTTGACGTTGACTGGCATCCGTCATTCGGAACCGGCGGATCGAGCCTGCCGGTAGCCACAGTTCGGAAAACTATTAGCCCACCACATCCCACAAAAAATATGACAAATCCAAACACCATTGCCGCACCGGACTTGACCCAACGCCCACCACGCAGCGTGCGCAACCGTCTCGGCGGCTACGTGCTGCTGCCACGGATGATTGACAAGGGCCGCGCAACCGTCGCCGGCACGAACGGCGAGTTCCACTACGATTGTCCACTGGATCAACGCATCATCGACTTCCTGGGCATCGACGCGACTGCTCTGCGCGAGGAACTTGCCACGGGCAAGGGCGACGGCGAAATCCTCGAATGGATCAACGCCAACGCCAAGCACAAACGCCAGCCCTGGAAAATCCAGCAATGGAGCGAGTACATGGACAAACGTGGGCCCGACAGCGACGCAGAAACCCTCGCCTACTTCGCCGAAGCCGTCGGCAAGCACACCAAAACCCGCGAGGACATCAAAGGCTGGTTCGACCTGCTCGACCTGGATGATTACGTCACCTTTGGTGGAAAACCCTGAACGGACCCGGCTGACAACCACCGTGGCTCGACCTCCTACGGGTTCGCCTTCGTCAACGGAATGCGACACAATCCCAATGCCTTTCCGACACTCGGAAGGCAACAACAGGCTCTGAGCAGCCGATGGAGCAACACACCGAAGCTATTCGCGCTCATGCTTTGCAAACAAGGCATTTACACTAATAAGTGTTATTTTAAGTAAACTCGGCAATACCACCGGGAAAAGCGTGATTATTGTAGATCTTGATGATACGGAGGGTTCGTGGAACGCAATTCGAACGGATCATGTTCCTGTGACCAGATGACGATACTTCGTTGAGTGCTGCTTGACCGTCCGGCCTGGTTCAAGCCGTCCGATCACCATCGACACGCACGAGCATGGCCAACAAACCACCGTTGGCACGTCCCTGCTCGCCGAACAGTCGTCTCTGCACGTCGATCACCACCGGCATCGCACGGCCGAGAGCCTTCAACCCAGCCGCCGTCATTTGGAGGTGCTTGGCGCGGGTGTCCGCCACGTGGCGGGTTCTGGTAACGAAGCCCTTGTCTTCCAATATTTTGAGCATGTGCGAGACCTGCATCGACTGGATGTCTGCCGCCCGGGCGAGCGCCACTTGCGTTACGGCTTCGCCTGTTCGCCCGAGCCAGGCAGCCATCGCCAGGGTGGTGAATTGCAGGTGTGTCAAGTCGAGCGGGACCAAGGCGCGGTCCACCTCGCGCGTGTAGCGATGCACTACACGCCAGAGCACGAAGCCGACCGCTTTCTCGGGGGCACCGAGAGAGGAAGTCTCAAAGAGATTTTGGATGGCACGCGAGTTCACGCTCATGGAAGAGAATCATCTTCGATCCCGCGACCGCAAGGGGGACGCAATCGTGCGGTTAGTGTGCCGCGCGCGACGGGAGTTGACCGGAAGATAAATGGATTTATTATATTGGTAAATGAATTTATCGTCTCCCGACCGAGAAAACACCATGAGTCACCCCAAGCTGCACATCGCCTTTGGCGAGTACGACCGCACCCGCGTCCTGGCCGACGGCACCGTCAAGATCAATGGCGTCGAGGCGAGCTTCCACAGCCACCGCATCGTGAGCGAAGTGTTCGCTGGCATGATCCGCGACCGGGCCTACGACGTGTCCGAACTGGGCCTGACGTATTTCCTGCGCACGATGGACTTCGACGAGCCGCCGTTCCTGGCGATCCCGGTGTTCCCGAACCGCTGTTTCCGGCACTCGGCCATCTACATCAACGTGGACAGCGGCATCCAGAAACCGGAGGATCTAGCGGGCAAAACGGTCGGCGAGTTTGCGATGTACGGCCATGACGCGGGCGTGTGGCCCAAGGGCATTCTCTCGGATGAGTACGGCGTCACGCCCGACCAGTGCCGCTGGATCGTGGGTGTGCTCGACTGGCCGCTTGCGCCGATCGACTTCGTGCCCCAGTCGCACCCGGCCAACGTGGACGTGACCTTCGCGCCGCCCGGAACCGACCTGGGCAAGATGCTGGAGGAAGGTCAGATTGCCGCGTTGATCTCGGCGAACGTGCCCAAGTTCTTTCTGGAAAACTCACCCAGAGTGGCGCGACTCTTCCCCGACGACGAAGGCACCGAACGCGCGTACTACCAGCGCACGGGCATCTTTCCCATCATGCACACGGTGGCGGTTCGCAGGGAACTCGTGGCACAACCTGAAGTTCTGCAAGCGGTCTACCAAGGCTTCTGCGATGCCAAAGACGCCGTCAGAGAGCAGTACGCCAAAGGCCGGGTCTTTAACAACATGGCCACCATGATGCCGTGGTTCAGCAAGCTGGTGGAAGCGGATCGCCGCTTGCTGGGCGACGACTGGTGGCCGTACGGCATGGCGGCGAACCGGAAGGCGGTGGACACATTCCTGCGCTACCACTTCGAGCAGGGGCTCTCGAAGCGGCGGCTGACGTGTGAAGACATCTTCGTGCCGCAGTTCTTGGGAACGTGAGCTTGGACGGGGGCTGCCAGCCCCGGCGGACTGCCGGGTTCCAAGAAAACGGGCTGCGACGATGGGCAGCCTCCATGCCAATGAACTCAGACCGGCCCGCGAGGAACGTGCGTCTGCGCGTGCTCCCGGATTCTTTTGGAGAGAACCGCTTCCGGGGTGGAACACAGACGGTCATATCCTAACCGGAAAAGCCACACGGCTTGATCCGCCTCGCCTCGTGAAGTGATCGGCGCGGTGACCCAAGCTTGGTCCCAGACGAACGGCTGGGCGAGCTTTCTCTCGACGAGTTGATCTCGCAACGCTCTGGTCAGGGCGAGGTGGATTTCGCCGTCCAGGTGGATGTGGCCAAGTTCCCCGCCGTTTTCTACGTGAAACTCCGCGCCGTCCACTCCGGCCGGATTACCCCGCTGCCAGTGCGTGGCGGAGACCATCCCTGGCCACGACTGCACCTCGGCCGAGACCTCTTGGGCCAGTCCCTGCAGCCGGGGTGCGGACTTGATCGGACCTTCGTTTCTTAGCTGGATCATCTGGATGAGTGTTTTCTAGTTGAGGACAGCGGGTTTCAATACTTCCTCGCACCACTGGCGGAAGCTCGTCGGGGTCGTGTTTTCAACCGTGCGCGGTTCGGCATTGTCCATGCCCTGATCCTTGGCCGCCATCATGTCCACGATTCCCTGGGCAAAAACCTCGTTCGCGCCGTACTGTATGAGCTGAGCCTTGTAGGCCTCGCCTGGAACCGACTGGAAGCGGATCGGCTTGCCGAGGGTCTCCGTCATGATCGCCGCCATGTCGTTGAAGGATAGGTCTTCCGGCCCCAGCACGGCGAGCCCGCCCTGGCCCGTCCACGACGGGTCAAGCAGGAGTTTGACCCCGCTTGCCGCCACATCCCGCGTGGCCACCTGTGGAGTCTTGAAGTCGCCACTCGCGGGCAGGAAGAACATCCCTTGCTGCTTGAGCGCTTGCACCTGGCCAAGCATGTTCTCCATGAGGGCGGGGCACCAGAGAGCCCGGTAAGCCACTCCCGTGCTTTCAATCGCTTCGTCCTTCGCCAAAGAGGCGGTGATCGGACCGGCGTGTTTAGCCAGGGACGATCCCCGGCCCAGGACGGAGACGCCTACGACCCGCTTCACGCCCTGGCTCTGGATGGCGCGGCACGCGGGCCGGGTGAAGCGGAGGTAGTATTCGGTGTCGTTCTTGTCCGCGAACGAAGGCGGGACCACCAGGAAGACGCTCTCCGCGCCCGCGAACGCCCGGGCCAGCACCGCTTCGTCGTCGATGGAGCCTTGCACAACCTCGGCCTTTTCGTGCACCTCCGGGGCGAGTTTGGCCGGGTCACGCGCGATGACCCGCACATT
>CAXSED010000121.1:0-11193 GCA_964236475.1 uncultured Chthoniobacterales bacterium
CGGAAGAACATTTCCACCGGCAGTTCAACATCAACGTGCTCGGGCTGCTGCTCGTGACGCAAGCCGCCGTCAAGCACCTGGGCGAAGGCGGCAGCATCATCAACATCGGCTCGCTCATCGCCCGCCAACAGATGCCGGGCGGGTCGGTGTACGCGGGTACGAAGGCGGCGGTGGACGCCGTCACCGGCACGCTCGCCAAGGAACTCGGGGCACGCAAGATCCGCGTGAATTCTCTGAATCCTGGTGGGGTGTTGACGGAAGGCAGCGCCGCGTTCATGGGAGAGGATTCCGAGATGGCAAAGGGGATGATTGCGCAGACCCCGTTGGGTCGCATCGGTCAGCCCGGCGACATCGCCAGCGTGGCGGTATTCCTGGCGTCGGACGACGCGGGTTGGATGACCGGCGAGCGGCTTTTCGCCAGCGGCGGTTACTGATCTTAAACACTGGCAAGCCGGTGGCAATCACCCCATTCAACACGCGTCGCAGGCGGTTGGATGGGGTTCCTGTTTTCCCGAGGTTGGCCAACGCGCCAGAAACGGCTAACTTGACCTCTGCCCCCATGAACTCACCGCTTCCCCTTCCGCGCGACGACACCCTGGCCGGTTGCGTCTGGCTGGCGCGCTTTCTCGCCAAGGCCCGGCTGCTCCTGGCCGACCAGCTTCCGCCCGATTACGTGGAGCGTTTCGGCCACCCCGAGGGCGTGGACGGCAATTTCTTTCGCTTTTTCAGCCTTGGCCACGAGCAGTTGATGGATGTGATTCGGCGCGAACCGACCGACGAGACGTTTGCCGGTTGGTTTCTCGCCCTGCCTGGCATGGACGCCCACCGCATCGCTGCCTGGAACGCCCTCGCCGACAAGCTCGGCCAGCCGGGCCACCCGATGGCCGAACGATTGCAGGCAGTTCTACCCGGGATGGCGGGGCGACTCGACGTGTCGAAGATTCACTCGATTTTCGATCTCATCACCGCCGACGAAGCCGCCGATTAACGCCTTGGTCATCGGCTCGACGCATCCCGCCAGCCTCCCGCCGCCGATTCCTTTCTTTTCCGTTCATCATGCAAACCGCCAGCAATCCCTTGCGCGAAGGTCTTTCCAACCGCGCCCAACCCAAACCTTGCGCCCTGGTCATCTTTGGCGCGACGGGCGACCTGACCCACCGCAAGCTGGTGCCCGCCCTGTACAATCTGGCGGCGGATGGCGATCTGCCGCCGGGCAGCGTGATCATCGGGTTCGCCCGACGCGATAAATCCGACGACGTGTTCCGTCAGGAAATGGAGGAAGCGACGAAGAAATTCTCGCGCCAGCCGGTGCAGCAGGAGCTTTGGGACCACTTTGCGCAGACCCTTTTCTACCACCGCAGCGAGTTCGACAAGGACGAGGGGTATACCGCGCTCAAAGAGCGGATCGAACAGCTCGACAAAGATCATAACCTCGGCGGGCGGCGCATGTTCTATCTCGCGGCGGGGCCGGAACAGTTCGAGCCGATCATCTCCCGGCTCAAGAAAAGTGGACTCAACGAGCCGGGCGCGGACGGCGGCTGGTCGCGCGTCGTGGTGGAAAAACCCTTCGGCACGGACCTCGCCAGCGCACGGCATCTCAACGAGGTCGTCAGCCAGGCGTTCCCCGAGTCGAACACGTACCGCATCGACCATTTTCTCGGCAAGGAAACCGCGCAGAACATCATGGTGCTGCGTTTTGCCAACGCGATTTTCGAGCCGATCTGGAACAGCCGCTACATCGACCACATCGAGATCACGGCGGCGGAAACGCTCGGCGTGGAGGGGCGCGCCGGTTACTACGAGACAAGCGGGGCGTTGCGCGACATGGTGCAAAACCATCTCATCCAACTCCTGACGCTCGTGTGCATGGAGCCGCCGACCGACCTCGGCGCGGACAGCGTGCGCGGCGAAAAGGTGAAGGTGCTGCGCTCGTTGCGGCAGTTCAAGAACGCGGAGGATGTGAAGCGAAACGTCGTGCGCGGGCAGTACGCCGCCGGGGCGATTAACGGCCAATCGGTGCCTGCATACCGCACGGAGCCGAACGTCAAGCCGGGGTCGATGACCGAGACGTTCGTGGCGATGCGGGTGCTGATCGACAACTGGCGTTGGTCGGGCGTGCCAATCTACGTGCGCGTGGGCAAAAGACTGCCGAAAAGCGGCGCGGAGATCAGCGTGTTTTTCAAGCAGGCTCCGAGCGTGTTGTTCAACGAGCAGACCCCCGGCAACGACGAGGTCGGCGCGAACAACGTGCTGGTGATCCGCATCCAGCCCGACGAGGGCGTGAGCCTGCGGATGCAGAGTAAGCTGCCCGGCGCGGCGTTGCGGGTCGAGCCGGTGAAAATGGATTTTCAGTACGGCGCGAGCTTCGGCAAGGCCAGCCCGGAAGCTTACGAGCGGCTGTTGCACGACGCCATGAGCGGCGACCCGACGCTCTTCGCCCGGCGCGACGAGGTGGAGGAGGCGTGGCAGTTCGTCGATGTCATCGAACAATCCTGGCACGGCACGACCGACGGCACCGCCACCGCTGACGGCAAGCCTGCCGATGCGCCGGAGCTTTACGAGTACGCCGCCGGGAGTTGGGGACCCAAGGAAGCGGATGACTTACCCGAACAGGATGGCCGCAAGTGGCGGCGGTTCTAACGCGGCGTCGAACAAACCTTGCGCACAAATGATGATCCTGCGGGTTCTCTCGTTTTGCTTGGCCTTGGCTTACTGGCAAACTTCGCTGGCCGCTGCTGATCTCGCCATGCCCAGGATCGAAGTTTACAAAGGGAAGCGCGAACTGCGGCTCTTCGACGGAACTCAACTCGTCAAGAGCTACCATGTCGCGCTCGGCGCCAACCCCGTGCCGCCCAAGGAGCAGGAAGGCGATCAAGCTACGCCGGAAGGCGCGTACTTCATTTGCCTCAAAAATCCGCAGAGCAAGTTTCATCTCTCACTGGCCATCAGCTATCCCGGTCCGGCGGATGCCGAGCGGGGTTTAAAGGCGGGCCTAATTTCAGCGGAGGAGCGTCAGGCCATCCTGCAAGCCGCCGCTGACCAGCAGCCTCCGCCTTGGAAAACCAAGCTCGGAGGCGAGGTGTTCGTGCACGGCGGCGGCTCGTCTTCGGACTGGACCTGGGGGTGCATCGCGTTGAGCGATACCGACATCGAAGAGCTTTTCGCGCGGGTGCCCGTCCAGACGCCGATCACGATCTATCCGTAACAAACTTCATCCGTCATCATGTCCAACGAAGCCATTCTCGAACAGCCCTTCTTTGCTCAGGGCATCCCGGTCGAAGTCGGCAAGATCCAGCGCGAACTCAAGAAGCTCTGGCAGGATAGCCACGAGATGGCCACGCGGGCGTCGCGGCTCAACCTCGTCATCTTCAGCACAGCGGAACAGTCGTTGCGCGCGAACACTGCGCTCGTCGAACAGGTGGCCAAGCAACACGCCTTGCGTGCCTTGCTCATCGCGTCCAAGCCGCAGACGAACGAAACCCGCGTGCGGGCCTGGGTAAACGCCCATTGCCAGGTTTCTAAGAACGGCCAGAAACAACGCTGTTCCGAGCAAATCGCCATCCAATTGGAAGGCGAGGCGCGCACGTCGGGACTTGTGCCGAACCTCGTTTTTTCCCATCTCGACAGTGATTTGCCGCTTTATTTCTGGCGGCAGGGGCATTTTTCCAGTTCGCCCAGCGAACAGCTCATGGCGTGGGTGGACTGCCTGATCTACGACAGCGCCGATTGGCCGGAGCCGGGCGCGCAGTTCGCCATCATCAAAAAGCTCGCCGCTGCCGCCAACCTCGAAAACGGGCTGGCCGACCTGAACTGGACTCGGCTCAAAGGGCTGCGCTCAGCGGTCGCACAGTTTTTCGATGCCCCCGACGCGCAGGCGTCATTGGCCACTCTCGACGCACTGGAAATCACCCATGCGCCCGGTGCGCGCGCGCAGGCGATCTTGCTTGCGGGTTGGCTCGGGGTGCAACTCGGCTGGCAGGTGGCGGGTGGGTCGCCGTGGCGGCAGGCCGGGTTCCAAGCGACGGACGGACGCGCCGTGGCGGTCACGTTCCACGAGCAAACAGGACCGGGCATCGGCAAGGTCGTGCTGCGGGCGTCCGAAGGCGGGAATTTTGTGGTCAGCCGGGACGCCGAATCCAAATTTTTCAACACCTGCGCGCATTGCGGTACGGCGGGGCGTGAGCAGAACCAGGTGTTGCCCAGCGGGCCGGAAGACTTGGCCGAGTTGGTCAGCGACGAACTCGTGCAAGGCGGCGGGCACCGTGTTTATAGCAAAGTGTTGGATCTGATTCGCGGGTGGTTGTGATGAGAAGACGACGAACACCAAAACTCCTGTCCTCCTGAGCGAAGTCGAAGGGTGACAGAAGTTTTCAGGGTGAGATGGATTGGTTGGCCGCGCGAATCCTCCGCGTGGCCGGAAGCGTAGTTGTTCGATGTCTGCTTTCAGTCCCCGCGTTTTCCTCACAGCAGAGTGGCGATCGCTGGCCATGATCAACTACGTGGTCGATCCGGTGGTGCTCGCGCCGTTTGTCCCGGCGGGCACGGAACTCGATGAATTCCATGGCCGTGTGTTCGTGAGCATGGTGGGATTCCTGTTCTTGAAAACACGGGTGCTTGGCATCCCGTTTCCGTGGCATCAGAATTTCGAGGAGGTTAACCTGCGATTCTACGTGCGGCGACGAGTGGCAGGGGAGAATGGGTGGCGGCGCGGCGCGGTGTTCATCAAGGAAATCGTGCCCAAGTTCATCATCGCCACGGTGGCGCGTGTGCTTTACAACGAGCCGTACCTAGCCCGTCCGATGCGTCACCGGGTCGGGCACTCGGCGGACGCGACCGAGGCGGAGTACGGCTGGCGGCACGAGGGACGCTGGAACACGCTATCCGTCACGGCGGAAGGCGGCGAACCGGGTGCCATCGCGCCGGGATCGGAAGAAGAATTCATCACCGAACACTACTGGGGCTACAACAAACAGCGCGACGGCGGGACCATGGAATACGCGGTGGAACATGCCCGCTGGCGGGTTTGGAAGGCGCGGGATTACCAATTCGACTGCGACGTGCGCAGTCTCTACGGGGAAGCGTTTATGCCGTTTCTGGCGGCCCCGGCTTCGTCGGCGTTTCTGGTGGAGGGCGCGCCGGTGAGCGTGCGGCGCGGCCAGCGGTTGTAGGCAGGTTTGCTTACCGCTTTTTCCTGGGATAAACCGTCAAGGCAACCGCCAAACCCAAGGCAGCAATTCCTACCAGATACGGGAAAGAGTCAGCGGGCTTCGGCGGCAGCCAATCCACGCCGCGCTCGTCGGTGTGCGCGGGTTCCTTGATGTAACGACCGTGCATCGGCGCAGAGAAATGCCGTGAGAATCGTTCCAAATCGCCTGGCAGTTCGTGTCCGCTCATGGGGTAGCCGTGGCCCGCGCCCAACGTTTCCGGCTCTAGCGTGGCCAGCGTTTGCAGGGACGCATGGTATTCGTTCCAATCGCTGATGAAAGGGCTGCCGCCGGTGGAAAGCTCCCGCTGCTTGGCCACCATCTCGACCCAAGAATCCATGTTCATCGTCACCACCGCGTCGCCCGCAAGCAGCGTGCGGTCCTCGGCGCGGAAAAGCGAGACGTGACCCGGCGCGTGGCCCGGGGTGAACACCCAACGCCAAGCGGGAAAGCCGGGCAGGGGCCCCTCGGCGTCCGCCGGACCAGCCGGACCGCCCGGAGCCGCGTAGGCGCGCAACCGGGCACCCAAATCGCGGCTGCCGTGCGGAAGGACCCGCGACATCATCGCAATCGCGCCGCCTACGGTCGGGTCGGGCGGCGGGTAATCAGAGTGGCCCGTCAGATACGGCATTTCGAGCGGATGCGCGTAGATCGGCACGTCCCAGTAGTCCGACAAAGCCGCCGCGTTGCCGGAGTGATCGAAGTGGCCGTGGGTCAGAAAGATCGCTTCCGGGCGAGAGTCGCGCCCGAAACGTTCGGCAGCCGCCGCACGGATTTTCCAACCAAAACTGGACAAACCAGTATCCACCAAGGCCCAGGGGCCGCCGGGTTCACCGATAAAGTATGTATTGACGAAACTGGTGGGGACCCAGGCGACGCCGGGAGCGATGATATCCATGAGAGGGGAAGGTTTGCGGTTGGCGGTGACTGAATCGGCCAGCGGCAAGGGAGTGGATGCGGATGGGCAGGATTCCCGTGCCGCAGGATCAAGCGGACCAACGGTGAAGCAGGATCACCAGTTGCTCGATGTACCTCGACGCAAGCGCCGCGACCGCGAAGCACAAAGTCAGGGAAGATCGTCGGCGGACGGCGGGTATCCAGAAAAATTGTGGGCAGAAGACCCCTGCGATCATGGAGTAATAGGCCCACCAGTAAGGTGACCAAGGAAGCAACGGAAACGAGGGATGAACCCAATGGAAAAGGTCCGTTGCCGGTCCCGCCACCCGGGTGCGCAGGAAGGCGTAGCTTTCGTAGGGATCAGTGCTGCGGATCTCGTCGACGAATTCCCGGGCGTAGGCATAGACACAGACCATCGACACGGCGAGAAAAACGAAGGCCAGCCCCGTCATGACGCGCTGGTATACCGGCGGTGCCGGGCGCAGGAAGAAACCGGCCAGCGCGCCGAGGATCAACAGTTCTCCCGCCGAGGTATAGACCCATCCCACCGCGAAGAAAAACCGGTAAGTGGGCGTGCTGGCCAGCATGGCTGGATCAAACGCCCAGTTCCGCCTTCACCTCCGCGAACGCCCGGAGGGCGAAATCGAGGTCTTCGCGGGTATGTGCGGCGGAGACCTGCGTGCGGATGCGCGCCGTGCCCTCTGGCACGACGGGATAGAAGAACCCGACTACGTAGACGCCTTTTTCCAGCATCCGGGCGGCGAACCGCTGCGAGAGTGCTGCGTCACCCAGCATCACGGGCACGATAGGGTGGGTGCCGGGTTTGATCGTCAGGCCGATTTTGACGATGTTCTCGCGGAAATACCGCGTGTTTTCCTCCAGGCGGTCGCGCAGTTCGGTCGAGCGGCTGGCCATCTCGATGGCCTTGAGCGACGCCGCTACCACGCAGGGCGCGACGGTGTTCGAGAACAGGTACGGGCGCGAACGCTGGCGCAGCAGATCGACCACCGGCTGACTCGCGCTGGTGTAGCCGCCGCTGGCCCCGCCGAGCGCCTTGCCCAGCGTGCCGGTGATAATATCGACGCGGCCCATCACACCGCAATGCTCGTGCGTGCCACGCCCGGTCTTGCCCAGGAAACCGGCGGCGTGGCAATCGTCCACCATCACCAGCGCGTCGTACCGGTCCGCCAAGTCACAGATGCTTTTGAGATCGGCGATGGTGCCGTCCATGGAAAACGCGCCGTCCGTGGCGATGAGCCGGTTCCGCGCGCCGCTGGCAGCCTGGAGTTTCGCCTCCAGATCGGCCATGTCGTTGTGCGCGTAGCGATGGCGCTGGGCTTTGCAGAGCCGGATGCCGTCGATGATGCTGGCGTGGTTGAGCGCGTCGCTGATGACCGCGTCTTCCGGGCCGAGGATCGTTTCAAACAGACCGCCGTTGGCATCGAAACACGACGGGTAGAGGATCGTGTCCTCCAAGCCGAGGAAACGCGAGAGTGACGCTTCGAGTTCCTTGTGGATTTCCTGCGTGCCGCAGATGAACCGCACGCTGGCCAGTCCGAAGCCCCATTCGTCGAGGGCGCGTTTGGCGGCGGCGATGATCTCGGGATGGTCCGCTAGGCCGAGGTAATTGTTGGCGCAGAAGTTGAGCACCTCGCGCCCGTCAGCGGTCGGGACGTGGGCGTTTTGCGGGCCGCTGATAATGCGCTCGGTCTTGTAGAGTCCGCGTTCGGTGATTTCGGCGAGCGTGGCGGTGAGTTGGGTATCGAAGGCGGTGGACATGATAACTGGATTCCTTTCTGGATCGTGCGGCGCGAGACCGCCGGGTGTCCGTTGCTTTTATGCGGTTTGCAAGCAGATCGTCATTTGTGCGAAACCATACTAGCGGTTGTATAAT
Organism: uncultured Chthoniobacterales bacterium; assembly: GCA_964236475.1. Taxonomy (GTDB): domain Bacteria; phylum Verrucomicrobiota; class Verrucomicrobiia; order Chthoniobacterales; family SZAS-18; genus CAHJWO01. Next base: position 7,996 of record CAXSED010000121.1, read on the forward strand.
CCGCTCGATATTTTGCGAAAAAATGGCTAGTTCTAGCCGACATGGATCGAATGTTGTTGCGGCTGGCTTTTTGCTTGGTGGGCTTGGGTCTGGCCGCGTTGGTTTCGGGGTGCGGCACGACACACCCGCTCCCGCCTTATGAGCGTCCCATTGCATGCACCGAGTACCAGACGGTGCGCACCACGGCGTATACGCACACGGAGGCCGATCACCTCGCTTACGGTAATCACAACGCGCTCGGTGGCACGCTCCATGCCGCCAGTTACCCGTTGCCGGTTCGGGCCGCGCCTGCCTTGATCCCGGTGTCCAACCCGGCTGACATCGTGGACGAGGAAGGTGGTTTTCATCGTGCGCCGCTGGTGCCGCGCGTGGTCGCTCCCTCGGGCGGACCGCCTTGCCCGGCAGACGAAAATGCCTACAACGCACCGACCGTCTATGGCAGCGCGGCGGCGGATTGGTCGCGCTGGCCGGCGGGCACGGTCTTCCGCATCGAGTCCACCGGGCAGATTTACCGCGTGGACGATTACGGCTGGGCGCTGGCGGGACGCAACACCATTGATCTCTACGAGGCGAGCAGCCACGCTATGAACGCCTGGGGTGTGCGCCGGGAGGCGATCCATGTTCTGCGCTGGGGCGACCGGGCTGACAGCCTGCGCCGGTTACGCGGACACCAGAAATACCGCCACATTCGACGCATGGTTTTGGAACTTGAAGGCAGAGAAAGAGCTGCGGCAAAACTCGAATGAGTTATGTTCTTTCAGCAGTTATTGAGCCAATATATTGGGTAAAAAAATCGCATGGGTGGTGAAACGGTAAAAAATAAATATTTTGAAGATTTCCCTTTATCTTTTTTGAGAATTCGTCTAATAATTGCGTCGAAGTGAAACGGGAGTTTGTGGACTAAAAGAAACAAATTCAGACTTCCCTGCCGACGTTCTGGCGTTCACGTTCAAGAATTTTCCCGACTTTAACCGCTCCATTATAGTAAAATAACCGGCGCTCCGGTCTCCGATGAGGGGATCGGGGCGTCGCTGCTTTTTGGCCCGGGGAGATGGGCTAGCGATGCCGGAGAGTGCGCCAGCGGCGGCAGAGGTCGCGCGCGGCAGGTAGCCATTCGGGGAACCGGAAATCGAAGCCGGTCTGGGCCAGACGCGCAGACACTACCCGGCGGCTCTTGAGGACCAATTCGGTTTCCGTGCGCAGGAACCACGCTCCGGCTTCCAGCATCCAGCGAGTGGCCGGTAACCCGACAGGCATCCCCCAAGCAGTGCGCAACGCACGCATGAACTCGCGGTTGGGCAGCGGGCGCGGCGTGGCCAGGTTGACCGGGCCGCTCAGGTCGTCGCGCTCGATGAGCCAGTACACGGCGCGGATGAAATCCTCTTCGTGAATCCACGAGACGAACTGTCGGCCATCGCCGCTGGCCCCGCCGAGGCCCAGGCGCACGAGATTGAGCAACACGCAGAACGCGCTGCCCGGGTCGGGGTTCATCGTGATGGCCGAGCGCATGAGCACCTGCCGGGTGCCCGGCAGGGTGTCGGTCATCGCAGCGGCGGTGTGTTCCCAGGAGCTAGCCACGTCGATGGAAAAGTTCCAAGTATCGGGAGCATCGGGTTCGTTGCCGCCGATGATGCCGGTGAACTCGTCGTTGGGAGCGTCGAAGCGGTGGGCGTAGATCGTGGCCGTGCTGGCCTGGAGCCAGACACGCGGCGGTCGGCGGCGGCGGGCGATGGCCTCGCCGACGAGCCGGGTGGAATCGACCCGGGAATCCTTGATGACGCGCCGGTTGGCCGGGGTGTAACGACAGTTGACGCTGCGCCCGGCAAGGTTGATAACGGCGTCAGCGCTCTCAAATTCGCTCTCCCATGGGCCGGGAGAACGGGCATCCCACACGGCCACGCGCCAGGGCGGGGATTGGCCGAGGTGACGCATCTGGCGGCTGAGCACGATCACCTCGTGGCCGTCGCGGTGAAACGCCCGCGCCAACAGCGTGCCCACTTGCCCGGTGCCGCCAGGGAGAACGATTTTCATGCGGCCCAGTCGAGCACGATCTTGCCGCTCTTGCCGGAGCGCATCAATTCGAAGCCTTCTTGATACTGTTCATAAGGGAAGCGGTGCGTGATCACCGGCGAAATGTCCAGACCGCTCTGGATCATGGCAGTCATCTTGTACCACGTCTCGTACATTTCGCGGCCATAGATGCCTTTGATGGTCAGGCCGTTGAAGACGACAGCATCCCAGTCGATCGCGCCCGCCTCGCCGTGGATGCCGATACCCAGCAGGGCGATCTTGCCGCCGTGGCACATGTTGGCGATCATGGACTTGAAGGCCGGACCGTTGCCGCTCATTTCCAGGCCCACGTCGAAACCTTCCTTCATGCCGAGCCGCGCCTGCACATCAGCCAGGGTTTCCTTGCTGACATCGACGGCCTCGGTCGCGCCGAGCTTCCGGGCGAGGTCAAGGCGGTACGGGTTGACATCGGTCACGACGACCGAACGCGCCCCGGCGTGCCGGGCGACGGCGGCAGCCATGCAGCCGATAGGGCCAGCGCCGGTGATGAGCACATCCTCGCCGAGCACGTCGAAGCTCAGCGCGGTGTGGACGGCGTTGCCCAATGGATCGAAGCAGGACAAGACTTCGAGCGGGATGTTCGGGTCGCAATGCCAGACGTTGGTTTCGGGAATGGCGAGGTATTCGGCGAACGCGCCGGGGCGGTTCACGCCGACACCCTGGGTGTGCGCGCACAGATGACGACGGCCCGCGAGGCAATTGCGGCAGCGTCCGCAGACGACATGGCCCTCGCCGGAAACGATCTCGCCGGGGTGAAAATCGTGGACATGGCTGCCGACCGCCTCGATGCGCCCGACGAACTCGTGGCCGGTGACCATCGGGACGGGGATCGTCTTCTGCGCCCAGGCATCCCAATTATAGATGTGCACGTCGGTGCCGCAGATGGAGTTCTTCAGGACGCGGATGAGCACATCGTCCTCGCCGACCTCGGGGCGGGGGACTTCTTCGAGCCAGAGGCCGGGTTCGGAGCGGCGTTTCACCAAGGCGCGCATGGTTTGCATGGTTGCTCAACATAGCACTTTTTGCCCGCAACTGTAGGCGGACTGCCCCGGTTGCTGCGGACGGATAGACATCGCTTGCTTTTTGCTGCTGTCGGCACGATGATATGGACCTTGGTGATGGCAAAAT
>CAXSED010000122.1:0-11150 GCA_964236475.1 uncultured Chthoniobacterales bacterium
TCTTGTCGTAGTCGATGGTGCTCGCGTCGGTGTCCTTGACGTAGCCGTCGCCCTCGTAACTGATGACCACTCCCCAAGCCCCCCTAGCTTGGGGTTCGATGCCGCTTGGCAGCAACATCCCGATGACGTTCTGCGCCACTCGCGGAGGATTGCCCCAAACGTCCACGACGACCTTGCGGGCGTCCTGCGCGTTGAGGAAACGGAAGTTGTCGGGCACGTTGAGTTCCGCCAGGTCGCCGGGCAGCGTGATCTTGCCTTGCTGGTAGTTGAGCTTGGGCATCTGCCGTCGGGACGGCGCGGGGGCGTCGTCGGCAGCGGCATCGGACGCTCCCACGGGGGACGGCGCGGGTGTGGACTGAGCATGCCCGAGGATCGGCAAAACGGCCAGCGCAAACGTCGCGGCGGCGAGGCGGGTCAAGGCGGAAAAGGCAGGAGGGCGGATCATGAAAAGTGGAAGTGCGCGCGATGTTTACCAGAGGGGCCGCACTGGGGCAAGGCTTCCCTTGAGAATCTTGTTGGCAAGCGGCACGAAACGGTTCAGAATCCCGGCATGATGCTTCCTCTTTTCGCCATGGCTCCGATGATCGCAGCCGCCGGTTGGTCGTTGCTTTACTTGCTCTGCGGCGGGGGGTTCGGCGGGGCGATCCTGATCTTCATCGTCCTCAAGATGCTGGGTAAATAATTTGCGCTGTCCGGCTGGTAGGACGGGTTTTCATCCATCGGCAGACGGTTGCATGGAGGGCAAAAGTCCTCTATGTTGACCGCCTTACTTTTCCGGCGATGACAGTGTTCCCGGCACGGTTTATCTACGTGCGGGTTCGCAGGCATGATCCGCCGGTCTTTTGCTCATGGCTACCGTCAAACGCGATTATTACGAAGTGCTCAGCGTCACCCGCACTGCCAACGGTGACGAACTGAAGAAATCCTACCGTAGGCTGGCGGTCCAGTACCATCCCGACAAGAATCCCGGCGATCCCAAGGCCGAGGAACGGTTCAAGGAACTGGGCGAGGCTTACGACATTCTCAACGACCCTGACAAGCGCGCGGCCTACGACCGGTACGGGCATGCGGCGTTCTCCCAGGGCACGGCGGGCGGAGCGAAGGGCGCGGGCGGGGTCGATCCGTTTGACCTGTTCCGCGAGGTGTTCGGCGGGATGCAAGGTGGTGGGGGCGGCGGGGGCGCGGGCGGTATCTTCGAGCAATTTTTCGGCGGCGCGCAAGGGCGCGGTGGGGATACAGAAGGCCGTCAGCGCGGCTCGGACCTGCGCTACGACCTGCAAATCTCGCTCGAAGAAGCGGCGGCAGGCGTCGAAAAGGAAATCGAGGTCAACAAGCTCAGCGCCTGCGAGGTGTGTAGCGGTTCCGGCGCGGAAGCTGGCAGTCAGGCCGTGCAATGCCGCACCTGCCAAGGCCGCGGCCAGGTCATCACGTCGCGCGGATTTTTCCAGGTTTCGCAGACGTGCCCGCGCTGCCGGGGAACCGGGACGATCATCGAAAACCCCTGCAAGAATTGCAAGGGCGAGGGACGTGTGGAAAAGACCTCGCGGATCAAGCTCAAGATTCCTGCCGGAATTGACAGCGGCGCGCGGCTGCGCTCGACCCGCAACGGCGAGGCCGGAATTCGCGGTGGTCCGCCAGGTGATCTATACGTGGTGATTCACGTGGCCGAGCACACCGTTTTCCAGCGCGAGGAAGACAGCCTGTATTGCGAGGTGCCTATCTCGTTCATGACGGCGACGCTGGGCGGCGAAATCCAAGTGCCGACGCTCGAAGGACAGGCGTCGCTCAAAATTCCGGCGGGCACGCAGAGCAACACGATGTTCAAGCTGCGCGGACGCGGTATGCCCGAGATGAACACCAAGGTGCGCGGGGACTTGCTCACGCGGGTGATGGTCGAAGTGCCGACCAAGCTCAACGCCGAACAGCGGCAGAAGCTCGAAGAGTTCGCGGCGTTGTGCGGCGAGGAAAATTCTCCCTTGCACAAGAGCTTCTTCGACAAAGCGAAGGAATTTTTCCGGTAGGAACCGCGCCCGTGCATCGTTTCTATATTCCCCCGGCGGCGTGGAACCCTGACGCGCTCGTGCTCGACGAGGCGGAGTCGCACCATGCCCTCAACGTCCTGCGTTTGTCGGAAGGCGAAAAACTGGTCGTGTTCAACGGGCAGGGCATCGAAGCGACCGCGCAAATCAGCCCGGGGTCCATCAAACGCGCGGTCCGGTTGCAGGTCATGCACCAGGGCAAGACGCCGCCGCTGCCGTGCCGGATCACGCTGGCGCAGGCGGTGCCCAAGGGCAAGAACATGGACCTGATCGTCCAGAAGGCGACCGAACTCGGCGCGTCGGAGATCGCGCCGCTGTTGTCCGAGCGCACCGTCGCCCGGGTGGAGGATGGTGAGAGCGCCGCCGCCAAACAGGCGAAGTGGCAGGCGACCGTGGTCGAAGCAGCCAAGCAATGCGGCCAGAATTGGCTGCCGACGGTCGCTCTGCCGCGCACGCCGAAAGAATTTTTCGGGGGAATGGCGCGGGGAGCTTTTGATTTGATGCTGATCGCGTCCTTGCAGAGCGATTCCAAGCACTTGCGGCATCTGCTGGAGGAATATGCGGCGGGTCACCCGACCGGCGGGAAACCCGCGAGCGCGTTAATCCTCGTCGGGCCGGAGGGAGATTTTACCCCGGCGGAAATCGGGCTGGCGAAAAGCGCGGGTTGCCGACCCATCACGCTCGGGCCGATCGTGTTGCGGACCGAGACGGCGGCGATTTATTGCCTGAGCGTGCTGTCGTACGAATTGTTGACGACCGCGTGAATGGTTTCCGGGGTAGCGAAAATCTGGATCAGACCCGTTTCCAGCCGCCGCGCAGTGAGTGGAAACGCGACTTGAGGTATTCGCGCGGCGTTTCTCCGCGCACGGGCGCAATCCATCCAGCGAATCGCCGTCGTGCAAACAACGGTTCGTAACCGAGCGGTTCCATCCAGCGGCGGCAATGCCACTCGACCCAGCCGATTTCGTCCGGCGTGAGGAACTCGCGCCAGCGGTTGACCGGCTCGACGCTGATTGCGTCGAACGACCGCCCAGCGGCGGAATTGCCCGCCCACGGCAGGCCGACCTTCGTCGGCGTGAGCATGGCCGGGCCATGGGCGATCCCGAGGAAAGCGCATACCTCTCGCAGCACGGTCCCCGGTGCTTCCACCAACCGGCGGTACTCGACGAGATGGAAGCGCGGGTCCAGGCGGTCAGTCCTTTGCAGCGCGAGCGCCAGACGCGCAGTCTTCAACCAATGTCGGACCGTCAGGTACACGGAAAAACGGCGCTGACGGCGGGTTTGTTCGAGTTGAATTTGCGAGGCTAGCAGCGCGCGGGGATCGCGGATGGTCAGCAGCACGCGGGCACCGGGGAAACGCGCGAAAATAGCGTCGAGATGATCGCGGTTGGCCGGAGTTTTTTCCACCCAGCGGCGCACGGATTCCAAGGGACGTTCGAGCAGGTCAGCGTAGGCTTCCAGAAGCAGGACGAGGAGGTCGCGCCTAGCGTGGGCCGGGTCGAAAGCGCGTTGCTCGAACCGGCGACGAAACTCGGCGGCAGGAAAGCGGGAGTAGTCGCGCTTGCCCCATTTACACGCGCCACCGAAGAGGACGTTGGCGAGGGTGCGGGTGGTAAGGTAATCGAACTGTTCGCGGCGGGAGCGTGCGCCGTACTTGGTGCGGACGGTGGGAAAATAAGCGGTTTCTTCCGGCAGGACGAGAAGGTCGGGGTGGCCGTCGAGCAGGGCAGTCAACAGCGTCGTGCCCGAGCGGGCAGGTCCAGCGACGAAACCGGCGCGTTGGTCGAACGGGCCAACCGGTGCGGTCGGCGCGAAAGCCGGGGGCAAGAGATCATGGGCAGACGGAGCCATGCAAGGGAACGCTTTCTGGAATGAAAAGGGGAATGTTTGCTTTGGGAAAGACATTTTTCCGGTGGGGAAAGCTTTTCTTATTCTCATGTAGTGGCAGGCCTTACAAATGGTGGCCAAGAGTCGCCATCTCTTCGTTTCCGGGTTAAGCTTTTGCCTTTATGGCTGCTGATTTGATCGTTGGAATCGATCTCGGAACGACCAACTCGCTCGTCGGTGCGATGGACGCCGGGTTTCCCATTTTGCTCGCGGATGCCGACGGGCACCGGCTGACTCCCTCGGTGGTATATTTCCCCGCGGCAGGCGGAGACCCGGTGGTCGGGCGCGAAGCAATGACGCATCGGGTTTCGGAACCGGCGCAGACGGTGTACTCCGTCAAACGGCTGATGGGCACCCGGACCGGCGAAGTGGACACGGCGGACCTGACGTATGCCGTAGGCGGCGCAAAGGGTGGTCCGGCACGGGTGCGAGTGGCGGTCGGAGAGCGGTCGCCGGAGGAGATTTCGGCGTTGGTATTGCGTAAGCTCAAGGCGGATGCCGAGCGGGCATTGGGTCAGCCGGTAGGACGGGCAGTCATCACCGTCCCGGCGTACTTTAACGACGCGCAGCGGCAGGCGACCAAGGCGGCGGGAGAACTGGCGGATTTACGAGTGGAGCGGATCATCAACGAGCCGACGGCGGCGGCGTTGGCTTACGGGCTGGACCGGCTGGGCGACCGGTCGAAAATCGCCGTGTACGACTTGGGCGGCGGGACGTTCGATATTTCCATCCTCGAACTGGACGCGGGAGTATTCCAGGTGCTCTCCACCAACGGCAACACGCGGTTGGGCGGGGATGACATCGACACGGCATTAGTGGAGCGATTGCGCGCGAGACCATCTAGTGAGCAAATGGTTTCGTGGCCTACCGCAACGGCAGCCCTTCTCAAAATGGCGCGGGATGCCAAAGTCATTCTTTCCACCGAGGACGAAGCTCCGCTCCCTTATTATGAATGTGGACACTGGTTTCACCACAAACATCCGTTAACCCGCACCGAACTCGAATCCATCGCCTTGCCTATCGTGGAACGGACGTACCCGCATTGCCTGCGTGCGCTAGCAGATGCCAAACTCGCGCCGGGCGATCTGGACGCCGTCATCCTCGTTGGAGGAGCGACGCGGATGCCGCTGGTGCGCGCGGTCGTGGCGGAGATTTTCGGGCGCGAGCCGGACACCTCGCAAAACCCGGACGAGGCCGTGGCGCGCGGGGCGACGATCCAGGCCGGAATTCTCTCCGGGGCGGTGCGAGACGTGGTGCTGCTGGACATCACGCCGCTGTCGTTGGGCATCGAGACATTCGGTGGGCTGACCAACATGATTATCCCGCGCAACACGACGATCCCAACCAAAGCGGGCGAAATGTTTACCAACGCGGTAGCGGGTCAGCGAACCGTGCGGATTCACGTCGTCCAGGGCGAACGCGAGAAAGCGGCAGATAACTGGACGCTGGGCGATTTCGAGTTGGGGTTTGCCGCCGGGGCGCGCGGGTCGGCGCGGGTGGGGGTGCAGTTTGAGATTGACGCGGACGGCATCTTGCACGTCTTGGCGCGCGACACGAAGACCGGGGAGGAAAAGGTCGTGGAAATGCGTAGCGCCGTGGATGTCAGCGACGAACAGGTCGAGCAGATGATCGCCGAATCGGTGGAGCACGCGTTCGAGGATTACCACGCGCGGTTGCTGGTCGAGACGAAACTCAAGAGCCGGGAAATGCTGCCGGCGGTGCGGCACGCATTGGACTTGGCGGGCGCACGGTTGACGGTGGAGGAACGCGTTGCGCTCGACGCGTTGACGGCGGCGGTCGAGGCGGCGCTGGCAGGCGAAGATTTGGATCGGTTGAAAGCCGCCAATGCCGCGCTCGACGCCGGGACGCAGGAGTTGGCCACCCTGTTGATGGAACAGGCGATGGACGAGGCTCTGGAGCGGCGCGGGGTCGTCTGAATCAGGTCAAAACCGTACTACCACGCCAGCAAATGGCTGGTAGTCAGGCGCATCGACGGACACGCCAAAATTGCACCCGGCGTCGAACTGCAAGTTCTCGAAGGGCCGCCAGCGCACGCCGATGTCCGCCTGGCGCGAGTCCGTCGAGCCGGGACCCGTGACGAGGGTGTCGTAATACTCGACGTAAAGTTGCACGCGGTCCTGCTTGCGGAACAGGTTATGATAAAGCGTGATGCCGGTAGTCAAACCGAACACGTTGTCCTCGTCGCTGCTGTTGCGCGTGATGCTGGGCTGCACGTTGATCGTCGTGCTGAAACCGGCGGGCAGTTTGACGGAAGTAGCGAGGATCACGTCGCCCTGCACGTACTCGGAGTCGAGGTGGTGCGATTGCGTGGGCAAAGTGATTTCCGGGTCGATGGAAAAAGCGAACACCTTGCTGTCGTTGCCGACGAGGACGAGACGGGTGCGCACCGTCAGGTTCGTGCTGCCTGTGGTGGTGCTATCCGAGCGACCGTGGCCGGCGGACTGGACCGTTTGCGTGCGCGTGTTATCGAGGCCGCTCCAGATCAGTTCCAGCTCGATGTTGTCGGTCAGACCGGCGCGGACATGCGTGGACTGAAAGTAATTCCAGGTATCCGTGCGCGTGGCACCGAGCCCGAGTGAATAGGCGATACCCGTTTCGAGGTAATAGTGCCCGGCATCGACGGAGTGCGGGCCGGTCGTCTGATCCGGACGGCTGCTGCTGAACTCACGCAGGAGATTGGTTGGGGTGGGGTTGAAAAGGTTGTACTGGCTTTTGTCCGGTTTCTGACCGGTGGATGCACCGCTATCCAGGTCGCCGCCCGCCAATTCCCCGGCGTAAACCGGAGAAAGCACGGCGAACAGCACGAGAGACGACGCGCAGACAACCGGGAAAAGAGGGGAGCGGCGAGGGAGGGTGGAAAACATAACGAGATCGGGGGGGCGAAAAGATTCTCCAGACTATCCGGCAGCGCGGGCCCGGGCGGATGGTTTTTTTTAAATACGGTTTATCATGGGGAACCATGCGCTAACCAGCCGCAAACCGGGGATTTCCTTTCTCGGCGAATGCTGGTAAGATGGATAGCGATCAGTCGAAACTTTTTTCCCGACGATGCCCGATTCTTCCCGCACCAGTTTTTCGGCCCGCCTTGGACCGGTCGAACGCTGGTTCCTGCCCGCGCTTGCGTTGACCGTCGCCCTGCATATCGGCGGATATTACCTGTTGCACGCCACGCGCTTTACCGGGTTCGCGCCGCCGAAAGCACCGGCTAAGGTGCGCGCTTTTAACATCAAGCAGGCGCAGATCGACCCGCGCACGCTCGAAGAGCACAGGGAACCCAGTGCCAAACCGGCGACCAAACCCGTGCCCGACGTGACCGACCTCCAAATTCCCGGCGACACCAAGCCCAATTACGAGCAATACATGGAGACGGCGGAGACCGTGATCGGCGCGCCCGACGCCGCCAAAACGATGGTGGCCGAGAAGCCGAAGGTCGTGCAAACCAAGGCGCTTGACCGCATCCTGGCGGAAGACAACACGCGGCAGATGCCTGCGGACATGAAGGCGCTCACCGAGCAGCTTCTTTCCGCCAAGCCCAACGTTACCGGCAGCCATCCCTCGTTCGACGTGACCGGCGACCAGACCGGCAGCCGACCCAACATGGGACCGAACGTCGGCGTGCCCAACTTCAGCAACCTTGACAGCCTGCTCTCGCAGCAGGGGCCGCTGTCCTCGAAGACCGCGCCGATCTTGATGCCGACGGATTTGTTGTTCGACTACGATTCGCCGGTGCTGCGTCCGCAGGCGGTAGGCAGCCTGCGGCAATTGGCCGAACTCATCGAACGCAACCCGAACGCCACGTTCATCATCGAAGGGCACACGGACAACTTCGGCACGCCGGAATACAATGCGGGATTGAGTAAAGCGCGGGCGGAATCCGTGAAGGACTGGCTGGTGGAAAATGCGGAGATCGAGCCGGGGCGCATCCAGACGCGCGGGCTCGGCATGACGCGGCTACTGGTGCCGGGTGGTTCCGTCGAGCAGCAGCAACTCAACCGGCGGGTAGAGATTGTCATCAAGAATAATCGGGGTGGACGCTGACTACTTGAGTAGTCAGGCTGGCGGATTGATCTCGTGCAGGCGGATGCAAGTCGCGCGACGACCCGCCGTGTAATCAATGAACGGGGGGTAGGCAGCCTTGCACTCCTCTTTGACATAGGGACAACGTGGGTGAAAAGTGCAACCCGGCGGTGGGTTGACCGGCGAGGGCGGGTCGCCGGAAAGGATGATGCGTTTGCGGTGACGTTCGCGCTCGGGGTCGGGGATGGGGACCGCGCTGACCAGGGCTTTCGTGTAAGGATGCACCGGACGCTCGAAAACTTCCACGGCTGGCCCGATTTCCACGATGCGCCCGAGATACATGACGGCGATGCGGTCGGCGATGTGCTTGACCACGGATAGGTCGTGCGAAATGAAGATCATCGTCAGTTCCATCTCGCGGGTTAGCCGGGCGAGCAGGTTGATGATCTGGGCCTGGATGGATACGTCGAGCGCGCTGACGGGTTCGTCGGCGATGATGAGCTTGGGTTCGACGGCGAGCGCCCGGGCGATGGCGATGCGCTGACGCTGGCCGCCGCTGAACTCGTGCGGATATTTTCGGATGTAGCGTGGCGAAAGACCGACGCGTGCCAGCAGTTCTGATACGCGTCGGGGCATGTCACGCCCGGGGATTTGCGCGTGGGCGGAGATGGCTTCGGCCAGCGTGTCGTAGACCGTCATGCGCGGGTTGAGTGACGCGTAGGGGTCTTGGAAAATCATCTGGAAATCAGCGCGGGCGTCGCGCAGGTCGGTCCCTTTGAGATCGGCGAGGTTGCGGCCCGCGAGGATGACCTTGCCGGCGGTCGGCGGAATGAGTTGGAGGATCGTGCGCCCGAGCGTGGATTTGCCGCAGCCGGATTCGCCGACGAGGCCGAGTACCTCGCCTTTGGCCAAGGAAAGGTCGATGCCGTCCACCGCGCGCACCGTGCCGATCTGCTTCTTGATGAGGAAGCCACGCTCAATGGGGAAATGCGTCTGGAGACCGGCGATTTCCAGAAAGGTGTCGGTGGCGGTTGGCATGGGTGGAGAAGTCACCGACGGTTAAAGGGACTCGGGTGCCGTGGCGGTGTGCGCCGGTGCTTCGGTGAAAGCCTCGTCGATGTGCTCGGCATCGGAGGCGTTGAGCGGGGTTTCGGAGAGACGGAGCGTGTTCTGCTGGACACGCGTGCAGGCGGATTCATGGCTCGGGGCAACGGCTTCGAGCTGCACCGGGGCGTCGCACTCTGCGCGGGCGTACTCGCAGCGTGGCACGAAGGGACAGCCCGGGATCGGTTTGGAAAGGTCGGGCGGGAGACCCTGAATCGTATAGAGGTCCGCGCCCTTGGGCTGCATGGCCGGGATGCTGCGCTGGAGCGCCTTGTTGTAGGGGTGCTTCGGTTCGCGGAAAACGCGGTCCACCGTGGAACGTTCGACGATGCGTCCGGCGTACATCACCTGCACCCGGTCGCAGAAGCCGCTGACCACGCCGAGATCGTGCGTGATGAAAATGACGGCGGTGCCGTGGTCGTGCTGGAGCTTTTTGATGAGGTCGAGGATTTGCGCTTGGACGGTTACGTCGAGCGCGGTGGTCGGCTCGTCGGCGATGAGCAGTTCGGGGTGGGTGATAAGTGCCATGGCAATCATCACACGCTGGCGCATCCCGCCGCTGAACTGGTGCGGGTAAGCCTTGAGACGGTTTTCGCCGTCCTGAATGCCGACCTCGCGCAGAGCGTCGAGCGCACGGCGTTGGGCGTCGGCGCGGCTGATGTTACCGTGGATGAGGAGCGGTTCAATAATCTGCTCGCCGACCCTCAGATAGGGGTTGAGCGAGGTCATCGGGTCTTGGAAGATCATCGAAATCCGCTTGCCGCGAATGTCGGCGAGTTGCTTTTTCGAGCAGTGGAGGAGGTCGGTGCCGTCGAAAAGCGCGCGCCCGGATTCGATGCGCCCGGGAGGTGTCGGCACCAAACCCATCAATGAGTAACAGGTGACGGATTTGCCCGATCCAGACTCGCCGACGAGGCCGAGGGTTTCGCCCTTCTCGACCTGAAAGCTCACGTCGTTGACCGCGCGCACAATGCCGTTGCGGCTGTGGAACGTCGTGCGCAGATTTTCGACTTCGAGGAGCGGCATAAATCAATCTTTAGCCGCGCGCGGGTCGAGGGCATCGCGCAGGCCGTCGCCCAGAAAATTGAACGAGAAAAGGGTGATGGAAAATGCCAAACCCGGGAAGATGAGTAGCCAGGGAAACTCTTCCATCGCCAGAGCGCCTTCGTGGATCAACACGCCCCAACTGGCGTTTGGAGGCTGCACACCCAGGCCGAGAAAACTCAAAAACGATTCGAGCAGCATCACCGAGGGGATCGTCAGCGTGGTGTAGACGATCACCGGCCCGAGCACGTTGGGGATCATGTGCCGGAAGATGATCCGCCTACGGCTGATGCCCAGCGCCTCGGCGGCTTCCACGAATTCCATCTTGCGCAGCGAACGCACCTGGCCGCGCACGATGCGCGCCATCGTCAGCCATTCGACCGCACCAATGGCTCCGAAGAGGAGGTAGAGGTTGCTTCCGAAAAAGACGGTCAAGAGGATGACAAAAATGGCGAACGGCAGCGCGTACAGGATGTCCACGACGCGCATCATCACGGCATCGACCGTGCCGCCGTAGAAGCCGGAAATCGTGCCGTAAACCACGCCAATGCACAAGGCGACCGTGCTGGCCACCACCCCGACCGCCAACGAAATGCGCCCGCCATGAAGCACGCGCGAGAAAAGGTCGCGTCCGAGGCTGTCCGTGCCGAACCAGTGGGCGCGGCCCGGCGGACTGGCGTAAAGGGCGAGGTCCTGAAAATCGGGATCGGGAGCGATCAACCCCGCGATGAGGCACAGGAAAGCGAACAGAAGGATGATGCACCCACCGACGAGGGCGAGGCGGTTCTTGCTCAAGCGATACCAGGCGTCACGCCACGGCGAACTGCCGGGTTCGGCGGATTCTACCAAATCAACGGCCATCTTTTCCTCCGGCGCGGTTTCGAGTTCCAGCATGGTCGGTTTAGTCGAAGCGTAGACGTGGGTTCAAAAACACCTGGAGCACATCGACGAACAGGTTGAACGCGATGATGAGCACGGCGAAAAAGATGACCGTGCCCATGATCATCGAATGGTCGCGGTTGAGCGCGCTGGTGATGA
>CAXSED010000123.1:0-10920 GCA_964236475.1 uncultured Chthoniobacterales bacterium
GATGTGAACCTGCTTCCGCCGATCTGTCGCAACGCATCAAATTTGGCTGGCAGGATGCCCAACCATTTTGCGACCTATGTTGACCATCAAAAATCTCACCCACGTTTACGCCAACGCCACCCGGGCCCTCGACGGCATCGACCTGTCGATCCCCCCGGGTATGTTCGGCCTGCTCGGCCCCAATGGTGCCGGCAAGTCCACGCTCATGCGCGCCGTGGCCACCTTGCAGACGCCTACTTCCGGCAGCATCCAATTCGAGGACATCGACGTGATCGCGGAACCCGAAAGGCTCCGCCGCACGCTGGGCTACCTGCCGCAGGATTTCGGCGTGTACCCGCGGGTTTCCGCTTACGACATGCTCGACCACATGGCCATCCTCAAAGGCATCGGTCACTCGGGGGACCGCAAAGCCACGGTGGAGGCGCTGCTCAACCAGGTCAACCTCTGGACGGTGCGCAAGAAAGCCCTGGCCGGGTTTTCGGGCGGCATGCGCCAACGCTTTGGCATCGCCCAGGCGCTCATCGGCAACCCCCGGCTCATCATCGTCGATGAACCTACTGCCGGGCTCGATCCCGAGGAGCGTAACCGGTTCCTGAACCTCCTTGGTGAGATCGGCGAGAACGTCGTCGTCATCCTGTCCACGCACATCGTCGAGGACGTGGCCGACCTTTGTCCGCGCATGGCGGTGCTGGCCGGCGGGCGCATCCTGCTGGAGGGCGCGCCGCTGGAACTCATCGAAGAAACCCGCGGACGTGTCTGGCAGAAGACCATCACGCGCGCCGATCTGGACGCGCACAGCCAGCAGCACCGCGTTATTTCCACGCGGCTGTTCGCGGGGCGGACCATTATCCACGTCGCGTCGGACGGCTCACCTGGCGATGGGTTCACGCCGGTCGCCGGCGGATTGGAGGACGTCTATTTTTCCACGCTCGACGCCTCGCGCCGCGCCGCCTGAGCAACCTCCCGCCATGTTCACAAAAATTGCCGGTTTCGAGATCCGCTACCAACTGCGCAACCCGGTCTTCTGGGTGGCCGCCGTGATCTTCTTTTTGCTCGCCTTCGCCACGGTCACGGTCCAGCAGGTCCAGGTCGGGGGCGCGGGCGGCAACATCCACAAGAACTCGCCCTACAACATCGCCAGCGTGCAGTTGGTGTTCACGCTGTTCTTCATGTTCGTGTCCACGGCGTTCGTGGCCAACGTGATCGTACGCGACGACGAAACCGGGTTCGGGCCGATCCTTCGTGCAACGCGCATCACCAAATCGGCGTACGTCTTCGGGCGCTTCGCTGGTGCTTTCCTAGTCAGCGCGCTGGCCTTTCTGGCTGTGCCGCTGGCGATGTGGGTCGGCGCGCACATGCCCTGGGTCGATCCCGAGCAGATCGGGCCGAACCGATTCGCCTTTTACGTAAATCCTTATTTGTATCTTGCGCTGCCGAACCTATTCCTGACGGCGGCCTTGTTCTTCGCGCTCTCGACGGTCACGCGCTCAATGATGGCGGCTTACCTCGGCGTCATCGCTTTTCTGATTCTCTGGACAATTGCCTCGGTGGTCCTGAGCCGCAACCCCGCCTACGACGTGCCGAGCGCCTACGGCGAACCTCTTGGCTTCGCCGCTTACACGCTGATCACCAAGTATTGGACGCCGGTCGAGCGAAACACCCTGGTGCCTGCCCTGAGCGGCGTCCTGCTCTGGAACCGCCTGCTTGCCGTGGGGCTCGGGTGCGGCGCGCTCGCCCTGGCCTACCGCTTGTTCCGTTTCGAGACCCGGCCTTCCCGGCTGGCCCGCAGACGCCAGGCCGCCGCCGTGACGGATGATGCCCCGGCAGTGACAGCTTCCACCGGCTTGTTGCCCGCGCCGCGCTTCGATGGCCGGACGGCCGTGGTTCAGTTCGCCGCGCGCACCCGGCTGGAGATGGGGCAGCTTTTCCGCAGTCCGGCCTACTTCATCCTGCTTGCGTTCGGTCTGCTCAACGCGATGGCCTCGCTCACCGACCTGGGGGAACTCTTCGGCACGCCAGTGATACCGGTGACGCGCGTGGTCATCGAACTTTTCGCGGGCAGTTTTGGGATCATCCCCTTTGTCATCGCGATCTATTATGCGGGCGAACTCGTCTGGCGCGAGCGGGACCGCAAGACGCACGAGATCGTTGACTCCAGCGCGCTGCCCGACTGGGCGTTCGCCGTGCCGAAGGTGCTCGCGGTGGCCCTGGTGCTCCTGTCTACCCTGGCAATCAGCGTGCTGGGCGGCATGGTGATGCAGTTGATCCACCACTACGCGCACTTCGAACTCGGCAAATACTTCCTCTGGTACGTGCTGCCTGCCGCGTTCGACTACACGCTGCTAGCGATCCTGGCCGTGTTCGTCCAGGCGCTCAGCCCGCACAAGTTCATCGGCTGGGGCATCATGGTCCTCTACCTGGTCACGCGCATCACGCTGCAGAACCTCGGCTACGGCGATGCGCTCTATAACTACGCGCGCATCCCGACCGTGCCGCTCTCGGACATGAACGGCCAAGGACGCTTCTGGGTGGGGGCTTGGTCCTTCCGGTTCTATTGGGCGGCCTGCGCGCTTTTGCTGGTGGTGCTCTCCCACGCCCTCTGGCGGCGCGGCACCGAGACCCGTCTGCGCCCGCGCCTGCGGCGGCTGCCGCGGCGGCTGCGGGGCACGGCGGGCATCGTCGCCGCGGCAGCGGCCCTTATCTTCGTGGCTCTGGGCACGTGGAACTACCTCAATACGCACATCTGGAACGAGCACCGCACCCTGCCCGGCGACGACCGCTTCACGGCCGACTACGAAAAGGCGCTGCTCCCGTTCGAAACCGTGCCGCAGCCGCTGGTCACCGAGGTGAAGGCAGCCATCGACATCCGGCCGGAAATCCCCGCCGTGCAGGCGACCGGCACGCTGACGCTCGTCAACCGCGCGGCAACGCCGCTGCAAGAGGTCCACGTCAGACTCTTTGATCGGAACGCGCGCTTCGTCCAACTGGAAGTCGCGGGCGCGAAGCTGAAGCGCAACTTCGAGCGGTTCAACTACCGCGCCTACCGTTTTGACACGCCGCTTGCGCCCGGTGACAAGGCGCTGCTTACGTTCACGACCGAATACGAGCAACACGGTTTCCGTGATACTGGCAACGAGACGCGGGTCGTCCGCAACGGCACTTTCATCGCCAACACCGACTTCATTCCGCAGATCGGCATGTCGCGGCAGGGCCTCCTGCGTGATCGGATCAAGCGCCGCAAGTACGGCCTGACCCCCGAATTGCGCGCGGCGAAGCTCGAAGACCTGAGCGCCACCGCGCACAATTACGCCCGCGTGGATTGGGTGACGACGGATCTGACCCTCACTACCGACGCCGACATGACGCCCATCGCGCCCGGCGACCGCGTCAGCGATGTAACCACTGGCAACCGGCGTACCACGCGCTTCGTCACGACCGCGCCGATCCTCAATTTCTTCTCGATGCAATCGGCCCGCTACCTGGAGAAACAGCAGCGTCACGGCGATACCAACCTGGAGGTTTATTATGATCCGCGCCACCCGGCGAACGTGGACCGGATGCTCGCCGCCTTCGCGCACGGCCTGGATTACTACGAACCCCATTTCGGGCCGTACCAGTTCCACCAGGCACGCATCGTCGAGTTCCCGGCCTACGAGCAGTTCGCGCAGGCCTTCGCCGGGACGATGCCGTATTCGGAAGGCATCGGTTTCATCGCCGATCTCTCTGACCCCGAGCAGATCGATTATGTCACCTACGTCGTCGCGCACGAACTCGGCCACCAGTGGTGGGCGCACCAAGTGATCGGCGCGGACATGCAGGGCGCGACGATGCTTTCTGAAAGCCTCGCGCAATATTCCGCGCTCATGGTGATGGAGCACCTCTACGGCCGGGACCAGATCCGCCGCTTCCTCAAATACGAGCTGGACCGCTACCTGAGCGGTCGCACCGCCGAGGCGGTGGAGGAGGTACCCCTCGACCGGGTCGAGAACCAGGATTACATCCACTACCGCAAAGGCTCGGTGACCATGTACCGGCTCAAGGACGAACTGGGCGAGGAACGGGTCGACGCGGCGCTCAAGCGTTTCGACGAGAAGTTCCGCTTCCAGGGGCCACCTTATCCGCGCTCGCTCGACCTCATCGCCGAGTTCCGCCAGGGGGCCACCCCCGCCGAGCAGGACCTGATCACTGACCTCTTCGAGCGCATCACTCTGTACGACATCAAGGCTAAAGAGGCGACGGTGCGCAAGCTGCCGGACGGCCAGTTTGAAACCACGCTCACGGTCGAGGCACGCAAGCTCTACGTGGACGGCAAAGGCGTCGAGACCGAAGCGCCGATGAACGAGAACGCGGACATCGGCCTGTTCACCGCCATGCCGGGCCGGGGAAAGTTCTCCGCCCAAGATGTTCTCTTGATGCAGCGCCTGCCGGTCCATAGCGGCACGCAGACCTTCAAGCTCACGACGGCGGCGCGGCCCGCCTTCGCCGGGGCCGATCCGTACAACATCCGCATCGACCGTAACTCGGACGACAACGTCGTGACAGTCAAGGATTTCTGATCCCGCCGCTCCGCTGGATGGAGGCGCGCTGATCCATCCCATCCGGTCAGCGTGCTACCACACGATCCGACGATGTACCACGGGCTTCTAGCCCATCACCTCAACTCGGACGCAGTGATCCTCCTTGCCTTGGTGATGAACACGGGTGCAGCTACTGGCACGCAGATCGGCGCGTTGGACACTCAGTATTTCCGTGGTCCGAAGATCCGGCTGATGTTGATAGCTTGGAACCATTTTCGGCAGCTCCGCAGACGAAGCATACTAAAATCCTAATTTCTAAGTATTTATGCAATAATCATTATTGTAAAGAATACTCGTGACCTAGTGGATTAAAGCGTGATTATTGTAAATTTTGGAGAAAGGTTGGATTAGGCCTGCAAATTGAGGCTCAGGACGTGGGCGAGAGTTTTGTTTCACTCTCCGAGCTTGCTCCGTGACCGCGTCGCCCGAATTGGTCTAGACGCCACCCGGCAGCTAATGATCCGCAGCCAACGCACGTGGTTTTAGGGCGGAAGCAACTTCATCCTGAAGTCGGCGGCGAGGAATGAGGCTGAAACCACGGTTTTTGAAGCGCCGGATGCAGTTTGCTCGACCCGGAGAAGTGGAGCATGATCCGGTCGATTTGCGGGTCATTCCCAGAATGGCATCACCCGTGACGGCCACGCAGGCGGGCGGACCCGTCACCGACTTGGACACAGGTGTCGCGACGGCGCGCAACTCGTGTCCCGGGCGGTCCAACCGAAATTCCGACAGTGCATCCGTGTCGTCCACCGGGCCGAATTTGCCGTCGACGTAAGCCGAAAGGAGCATGTCTGCATCCGAGACCGACACGAGGAAGCGTCCCTGGAACTCGAAGGGCGCAAGCGGCGGCTATTGCTCGTAGACTGAGTCAGGGACAGGGCACAGGCCGACGCCGAGCAGGTACATTTGGAGATCGACTCCGGCGAGGGATTTCAAGGCTTGGCATCGTTCGTCGTCGCAGGCTATTTACTCAAGGCTCGGGATGCCGAAAGATAACGCACGTTCATAGCAAGCTTGGCAGGAGGGTGTAAATTTTACCTCGAATCTAACCCTGTGAAAGCGGACTTGGGTCAAAGGGTCCGCGCGGCCATGTCTGCCCGGAAGCACGCGCGTCGAGATGTTTCTTCGTGTTCAAGCACACTCGAAAAGTCGCTCCCTGATCGAACCCGGGACTCTGTGCCGTGAGTTGCCCCTCATGGGCTTTGATGATGGCGTGGGCAATGGCAAGTCCGAGCCCGAGTCCTCCGTAAACCCGCTCTTGCTCCAAGCCGCCATGCTCGAACGCCTGGAAGATTTTCGGCAGGGCTTCCGTGGCGATGCCCACGCCGCTGTCTTTCACCTCGACCACGATGTCCTCGCCATCGTTGCCGGAACGCACGGTGATGTTGCCCTGATTCGGCGTAAACTTCACCGCATTCCGAAGCAGGTTCCAGAACACCTGCCGCAAGCGGACGGCGTCTCCCATGACTCGGTGGTGCTCAGCCAATAAACTCACCGTGAGCTTGAGCCCTTTGGCGGCAAAATCGTCCCGGCACTCTCTGAGCGCCAGCCCCAGACAATCGTGCAAATCGGTGGGTGCCACCTCTAGTTCCAGCTTGCCGTGAGCAATCTGGCTGGCATCGAGCAGGTCGTTGATTAGGCACTTTTCGATTTCCACGTTGCGCCGGATCATTTCCACTCCGTCGTAAACGGAATCCGGCAGACCCTTCGTCTGATTGATAAGATGCACGGCAAGCTGCACCGGGGTCAGCGGCGTGCGCAGTTCGTGGCTCAAACAGGCGAGGAACCGGTTCTTCGCCTGTTCCACCACTTCGGCTTGCTGGCGGGCAATTTGCTCGTTGCTAGTCCGGCGCAGAGCAATCATGCGCCGCTGGCAGCGCAGCCGTGCGAGCAGTTCCAGCGGATGGAACGGTTTGAGCAGGAAATCGTCGATCCCGGCTTCCAGCGCTTGGAGGAGTTGCTCCCTCTGGTTGTTGGCGGTCATCAGCATGACCGGAACGCAGGCCGTGCGCGCATCCGCCCGGAGCCGCCGGGTTAACCCGAGGCCGTCGAGCAAAGGCATCGTCACGTCCGAGAGGATCAAATCCGGTAGCAGCCGCTGCACCGCCGCCCATGCCTGTTCGCCATTGGTGGCGACTTCCACCTCGTACTCCGGCGCAAGCAATTCACACAGGAAGATGCCATGTGAAAACTCGTCCTCGACCAGCAGCAATGTCGGCCGTTCCAAGGAGGGCAGGCTACCCGATATTTGGGCGTTGATGCCGTTCACTTGAGAGAGAGAAAGAGGTTGGAACGGGTGCGTTATAAAATGCGGGAACAGACCAAAACGTTCATCCAGACTTGGATTCCGCTGCCCTAATCGTCATGTTGCGAGGTTGAGGCCGTCAAAATACTAAGAGGAACAGAACTTGAGCTTGAGCAACCACCAGAAGCCATTGGCTCAAATAATACGAGGGCAAGGCTTCTGCGCCGCGCTAAAACCACCCGGCCATACAAAGTGGGAGGACCCTTCTACCACGCAGCGGCGAACTATCCTCAGTAAGTGGCTGGGGCGGCGTCAAGCTGCCTTGGTGGGCCAAACTGGTTGAACAGGAGCCCTTTCCTGAGCCGCTTCCTCCAACGCAGCATCAAGTTCCTCAAGGTTGAAAGGTTTGAGCAGGTGATGGCGGAAGCCGGCCGCCCGGCTCCTGGCACGGTCATCCACCGAACCCAGCCCACTGATGGCAATGGCGTACAGTGGGAGGGGTAAAAGCCCGCGTTCCAGCAATTCCCAGCCGTCGCCGTCCGGCAAGCGAAGATCACAGATGAGCATATCGTTCGCTGCCAAAGGCCACCAGGCGTAAGCCTCGGCCATGGTTTTTGCCAAGGTCACCGTGTGGCCCAAGGATTGCAGGTAGAGTGAGAAGGAGAGCAGGGTGTCCACGTGGTTTTCCACGACGAAGATTCTCAAAGACCGCGACTGCTCAGTGCGTTGGTCAGTAATGGTTTCCACTAGAAAGCCGACGGGGCATTTAAGCCAGATTTTAATCGCGGTGGGGATGATCAGCCGGCGCTTATGTCATGCGAGACCTGATCGGTCGTACCGATAGCTCGTCGCTATCGCTGTGGCGTGTTCCTGTCTCCAAGGGCGTCCTTTTGCGCCCCGCTAGCAGTCGGCATGGGCAGCGGTTGGAAACCAGCACGCATCTTCCTGCGTCAATGGGCTTAATGGCCGCAAACGATTTGATCCCATTACGTGTGTGTCATCGGTTCTCGGTGGAACCACCATGGGCGTGGTAAGAACTACCTGATAGCTCGTGGCTATCAACGCGCGCTCGCGAAGGTATTGGTCGGAGCATGATCGGAGGCGATATTGATCGCAACTTCTCCGTTGCCAATGGATTTGGATTTTCCACTGACCGCATCTTGGCAGAGCGCCCGGCGGATGGTGGCCTCGCCCATCAACAGCCACAAACCAGCGGTCGCCGTGCGCTTCGCGGCTCCCGACGCCGAAAGCGCCCCCGGGCGATCCCACCTGCGGCGGGGAGCCGCGAACAAAAGGCTCGATTTCTTCTCGCGCGCAAACTGCGACCTCTCCGAAATACGAGACAGCCATGAACTTTCGGCTCGGAGAAGGAGGGCAAATGCACGGTGAGCCGATGCCGCGTGCGGCCATCCACGAAGACTCCGGCTCCCAGCCACCCGTGGAACTTGAAGATAACCGCTTTCAAAGCACCGTAGAACCCACGCTCCGCCTGGTACAAAAAATCGAGGAAGAAATGCCCTCGCCTCGGGCGGCGAGCGAAGACACTCCGCCGCAAGCCACCGACCGTCGCTTGCTGGAGGAAGTTGCTCAAGGTAAACTCGAAGCTTTCACTTTGCTTTATGACCGGCTCAGCGGCCCGCTTTACACCTTGTGCCTGCGCATGACAGGCGAGGCAGGCGAGGCGGAAAATATTCTTCAGGAGTCATTTCTACTCATCTGGCGCAAGGCCGCGACTTACGATCCCGCGCTCGCCAGCGTTTTCGGTTGGGCGGTGCATTTGACGCGCTGCAAGGCAATTGACCACCTGCGTTCCCGGGGGCGGCGTTTGCGTGTGATCGACCCCGCTCCCGGCGTCACCGACCCAGCCTTGTCACCGGACCTCTTCGAGCAGATTGTCCCTACGGTTCATACCTCGGACGAAGTGGATCGCAACGATCAAGCCGCGCGCGTGCGGAGGGTGCTGGGGGCGCTGCCTGTTGAACAAAGGCAGGCCATTGAACTGGCGTTTTTCAGCGACCTGAGCCACCACGAAATCTCGGCTCGGTTGGGGCAGCCTCTGGGTACCATCAAGGCCCGCATCCGGCGGGGAATGCTCAAATTGCGTGACGGGTTAAAAAGAACCTGCTGAAGGGATGCGAACTCCAAAACGAACAGGCGGCATGGCGTTCGTTTTTTCGGCAGACAGCTTTCGACAGCACCCAGTGTCACTTGCAACCCGAGAGATCTTTCACGATCTGAACGTAATCCATGAGCGGCCGTGAAGGGTTGTCCGCACGCCACGCGACGGTTGACTCACGTTGCAACGGGGGTGATAGCGGCCGAAAGACGACGCCTTCGTGCGGCAGTTCCACGACCTGCTCGGGCAGCAACGCCACGCCGAGCCCGCCGGCGACAAACTTGAGCGCGGTCGGTTCAACGTCCGCCTCCTGCAAAATCTTCCCGGCAAACCCGGCGTGCTGACAAAGATCGAGCAACCACTCCCGCGTGCCAGGATGAGTTTTCGCGGACATCCCGACAAAGAACAGCGGGGCGAGGTCGGCGAGCTTGATCTTCGATTTCTTGACGAGCGGGTGTCCGCTTGGCAGCGCGACCAGGATCGCGTCATACGCGACGCATTCCGAATGAAGATCATGACCCGAGAGCGCGGGGTTCAAGCCGATAAAGCCGAGGTCGATCTTGCCGCTGTCGAGCGCCTGAAACTGCTCGGCGCTCGTCAGGTCGAAAAGGTTCAGTGCCACGCGTGGGTAGAGTTTCCGAAACGCTCCGAGAGTCGCTGGCAGCAGCCCGTAATGGATGTTCGCGATGTAGCCGATGTTGAGATGGGAGCTTTCCTTACGGTTCAAGCGCTGCACGCTGGCAACGCTGTCGGCGCACATCGCCAGCACTTTCTTGGAGTCGAAAAGGAACAAGCGTCCTTCCTCGGTCAGCGTGATCCGGTTGCTCGCCCGTTCCAGCAAAGAAACGCCCAACTCCCCTTCCAGGTTGCGCACCTGGCGGGTCAGCGACGGCTGGGCGAGGCGCAGCTTTTGCGCGGCCTTGGTGAAGCTCAGCGCCTCGGCCACCGCGACGAAGTAGCGCAGGTGGCGAAGCTCCATGACGGCCGAGTATGGCCGAGACCATAGCCAAAAGCTATCGTTATGTTGCGGTCAGCCCCGCCACGCCGCGGCTGGGCAGAGTCCAATCCCTCGCCGGGCGCATAGCTTTTTGCTATGGCGGCGGCACGGGGGAGGTATTGGGCGCGCTGAGGAAGCCAGGCGATGTTTATGCAGGTTGAACCCCTATGCCATGGACGGCCGTTGCATTTACTAGCTGTACCGACCCGTCCCATGAGCAACTACATCCCTTATTGCCCCCTCCGAGGTGGGACATCGTCTGGCGAGGGCAACCGTCCCCGATCGAGTAGCCTGCACCAACCCAGGACAGGTGCTTTGACGGATCGGGTTCTCCGAGGGCGGCGGGTCAGGTGCGCAAACAAGGGGGCGGCATGAGCGACAAGACCGAAACGCTCAGCCGGGAGAAATTTCCCAGCGGCATCGAAGGCTTTGACGACATCACCTTCGGGGGATTTCCCCGGGGGCGCACCACGCTGCTCCTGGGCGGACCCGGGAGCGGGAAAACGGTGCTCGCGCTCCAGACGCTGGTGAGCGGGGCCGGCCATCACGATACACCCGGCATCTTCGTCGCCTTCGAGGAAAACGCGGACCACATCCGCGCCAACGCGGAGAGCTTCGGCTGGAACCTCGCCGGACGGCAGAAAAAACGCCTCTATTTCCTCGATGCACAGTTGAGCCCCGACACCGTGAAGGCGGGCGAATTCGATTTGACCGCCATGCTCGCGGGGCTCGAAGCAAAAGCGCAGGAAATGCACGCGAATCTGATCGTCTTCGATGCGCTCGACGTACTGCTGAGCCTGCTGGATGACCGGGCGGCGGAACGCCGTGAATTGTACCGCATCCAGGCCTGGCTTAAGCGCACGGGTCTCACGGGCATCATCACGGCGAAAGTAGAGGAAAACGATCCCGCCACGGAGCAACGCAGTGGGTTCCTCTCGTTCATGGCCGATTGCGTGGTCACGCTGCGCCAGAGCGTGCTCGAACG
>CAXSED010000124.1:0-10684 GCA_964236475.1 uncultured Chthoniobacterales bacterium
TTGCCAGCCAGCGGGTCGATGACGCGTTGATCGACCGCCGTGTTGAACACGCTGGCCAACGCCGCGCCGACCACCACGTAGACCGTCACATCCAAGAAATCGTTGACGCCGCGCTGCAAGGCGGCCAACAGACGGCGCGGAAAAGTCGTCTGGAGTTGGTCTTCCAGGGCGTCCAGGGCGTCGAGCGCCGCCGGGCCGCCGCTGCCCGCCTCGGTGCCTTCCTGGCTGAACGGAGCCGCAGCCGCGCTGCCCGCCAGGCTGCCGATACGGAAGCCGCCGGTGCGTTTCTGGCGTCCGGGCAGGGTGTCGAGCACGGTCTGGTTGAGGAACTGTTCGGGCCGCAGCCGCGAGACCACCAACGCGACGATTGTCGCCACTAGATAACTGAGCGCGAGGCGGTAACAGGTCGTCTGCCAGGGGTGTTGCTCCGGGCGGCGGAAGGCAACGAACGTGCTCACGGCCACGATGGGATTGACCACCGGTGAGGCCAGCAGATAGGCCACCGCGCAGGAGACGGGAAGCCCCTTTTTCATCAGCCGCCGGATGACCGGCACCACGCCGCATTCGCACATGGGAAAGACCATGCCCAGCAAGCCGCTGACGAGGATGGCGGGCAGGGCGTGTTTGGGCAGGAAGCTCGTCATCCAGCGGGCAGGGACGAAAACCTCGATGATCCCGGCCATCAGCGCGCCGATGAGCAGAAAGGGCACGCTCTCGAAAAGCACGCTCAGGAAGGAGAGGGCAAAACTCGGCGCGTCGAAATGAAACCAGGTCATGAGCGGTGGGTGCGGACGACGGACAAGCGCCTAACTAAAGAGCGGATCGGAGGTTTTGCAACGGGCGGCGTTCGCCCTCTACGGAACCAGCGCGCGTTCGGTCGGATAGGCGAGGTAGGCGCGCTCGGCGACGATGCGGTGCAGGCGTTCGACCGTTTCGTGGCATTCCTCGAAGGTGTTGTAGAGCGGCACCGGCGCGAGGCGCACGATGTCCGGCGGTCGGAAATCCGTGATGACCCCCGCCGCCTTGAGCGCACGGCAGAGGCGCGCGCCCTCCGGGTGGGCCAGCGCGACGTGTCCGCCGCGCCGGTGGTCCTCGCGCGGGTTGGCGAAGCGGAAGGCATCCGGCGCGAACGGCAGGCGGGCCTCCAGTTGCGCCATGAGGTAAGCGGTGAGACGCAGCGATTTGTCGCGGATGGCGGCGATGCCTGCGGCCTCGGTGGCGTCGAGCGCGCCGTCGAGCGCAGCCAGGCCGAGGATCGTCGGCGTGCCGATCTGCAAGGCGGACGCGCCGTCGGCGGCGTCGAGGGTGCGGCCCATGTCGAACATGCGTTCCTTGTTTGCGCCCCACCAGCCGGCCAGACCGGGCGCGCGGCCCGCGTGGCGGGCGTGGAGGAACAGGCCGCCCGGCGCGCCGGGACCGGCGTTGAGATATTTATAATGGCACCAGAAAGCGAAATCCGCGCCGTCCGCGCTCAGGGTGTGCGGCACGACGCCAATCGAGTGGGACAGGTCGAATCCGATGACGACGCCCGCCCGGTGCGCGCCCGCCGTGAGTGCGGGGAGGTCGAGCAGTTGGCCAGTGGTGTAAACCACGGCGGGCAGCACGGCAAGCTGGACCCCCGGGGTGTCGGTGAACGCGCGCAGGACGGTGTCCTCGTCGAGCAGCCCGTTCGTGCCGGATGGCACGAGGGTCAGGTGTTGGGACGGGTCCAGCCCGCGCCCGCGCAAGTGGCTGGCGACCGCGTAAAGATCGGAGGGGAACTCGTCGGCGAACGCCAGGATTTTGGTGCGCGCACCGTTGGCGTCGGGCCGGTAGAGCGTGCCGAGAAGCTGGTGCAGGTTGACCGTGGTGGAATTGGCGACGGCTACTTCTTCGGGGTGCGCGCCCACGAGCGGGGCCACGCGCGCGGCGAGGCGTTCCGCCAGCGTGAACCACGGCGGCGAGGCGTCCAGCCAGCCGCCGATGGCGAGGGTTTTCCAGGCGTCGAGCGCGCGTTGCACGCTGGCTTCGGCGGCGAGAGGCAGCAGGCCGAGCGAATTGCCATCAAGATAAATCTGGCCGGACGGAAGCGGGTGGAAACGGGAGCGTAAACCCGTCAGTGGGTCTTCGAGGTCGAGTTGCCGGGCGTGTTCTTTGGGGGACATGTTTTTGCTCAAAACACTCCGCTCAGAATGACAGAGCTTTTGGCTGCCGCCTCTTCAATTTTTCCCAAACTCCCGCTCGAAGAATTTCACGGTCGTGTCCGCCTGTTCCGCACCGAACGGCACGTGCCCGCCACCCTTCACGATAACTAACTCCACCGGTATCTTCTTTGCCCGCAGTGCGGCGGCAAGCACCTCGGCGTGCTTGGGCACCACAAGCTTGTCCTGATCGCCCTGAATGATGAGAAACGGCGGCTCTTTGCCGGTGATGTATGTCGTCGGGTTGGCCTGCCGCGCCCGTTCCGGTTGCTCGGACGCAGAGCCGCCAAGTTCACCGTGCACGGAAAACTTGCCGATGAACGAATTCGTAGGGATGAACAAATCGACCGGCCCGGAAACATCGCACACCGCCTGCACGCGGCTCGACTCACGGGGACTGCCTTCCGCACGGCCTTCGAGCGATTCGACGCCCGCGCTCGTGCCCAAAAGCGCGGCGAGGTGTCCGCCGGCCGAAAATCCCAGGACACCGATGCGCTGCGGGTCCAGCCTGTACTTGCTGGCGTTGGCGCGCAGCCAGCGCACGGCGGTTTTGCAATCCTGAATCTGCGCGGGATAGATCGCCTCGTTGCTCAGGCGGTAATCGACGCTCGCCAGCGCGTAACCCGCGCCCGTGATGAATTTGACGACCTCTTTCGCCTCGTTTTTGCTGCCGACCCTCCACCCACCGCCGTGCAGAAAAACGACCACCGGGCGCGGGCCTTGAGCGACCGTGGCCGGCAGGTTGGGCAAGTAAAGATCGAGTTTCAGGCCGTGCCCATTCGCCTGTCCGTACACCAGATTTTTGAGGGTCTGTGGCAGTTGCTCGGCGGTCAACACGCCCGGACAAAAAACCAGCAACGCGAGGCACAGCGAGAAAACAGGCTTGGACATGGCGACAGCAATACGTCCCGCCGGTCCCCGCCGGACGCTCCGCACCCTAAATGCCCCCGCCGACCGCAGGCACGCGGCCCGGGGCAGGCCCGCTCCCGTGCAGAGGCTTGCCGGTGGCAATCTGGTCGAGCCGCGCCAGCACGTCGGCGTTGAGCTGGTCGATCTTCTCGTGGAGTTGCGCCACCTCCAACTCGGCGCGCAGGTTCACGTCGTATTCGATGTCCGCGCGCACCCGGTCCTTGGCGGCCTGCCGGTTCTGGCTCAAGAGCACGAAGACCGACAGGAAGATTGCCTCCAGCGACACGCACATCGTCAAAAAGTTGAACGGGTAGGCGTCGAAGCGCACCCGCTCGGACCCCAGCGTGTTCCACACGATCCAGAACGTGAACAGCACGGCGTGGATGAGCAGGAACGCGATGCTGCCACTGAATTCGGCGATCCAATCGGCCACTTTTTGCACCGTGGTGCGCTTGTCGAGGGTTTCCTCGTTGACGTTGCGCGTCGGGCTGTGGCGCAGGATTTCCGAGGTCTTGCGCAGACGTTTGCCCAGGGCGGCGAGCAGGTCAATCGCGGCGTGGGGATGACGGCGCACGAAGATTTCCAGGTCCTCGCGGTCCATGAGGACGGCCTGCATGTCCTCGATCACGAGCACCGTGGAACTGCGCGCGCCGCCGTCGAGAAACGCCAGTTCGCCGAAGAAATCGCCGCGCGTCACGGTTTCCAGGACGATCTTCTCGCCGGTGTCGTTCTTGAAGGAAAGTTCGGCCTCGCCCGAGCGCACGATGTACATGGCGTCGCCCGGCTCGCCGTAATGGAAGATGACGTGCCCGGCGGGGAACGACACGTCGTCGAGATGCGCGGCGAGGGCGGCGCGCTCCTCGTCGTCAAGGAACTGGAAGAGCGGGACTTCGGCGAGCAGGGCGGCGTCAGCGGGCATAATCGCTCCGAGCGTGAACGAAAGGCGGGACATGTGCAACTGTTGCGCCGCAATTGATGAGCGATGATGTCGGTAAAATAACCATAAAATGTATTTTGCAGGCGTGCGGCAAGGTCGTCAGCGTGAGTTGGCAGGAAATCGGAAGGTCATCGCCACGCGGCGCAGGCTCGGGATATCATCGGCACGGAAACTGTCCTTTCGCCAGCCCTTGATCTGGAAAGTGCCTTCTGGACCTGAGTATTCGTAGTAATGATAGGCGTAAATATTCGAGTCGGCGTGCAAACGAACCTGCGAGGAGAATTCCAAAAAGGCGCGTCCATCAATCTGCACCGATGACAGATCGCCCAGTGTGGATTCCACCGTGTTTGTCTTGATCCTGCCCCGCCTCGCCTCGACCTCCTCGATCGTTGATTCCATCGGATGCCCCACCAGAACAGTGATCCACAACCCGCTGAAGTCACGCGCTTTCAGGTCGAACGTGGTGTCTGACCCGGAAAGGGTCCAACTCGCCGGCAAGTCGATTTTGTAGCGTTTCGACCGACCCTCGACGGTACGCGGTCCCACCGGATCGGCGAACGGCGCGGTCGATCTCGCCCGGGCGAGCCGGGCAGCGCGCACCAAGACGATGCCCGCACCGCCAAGGGCGCCGACGACGATGAGCAACCAGCTCACTCCGAGCAACCCAACGCCGATATTGCCTGCCACATTCCACGCTTTCGTCCCGCGCGTGCGCATCTGCACAACGGCCACCACCGCGAAGATGTACACCGCCATCATCACCGCACCCGCCAGGCAAACGGTGAGCGTGAACCAGAGGCTGGCCAAGGGAACTTCCAAGATGCTCGGCGCGCGCATGACGAAAATGGACCGGAGATTCCCGGCATTTGTACACGCAACTACCGAGCGATGAAAAGGCTGAAAATCTTGCGCATGGCCGGTGCCCGCGCTCAGACGCTGCCCAGCACCAGGCACGAGTTGATCCCGCCGAACCCGAACGAATTACTCAGCAACCGGCGCACCGGCAGGTCACGACCCTCGTTGGGAACAATGTCCAGGTCGCACGCCGGGTCCGGTTCCTCGTAGTGCAGCGTCGGCGCAATCCAGCCGCGATCCAAAGTGAGCGCGGCGACCACCGTTTCGATGGCTCCCGTCGCGCCGAGCGGGTGGGCGTGGTAGGCTTTGGTGCCGCTGACCGGAATCCGGTAGGCGTGGTCGCCGAGCACCGTCTTGATGGCCAGCGTTTCAGTCGAATCGTTGACCTGCGTGCTGCTGGCGTGCGCGTTGACGCAGTCGATTTCCTCGGGCCGCAGTTTCGCGTCGTCGAGCGCGCCGCGCATGGCGGCGATGGCGCACGCGCCGTCGGCCAGCGGGGTCGTCATGTGGAAGGCATCGTTGTTGAGGCTGTAGCCCAGGACCTCCGCGTAGATGTGCGCGCCGCGCGCTTTGGCGTGTTCGTACTCCTCGATGATGAGCGAGGCCGCGCCCTCGCCCATGACGAAGCCGTCGCGGCTGCGGTCGAAGGGGCGGCACGCGCGCGCCGCCGGTTCGCCTTCCCACTGGCTCATCGTCTTGATGATGGAAAACGCGCTGAACGTCAGCGGACTGAGCGGCGCTTCCGCCGCCCCGGCCACGATCACGTCGGCGAAACCGTCGCGGATGTAACGCAACGCTTCGCCCACGGCCACCGTGCCGCTGGCGCAACTATTGGAGTTCGTCGTGCCGACCCCGCGCAGGCCAAACTCGATGGCGATGTTGGTGTGCGCCGACCCGCCGAAGACTTGCAAGGCCAGCGTCTGGTTGACCCCGCGCGTGCCTTTCTTCAAAAAGTGCGCGTGTTGGAACTCCGCGCCCGCGATGCCACCCAAAGCCGTGCCGAAGCTGACCCCAACCCGGGCCTGCGGCTCTTCGGGCGTGTAGTGCAACCCGGCGTCGTCGAGCGCGAGCCGGGCACTGGCCACGGCGAATTGCGCGTAGCGGTCCAGCCGCTTGAGCCGGTGCGGCGGGAAAAACGCGGCGGGATCGTAATCGCGCACCTCCCCGGCATGGTGCGCGTTGTACTCGCTGGAATCGAACGCCGCGAGCCGGGCGATGCCGCTTTTTTGCGCGCGCAGGCCGTGCCAGAAGGCGTCGCGCCCGATGCCAACGCAGGTGATGGGGCCGAGGCCCGTGATGACCGCGCGTCTCATGAGTTGGGTGTGCCCTCCAGGTAATCTTTCATGCAGCGCAGCGTCCGGGCGGCGACCGCGTCGATGAAAAATCCGCCGATGATCCGGTCCGCCAGCGGCGCGAGCGCGGGCACGCGGAAATTCATGTCATGGACGATCTCCACGTGGACGCCTGCGGGCGTGTCCGTGAAGGTCCACACGACTTGCATCCCCTTAGTGAACGCCTTCAGGTGGGTAAAGCGCACCTCCAATTTCTCGCGGTCAATGATCTGTTCGCTGGTCCAGGCAATCGGGATGCCCGAGCGTTTTGCGGCCATTTTGACGACGTTGCGCACGGGGCCGCGCTCGTAATACTTGATGTAGCGGTAATGCGGGAGAATGCGCGGCCAGGCCGACAGGTCGGCGGCGGTCTCGAAGATGCGTTCCTTCGGGACGCGCATCGTGATGGACATGGTGTTGTGCATCGTCAAAGGAGGACTAGGGACTGCCGACCATCGCCGACGAACCAGGACAACGTCAATTCGACGGCTTTCAGCGGGCGGATGCATTCCGTTCAGGCCGCCGCGGGACGTTTGGCGGTGGTCTGCCGCACGCGGTAGCGCAGAAGACATTCATCGCCGAGCACTTCCATAGTCAACAGGCGGAAGTGGATCGACGCCGGAAAATATTTGCCGGGCACGTCGCTCAAGGTTGCCGCGCCCCGCCGCCCGTCGATTCGTGGGCGCACGCGCAGGCACAGTTCATCGACCAGATTTCCGTCCCACAACCGCCGAAACAAAGGCGGTCCGCCCAAGCAAAGCACCCGCCGCACGTCCACCTCGGCCCGCAACCCGCGCAATTGCTCTGCCAAGTCTTCGCGTCCGTTCACCGCCACGAGCTGCCGGGCTGAACTCGCCACTTTCGTCACCCGGCGGTCCGTCAGCAAAACGTCGCCCGGCTGCGGCGGGAAGATTTTCGGCCACTCCCCGTCGCCGTCGAGCTTGCCGTCGGCGGTGATCGCCGCGCACAACGTCAATGCCGCCCGCTTGCTCACACCGGCTTGCGCTTGGTTTCTTCCACGATGGCGGGAATCTCGGCCTCTTCCATCCGGGCTTCCACTTCCGCGACGTGCGCGGGCGGCGCGCCTGCCGCCGACCGGAAGAACAGGTAGACCACCCCGCCCACCAACCCGTAGAAAATCACCGTGCAGAGAAATCCGATGACCGAAATCGGCACCGATTTCTCCGACCCCACGCCGCACAGATCGTGCAGCAACGTCTTGAACAACGACTCGCGCACGCCCACTCCCGACACGCTGATGGGCAGGGCCAGGATCGTGTTGACGACCGGCAGGATCATACTCATATCCAGCAGCGAGACCCCGGCCCGCAACGCCCTCGCCGCGAAATAATACGTGAAAAAGAACGAGCTATGCCCGACGAACGAGATCACGATGCCGAGCAAAGTCGTCGGCCACGCCCGGGTATAGACCGCCACCGCCCCGGCCATCTCGATGAATTTGGACCGTCCGGGCAGTTGGGCCGGGAGCCGGTCGATCAGGCGCAACTGCACCGCCGCGAACACGGTCCCCACCCCGCCCACCGCCAGCACCAGGATCACCATGAACCCGTGGACCACATTGGCCGCCGCGCGGGTCTGCGTCAGCCAATGGTAGCGAAACGCCAGGAAGACCGTCGCCAGGATCATCAGCGCCAACAGGCCCAGGATGCGGTCCATGATGACGGAAAGGATGATCCCCGCGCGCTGCTTCGGGTCGCTGCCGCGCAGCAGGTAGAACAGTTTGACGGCGTCGCCCCCGGTCGAGGCGGGCAGGACCATGTTGAAGAACATGCCCGTCATGTAAAGCTGCGCGATCCGCTTGAGACCGACCTCAATCTGTTGGACCCGCAAGAGCAGCCAGAGGCGGATCGTGGCGGTGATCGGCGAGAGCGCCCCGGCCAGCAGCGCGGCCAGCAGCCACGGCTTTTCCGCGTAACGCACCGCTTCCATCATGCCGGCGCGGGTTTTCGGGTCACCGAACACCAAGTAAAGGGCGAAGAACGTGACGGCAGCCTGGAGGAGCGGGAGAATGACTTTCTTCATGCGGTCGGGTGTCGGGCGGAGCCGTAATGGAGCGTTAGAGCGGGCGGCGGTCCAGTTTATTCGACGGAGATGATCCGGTGGGGCGCGCATCGGGGAAACGCCTAGTCCTTTCTGCGGACAGAGGCGTATAGTGGGGCATATGGACTACCCGCTCGCCCAGAAACTCGCCCTCGTCACCGGCGCTGCCGGGAGCATCGGTTCCGCCGTCGCCAAACGTCTCGCCCAAGACGGGGCCAGCGTGCTCGTGCATTACGGCTCCAGCCGCGAGGAGGCAGCCGCCGTCGTTGCTGGGATTGAACAGGCGGGCGGCCAGGCCGAAGCCGTGGGTGCGGACCTCAACTCACCCGATGGCCCGGCGTCGCTGATCGCGCAGATCGACCCGGCTTTCGGTGGCCGGTTCGCCGGACGGCTGGACGTGCTCGTCAACAACGCGGGCGTCATCACCATGGACCCGCTGCCCGAAGCGACCGACGAGGATTTCGACCGATCCTTCAACGTCAACGTGCGCGCTATGTTCCAGCTCTCCCGGGAGGCTGCCCGGCGCATGACCACGGCGGGCTGGGGGCGCATCATCAATATGGGGTCGATCTTCGGCGAGGGAGCTTACGCGCCGGGTCTGAGCACGTATTGCGGCACCAAGTTCGCCGTGCAGGGGCTGACCCGGGGCTGGTCACGTGACCTCGGCCCCAAGGGCATCACGGTCAACAACATCCAACCGGCGGTGATCCAGTCCGAGCCGCAGCCGACCGAGGGCGGAACCTTCGACGCGATGAAGCGGTTTACCAGCGTGGGCCGTTTCGGCAAGACGGAAGAGGTCGCCGAGGCCGTGGCGTTCCTGGCCAGTCCGAAAGCCGGGTTCATCAACGGCGAGAGTCTGATGATCGACGGCGGCTGGAGCGCGTGAAGCTGGCCGCGATTCAACCGCCGCCAAACCGCGCTTTCCAACTTTCCAACCCCACCCGGATCACGTCCGACTTCATGCGCGGACTCAGCTCCCACACGAACAGACAGTTCTCCGGCAGCATCGGGATCAACCGGTCGTAGTCGATCCCGCCCATGCCCGGCACCCGGTGGTCGGTGGTCGGCCACTGGGTATCGTGGAGGTGGCACCCGAAGAGCCGGTGCCGGATAGATTTGAGCCATTCGTAGTGGTCCAGAAACCCGAGGTTGTGCTTGACCTGGATGTGCCCAAAGTCGTGCCAGTAGCCGACGTGCGGCGAGTTGATCTCGTCGAGCAACGCCGGGTACTCCCGCTCGGTGGGAAACTCTTCGTAGGCAAACCTGCTCTCGCAGCCGAGATAGACGTTTTTCTTGGTGGCGTGCTCGACGATGGGCTTGAGACATTCCAGCACGCGTTGCCGGTATACCGGGGCCTTCTTCTCGCGCTCCTTCACGGCGTCAATCTTGAGCTTGATCCATTCGCGGGTGTCCTGCTTGCCCTCCCGCGCCAGCAGCCCGAGCCGCCGGGTCGCCGGACCCATCGGCACGCGCCCCAGGTGCAGCACGACCAAGCCCGCGCCTAACCGCGCCGCGAAATCTATCGTTTGGATGGATAACTTCACCGCCCGCCGCTGGTCGAAAGGCCGGTGGCTGGTGAACTCGTAGCAATCCGGCGACGCTCCCTGCACTTCCAACGGCAGCGGGCAGAAGTTGTGCAGGCTGGAAATACGCACCTCGCCTGCATCGACGACCTCCTGAATCCCGCCCACCAGCGACACGCGCACGCCGTGGGACAGCTCGACGTTCTCGAAGCCGAGGTCGCGGATTTCGCGCAACATGCCCGCGCCTTCCTTGTGGCGCGCGGAGTTCCAGCAGCAGGAAAAGGAAAGCATCGGAAGAAAAGGATGAAGGATGAAGGATGAGGGATGAAGGACGGAAAGCAGCAGATGCAACGCCACCCTTCCTACGGTATAATAACACGTTTCGTCCTGCGTCTGATTCTCTGCCTTCATCCCTCATCCCTCATCCTTCATCCTTTTCTTCGTGCTCCACGATAGCCGTTACGCCCGCAAGCCCCCGCCCGCCAGCAGCCGCGACACCCAGCGTGCCGCCGTGGCCGCCGTGCGCGCCGTCTACGCGGACCTGGAGAAACGCCCCGTCGCCCGGGATTGCACGCGCCTGACTGATTGCTGCAAGTTCCGGCTCACGGGTCTCGTGCCGTCTATGACCCAAGGCGAGGCGTTGCTGGCCGTCCAGGCGTTGCGCGCCACCGGACGCAAGGGCTTGCCCGAAGCCGTCGGCGGCAACTGCCCGATGCTCGATGCTTCCAATGGGAAATGCCTGATCTACGCCGACCGTCCCTTCGGCTGCCGCACGCATTTCTGCCGTGCCGCCGGTGGCCCCTACACCCGGCGCGAGGTCATCGACCTCATCCGCCGCCTGGAAGACGTGGACGCCTCCCTCGGCCAGCACGACGGCCCGAAACCGCT
>CAXSED010000125.1:0-10634 GCA_964236475.1 uncultured Chthoniobacterales bacterium
AGATCGTTCAAATCCGACGTGGCGAACCGGCCACCTTCGAGGGGCACCAGCGGGCGCAGGTCGGGCGGGATGACGGGCAGCACTTCGAGCACCATCCACTCAGGACGGGTGCGCGAGCTGGAGAAGCCAAGCACAAGCTTCAGACGCTTGGCCAGACGCTTGCGGATCTGCTTGCTCTTGGTGTTGAGCATCGCTTCTTCGAGTTCCTTGGCAATGCTGGCCAATTCGCAACGGCTAAGGAGTTCCTTGATCGCCTCGGCACCCATACCGGCGCGGAAATTCTCGCCGTACTGATCCTGCGCTTCGCGGTACTCGGCTTCGTTAAGAAGCTGGCACTTTTGGAGCGGGGTCTGGCCGGGGTCGATGACCACGTAGTCCTCGTAGTAGATGACACGCTCCAATTGCCGGGCGCTCATGTCGAGCATCAGGCCCAGGCGGGAAGGCATGCACTTGTAGAACCAGATGTGCGAGACGGGCACGGCCAGTTCGATGTGACCCATGCGCTCGCGGCGCACGCGGCTCAGCGTCACTTCCACGCCGCAACGGTCGCAGATGACGCCCTTGTGCTTGATGCGCTTGTACTTGCCGCACGAGCATTCCCAATCGCGCGTGGGTCCGAAGATACGCTCACAGAACAGACCGCCCTTTTCGGGCTTGAAGGTACGATAATTGATCGTCTCCGGGTTCTTGACTTCCCCTTTGCTCCAAGAGCGGATCGAATCAGGAGAAGCCACGGTGATGCCGACCTGGTCGAAGCCGACGGCGCGTTCTTCTCCGAAAATCTCACGAAGGTTTTGTTCGTTCATAGGTGGTAACGGGTGGCTGCTTGGGTTTGCAGCCGGGTATCAGACACTGCCTGCGAAAATTTGTTGAATGGAACCGACACAAACAGGATGCGCGCAGGGTTTCACCTGCACGCACCCGCCTAAACTGAGGTTTGAGGTCGAGGATTAGGCCGCGTTGGCGTCCGCGTAGGTTGGCGTGTGACCGCCCACCTTCACGTCGAGTCCGAGGCTCTGCATTTCCTTGATGAGCACGTTGAAGCTCTCCGGCGTACCGGCTTCCAGAGAGTTGTCGCCTTTGACAATGCTTTCATAGATGCGCGTGCGCCCTTGCACGTCGTCGCTCTTGACGGTGAGGAGTTCCTGCAACGTGTAAGCGGCTCCGTAGGCTTGCAGCGCCCAGACCTCCATCTCGCCGAAGCGTTGTCCGCCGTACTGCGCCTTGCCGCCCAGCGGTTGCTGGGTCACGAGGCTGTACGGGCCGACCGCGCGGGCGTGGATCTTGTCCGCGACCAAGTGGCCGAGCTTGAGCATGTAGATGTAACCGACGACGATCTCCTGATCGAACGGGTCGCCCGTGCGACCGTCGAACAGCCGACTCTTGCCGTTGGTTTGCACCCAGTTGAAGCCATCCACTTTGCTCGCCTTGGCGAGGTAATCTTGGATCTTCTCCTCGTTGATGCCGTCGAAGACCGGGGTTGCCACCGTGAACCCGAGCGCCTTCGCCGCGACGCCGAGGTGCGTTTCGAGCACCTGACCGACGTTCATACGGCTGGGCACGCCCAGTGGGTTGAGGCAGATTTCCACCGGCGTTCCGTCCGCGAGGTAGGGCATGTCTTCCTCCGGCACGATCCGGGCAACGACGCCCTTGTTGCCGTGGCGACCGGCCATTTTGTCACCGACCGAGAGCTTGCGCTTGCTGGCAATGTAGACCTTGACCTGCTTGATGATGCCGGGGTCGACCTCATCACCGCTTTCGACGCGGTCCATGGCGCGCTCCTGATCGGTTTCGAGTTCCGCAAACTTGCTCTCGTAGGACTGGATGATCTCCTGGATCTTGTTGCGGATTGGGCTCGGATCGATGTCGATGTGATCATATACACCTGCCAGCTTGCGCAGCAGGGTCTTGGTGATCTTGCGGTTGGCCGGGATGATAATTTCTCCCGTCTCGGCGTTGACCACGTCGAGCGGAATCTTCTCGCCCAACAGGACGTTGGAGAGCGACTCGGTCAACTCCTCGATGAGTTCGTCCTTGCGCTTGCGGTAGTCTTCGGAGACGGCCTTGCTCTGACGCTTGGTTTCGCTTGGGGTCAGCTTTTGTTTGGTCACTTCCTTACGGGAGTTGACCTTGATGTCCATCACGATGCCGTAGGTGCCCGAGGGAACCGTCAACGACGTATCCTTCACGTCCGCCGCCTTTTCGCCGAAGATGGCGCGCAGGAGGCGTTCTTCCGGGGCGAGTTCGGTTTCGGATTTCGGGGTGATCTTGCCGACGAGAATGTCGCCGGGCTTGACCTCCGCGCCGATGCGGATGACACCGTCGGGTCCAAGGTTGCGCAGGGCTTCCTCGCTGACGTTCGGGATGTCCCGCGTGATTTCTTCCGGCCCGAGCTTCGTATCGCGGGCACCAATCTCGAATTCGTCGATGTGGATGGAGGTATAAATGTCCTCTTTGACCACCTTCTCGGAGATCATGATGGCGTCCTCGAAGTTGTAACCGTTCCAGGGCATGAACGCGACGAGCACGTTGCGACCTAGAGCCAGTTCGCCCTTCTCGGTGTTCGGACCATCAGCCAGGCAATCGCCCGCCTTGATCTTCTGGCCTTTCTTGCAGATCGGCTTCTGGTTGACGCAGGTTCCGGCGTTCGAGCGCATGAACTTCCGCAACTCGTACACGTAGATGCCGTTGGCCGGGTCGTGGCGCAGACGCTTCTTCGGATCGGGCATATTGCCGTCCTTGGTCACGATGATGAAGTCCGACGTGACACTGGCAGCGATACCATCGCCCTCGGCAGTAATGACCGCGCGGGAGTCACGGGCGACCTTGCCCTCCATGCCGGTGCCGACGAGCGGAGCCTCGCTGACGAGCAGCGGCACGCCCTGGCGTTGCATGTTGGAACCCATCAGCGCGCGATTCGCGTCGTCGTGCTCTAGGAACGGGATCAACCCGGCGGCCACGGAAACGAGCTGCTTGGGCGAGATGTCCATGTAGTGAACCTTGGAAGGCTCGACTTCGAGGAAGTCTCCACGGTAGCGGATGCTAATCTTGTCGACGGTGAATTTGCCCTTGTCGTCGATGGGCGTGTTGGCCTGCGCGACGAGGAAGTGTTCTTCACGGTCCGCCGTGAGGAAGTCGATCTGCGAAGTCACACGGCCATCCGTCACCTTGCGGTAAGGGGTCTCAATGAAACCAAATTCGTTGATGCGCGCGAACGTGCTCATCGACGAGATTAGTCCGATGTTCGGGCCTTCCGGCGTCTCGATGGGGCAGATGCGGCCATAATGCGAGGGATGCACGTCGCGGACCTCGAATCCGGCGCGGTCGCGGGACAAACCTCCGGGCCCGAGGGCGCTCAAGCGGCGCTTGTGCGTCAACTCGGCCAGCGGATTGGTCTGATCCATGAATTGGCTCAACTGCGAACGGCCGAAGAAATCGCGGATCACTGCGCTCAACGCCTTCGGGTTGATGAGCTTCTGGGGCGTCATGCCGTCGACGTTCACATCGAATAGGGTCATGCGCTCCTTCACCAGACGCTCGGTGCGGGCCAGGCCCACGCGGCACTGGTTGGCGAGCAGTTCGCCCACGGTACGGACACGGCGGCTGCCGAGATGGTCGATGTCGTCGAGCGTGCCCTCGTTGCGGCGCAGGCCGATGAGATACTTCATCGCGGCGGTGAAATCTTCCGGCTCCAGCGTGCGCTTGGCCAGATCGGTCTCCATGGAAAGCTTCTGGTTGAGCTTGTAACGACCGACGCGGCCCAAATCGTACTTCTTCGGATCGAAGAACAGGCGCTTGAGCAGGGCTCGGGCGTTCGCCACCGTGGGGGGATCACCAGGGCGCAGACGGCGGTAAATGTCCTTGAGGGCCTCATCCTCGTCGTGGGCCGGGTCCTTCTTGATAGCCTTGATGACCGTGTCGTCGTTCTTGATGTCTACGGCCTGCACCGTAGTGATGCCCAGGTCGAGCAGCTGGCGCACGGCGGAGCGAGTCAACGGCTCGAAAGCGCGGGCCACGGTAATTTCGCCGTCGCGCACGTCTTCGATGAGCACCTTGGTCGCCAGAGTCTCGTCTTCCAGCTCATCGCTGAGAGCGAGATGTTCCACGTCGTAAAACAGTTTGACCAAAGCTTCGTCGCTGCCGTAGCCGATGGCGCGCAGGAACGTGGTCGCCAGGAACTTCCGGCGGCGTTTACGGCGGTCCAGATAGATGTAGAGCAAGTCCGACGTGTCGAACTGCACTTCCAGCCATGAACCGCGGTCAGGAATGATGCGGAACGAATAAAGAACCTTGCCGTTGAGGTGCACGCTGCTCTCAAAGGCGATGCCGGGCGAGCGGTGCAACTGGGACACGACGACGCGTTCCGCGCCGTTGATGACAAACGTGCCCTGCGGGGTCATGAGCGGGATTTCGCCCATGTACACCTTTTCTTCCTTGGTGCCTTTTTCTTCCTTGAGCTGGAAAGTGACGTGCAGCGGGGCGGAGAACGTCTGGCCTTCGCGCTGGGCTTCGAGCGCGCTTAGTTTCGGCTCGCCGATCTCGTAATGTGAGAAGTCGAGCGTGGCCTTGTCGTCATAGCTCTCGATGGGGAAAACTTCCTTGAAGACGGCCTGAAGGCCGCTCACTTTTCGCTTGCTGGCGGGGATATCCCTCTGTAAAAAGTCAACGTAGGAATTGAGCTGAACCTCGATCAAGTTGGGTGGCTCGCTGGCTTCCTTGATCTTCCCGAAATGGATACGTTCTGGCATAAGAGGATAGGTCTAGCGCGGACTGGGATTTAGGCAAAACGGACCCCCTTTCCCCGGTTTTGCACCGGGAAAATGGGGCGAGACTTTTAATAAGGTCTGGACACGAGGGTGTCTAAATCTCCGTTTGGCGGAAGGACTATCTACGCCTCTGGAAGCCTTGTGTCAAACGTTTGGATGCAAAAATTAAATAAATTTTCAGTAGTCCGGGGCAAAAGTATCCACCAGCTTCTTTGGAGCCTTGCGCGACCATGCATGCATTAAAAGCTGGTCGACGATAGTTCGTTTTGCGCTTGCCAGCGTGACACGCACACCGGCAATACGTTTTCTCCAACGCAATTCTTCGAGGAAATCCGATGCCGTCGCAAGAGAGTGCTCTTGCGCTTCGTCGAGGACGAAAATATGCAAGGACTCGCCACCGGGTAACGCGGTCGCAAATATTTTTCCGCGGGCCCGAAGCGAAGTCCGGTCAAAGTGCGGTGCTTTTGCCGTCTCGGGAAGTGACGAGGCGAAGGCGCGGACTTGTCGAGCGTCATCATCCCGTGTTCCCCTCGTTCCCAAATCGTATTCAGGAACGAGGGGAAGCAATACCCGCCGACCTTAATCCTCGTACAAAGATAAGCCGAATCGTAGGCGTTGTTGATGGGTGTAAGCAATCTCGCGTTCGGCCATCGTTGTGTGGCGGGATCTAAGACCTTGGTAGCGGAGATGCCAAAGCCTTTCCCAAGAAAGGTTTGCTCCCAGCTTCCCGCCTTCAAGCTTTCTTCGAATATATCCGTCTATGGCGATTATGAACCCTTGGAACTCTGTACTCGGCGACATGCCCTCTCGGTTGGCGTGACGATGTGCTCAATATTAAACTCGGGTCACAACCAGCAGCCACCAACGACAGCATGAGGGTGGCAATGGATATAGTTAACTTTCCCAACTGTCTGCAAGGGAGTATTCATCGAATGATGATAGCGATGGAAAAGGGAAACATCGCTGTAATTTGCTCGACGCACACGGTGCATTGCTACGGTGCCAGTCTCGCGCCCGGCACGGCCACTCCGCTCGCGGCAGCCCAGTTGCGCGCGGCGGCGGCATCGCGGCGGGACCAGCGGGCGAGAATCGCCTGCACTTGCTCCGCGCGCGTCCCGGCCTCCGTGATGGTCCCAGCCCAGGAGAGAGCCTTTTCGGGATCGGTTGGCTCGACCTTGGGAATGTAGGCGGTGACGGCCTCGTCGTGGTCGCGCCCCTGCGGCAGTGCGCCGAGCCACGCCCCGGCGGCGTCGAGGTCGGTGTCCGCCCAGTTGCCGACGATTTCGCGCCAGATTTCAAGGCGGGTGTTGCTGGCGGGCAGACTCCCGGCCCAGCGGGAGGCTCCGGCGGGGTCCGTCTGGGTCCATGTCATCGCCACCTGATACAGGGCGTTGCGACGTGCGGCACCGGGCGGCAGTGCCGTGGCCCATTGCGCGCTGGCGTTGGGATCGACACTGGTCCATGCCTTGGCCACGGTGCCCGCGAGTTCAGTGTAAATTTGTCCGCCGTTGTAGAGCTGTTGGCCCAAAGCGGTGGCGGCCTGTGCGGGGTTTTGTTCAGTCCAGCCTTGCCAGACGTTCTGGGCGACCAAATCCCGGCGTTGATCCGTGGCGGGCAAGCTCTGCGCCCACGCCAGGGCGGCTTGCGGATCCTTCTGGCCCCAAGCCCGGCTGGCCAGACCCAGGGAACGGGTAACGGGTCCACGATCCGGCGGCTGGTCCGCCGCGAATTTCGTCGCGGCTTCAGGGTCGAAGGCCGACCATTGCGCCAATGCGCGTAGTAAGGGCGTCGCCGAAGCGGCGGGGTCGAGAAAACGCGCGCCGTCGCTGACGAGCCAGCGCGCGGCGGCGTCGGGATGGCTCGCCGACCAGGTTTCCGCGATGCTGGCCGCCAGGTGGGCACGTAGAACGGGTATCTGCACGTTCTCAAGCAAGGCGATGGCACGGGCCGGGTCATTGCGCCCGAGGGCTTCGATGACCGCCCCGAGCGCGGCGTTGCGGTCGCTGGCGGGCGGTTGGGCGAGAAGCGCCTGGGCGATGCCCATGATTTCGTCGGGCGAAACCGTTTCCAGGACCCTTCGGGAATGCTCGGGGTCGCCCGCCATCGAGAGCAGCAGAGCCACCCGTTCGTCGATCCCGGCCCGGCGCGGGCGTACGTTGGGCGATGGGCTGCCGTTGTCAGCGCCTTTGGCCGGGTCGCGGTCGACGCGGGATTCTAGCCGGGCGAGCCGCAGGTCCTGCGTTTTGAAGGTTTGCCAGACGAACCAGCCCAACGCGGCGTTGGACACCAGCGACACGACCGCGATCATCTCCAGCCAAGGCTGCCCGCGAACCGAGGAGCGAGGGGAATCGGCATCCGGTGGCACGGCGGACAGGGTAGAACAGCCCACAACCGGGGGGCAAGCGGATTCGCAGGTCGTCCGATTCCGCTGGGTGACGCGCTGACTCAGAGCTGTGAGTTGATCAGGTTGAACACGAACGTGTTGTCCAGAAAACCGCGCAGCCGCTCGGAGCCGGGGCCGAACCCGGCGGCCAAGGCGTTGTCCACCACGTTGGCACCGGCAGGCGCGTAAAACGCGGCGGGGGCCATCGACGGCGACGCACCGGGAACACTTTGCGGTCCGTCCGGTCCGGTGGCCCAGGTGATTGAGGGCAGTCCCTCGGCGTTCATCCCCAGCAGAGCAACCCCGTGATCCTGACGCAGCGGGTAGCCGTTGAGGGTCAGGCCGCCCGTGGACTCTCCACCGGCGATGAGCACCAGCGTTTTCGTCCCGGCGTATTGCAGCGCGACCGCCACGGCCCGGTCGAGTTCGAGCAATTCCTGCATCACGCGCTCGCCGTCGTTGGCCTGCGAGGCGCGGCTGATGAGCCCGGCGTCCACGACGAGCAGGTAACCCCCGGTGCGCCGCTGGAGGCTTTCGATGGCGGCGCGGGTCATCTCCGAGAGCGACGGCGGGCGGGTGCCGTCGTTAAACGTTTCGCCGTTGCGGGTGAGGGA
Organism: uncultured Chthoniobacterales bacterium; assembly: GCA_964236475.1. Lineage (GTDB taxonomy): Bacteria > Verrucomicrobiota > Verrucomicrobiia > Chthoniobacterales > SZAS-18 > CAHJWO01. The sequence continues at coordinate 7,764 of CAXSED010000125.1, forward strand.
GGGGAGGGCATCCGCGCCGAAGAAGCCCAGCAGTTTCGGGCTGCTCCAGGGCTGGGAGATTTGCAGGATGTTTCCGCCGGCCAGCAGCGTGTATCCCCGGCGCACCATTTCTGCGGGCAGGTCGCGTCCGTCGCGGCGCTGGCCGTGGAGGGTTTCCGGCACGAAATCGGTCGAGCCGCCGCCGAGGATCACGTCCAGCCCGGCGTGCTCGGCGAGCTGGAGGGCCAGCGGCGCGCGGTCGCGGCAGTCGGTGGCGTGGGCGTAGAAGGCGGCGGGGGTGGGATCGGTGAGCCGCCCGTTGGTGACGAGGCCGGTCGCCCGGCCCCGGCGGCGGGCGATCTCGAAGATCGTTTCGCGGGGCTGACCGGCGGGATCGGTGGCCAGAGAGCGATGGTTGACCTTCACCCCGCAGGAAAGCGCGCTGGCGGCGGCGGCGGCGTCGGGCACGGCGAAGTCGGCGGTGTGCGTGCTCAGCAGGGCGACATTGGGCAGCGAGTCGATGGCGAGGCGGCGATCCGCGCCGCCGTCGTAGAGCCGGGCGGCGGCCAGTTTGCTCGAAACTAATCCCTCGCCAACGAACAGGATCACGCCGAAGGGCTTCTGCTCGGCGTAGCGGTAAAAATAGAGCACCCCACAGGCGGCGAACAGGGCGAGGAGAGCGAGGGCGAGCAGATGGTTACGTTGTCTCATGGGGCCGGACGGCGAGGCGGGAGTCGTTGTGCCAGAAGCCGGGCGGTTCGCACAGGAAAATCCGTTCGCGGCGCGGTGCGCTCACGGAGAACGGGGCATCCGGTTGGCAGGCGGCATCCGTTGGAGGGCGCAGATAGAAATTAAATCACTCCCCAGAAATGCCGGTTTAGTTTCCAGGTTTGTTGCGTGCGGTTTTTCCAAAATTATGGCATCTCCCGTGATTCTGATCATTCGTGACGGTTGGGGCATCAACCCGGACTCACCGAAAGGAGCTGAGCAGGAAGGGGATGCAACCGCCGTTGCCGCGACGCCGTTCACCGACGAACTGACGGCCAAGTATCCTTACGGCAGCCTGGGCGCGAGCGGACTGGATGTCGGGCTGCCGGAAGGGCAGATGGGCAACTCGGAAGTCGGGCACCTCAACCTGGGGGCCGGGCGGATCGTTTACCAGGACCTGACCCGAATTTCCAAAGACATCGCGGAGAACAAGCTGGGCTTGAATCCCGTGATCCAAGAGGCGTTCGCCAAGGCGGCAGAACCGGGTCGGCGGCTGCATTTCCTCGGGTTGGTCAGCGACGGCGGCGTGCATAGCCACCTAGAGCATTTGATCGCTTTGGCCAACTTGGCGCACGAGGCCGGGGTGAAAAAGATTTTTGTTCACGCGTTCATGGACGGGCGCGACACCTCGCCGACCGGCGGAATCGGGTACATCGAAACCCTCGAAGCCGGGCTAGCGGTCAGCGGGGCAAAGATCGCCACGGTGATCGGGCGGTATTACGCCATGGACCGTGACAACCGCTGGGAACGCACCAAGCTGGCTTGGGACGCCGTCGTCAACGGTAAGGGCACCGTCTGCGCGCAGGACCCGCGCGACGCCATCGCCCCTCTCTACGGCGAGGACACAACGGACGAGTTCTTGCCGCCGATGGTGTTCGACCCGTCCCACGGCGCGGACGACGAGCCATGTGTCCGCGACGGCGACGTGGTGTTTTTCTTCAATTTCCGGGCCGACCGCGCGCGGCAGCTTTCGGAGGCGTTTCTCAACAAGGATTTCGATGGGTTCGACCGCGAGACGTGGCCGCAGGTGCATTTCGTCACGCTGACGCAATATGACGCCAGCTACCATTGCCCACACGCCTTCCCGCCTCAGACGCTCAACGGCATTCTGGGCGAGGTCGTGGCGGCGGCGGGCAAGACCCAACTGCGCGTTGCAGAGACGGAAAAATATCCGCATGTCACCTACTTTTTCAATGGCGGGGTCGAGCAGCCGTTCCCGGGCGAAGACCGCAAGATCATCCCCTCGCCGAACGTGGACACCTACGATCTCCAGCCGGAAATGAGCGCGGCGGAGGTGACGGCGACCGTCGTGTCGTCGCTGGCGGATTACGATCTGGTGATCCTGAACTACGCGAACCCCGACATGGTCGGCCACACGGGCGTCGTGGCGGCGGCGATCAAAGCCGTCGAGACGGTGGACGACGGCGTGAGACAGGTGATCGAAAAGGTGCTGGAACTAGGCGGCAAGGCGCTGATTACCGCCGACCACGGGAACTGCGAGTTCATGCGCAACCCGGACGGTTCGCCCAACACCGCACACACGACCAACCTCGTGCGCATTTTCTACGTGGCGGCAGACGCGGCGGAGTTCCGCGTGGAGGACGGGATTCTGGCGGATGTCGCGCCGACGCTGTTGTTCTTGCTGGGGATTCCGCGCCCGGCGGAGATGATGGGGCAGAACTTGCTGGCGAAAAAGACGGCGAACGACGGGTGAGTGTCCCCCTCACAACCTGTGCGATCAGGTCGGGGAGGCTAGGCCCGAGAGGATGACGTAACGCGTCACGGAAACCGCGTCGTGCAGCCCGAGCTTGCGCATCATGTTGGTGCGGTGCTTGTCGAGGGTCTTGACGCTGACGCCCAGGACCACAGCGGCCTCCTTGGTCGTCTTGCCCTGCGCGACCAGCCGCGCGACCTCCTGCTCGCGGGTGGTGAGCGAGTCCCAGTCCGGGCGTTCGCGCGGCTGCCGCTTGCTGCCGCGCATCAGGGCAGGATCAAAAGACTTGCCGCCCGCGCTCACCCGCTCGACCGCGTCGAGCAGGACCTGGAGCGGCTGCGCCTTAAGCACGTAACCGTCCGCCCCGAGCGCGACCGCCTGGGCAACGAGCGGCTTCTGCACGCAGCCGG
>CAXSED010000126.1:0-10631 GCA_964236475.1 uncultured Chthoniobacterales bacterium
AAGGCGTTTCTCCAGGCGTTCAAGCCCAACGCGGAAATCGCCACCCACCTCTCGGACACCACCAAGGGCATCGTGTCCGAAGTGTCGCGCGTGACCAACGCCGCGCTCAACACCGTGGGCATCCACTCCGAGAAGCTCGGGTTCTTCGGCCACGAGAAGAAGCACCCGATGGCGGAAGCTTATTATTCCCAGACCGCGTTCCGGTACGGCAACTACATCGCCAAGTTCGGCGTGGTGCCCGTGACGCCCGGGTTGGCGGAACTGGAAGCGATGCCGTTCAGCCCCGACACGCCCAACGCGCTGCGGGAAGCAACCGTGGCGTTCTTCCAATCTCACGACGCCGTGTTCGACGTGCGGGTCCAACTCAACACCGATCTGGAGAAGATGCCCATCGAGGACGCGCAGGCTCCCTGGAGCGAGGAAGAGTCACCTTATCGGACCGTGGGCCGCATCACGCTGCCTAGGCAGGACGCCTTCGGGTCCGGCGCGGACAACGAGGAAGACAACCTTTCCTTCTCGCCCACCCACTCGCTCGCGGCGCACCGGCCGCTGGGCGCGATCAACCGGGCAAGGCTGGTGGTGTACACCGCGCTGGCGACGCTCCGGCGGCAGGAAAACCGGAGCACGCTGGCCGAGCCGACCGGGATCGAACAGGTGCCTGCCTAAAGCGTTTCCCGTCGCCATGCGCCCCGTCCCTGCCGGGACGGCGGCGTTCGTCTGGTTGGGCGCGTGCCCCGGCTCAGAGCAACCGTCGTCCCTGCGAGGACTCGGCGATGAGTTTTTCTAGGCGTCTGAGGCGCGTCGCTGCCTGTTTGGCGCTCATGACGCGGAAGGCGGCCAGCTTGCGATAGCCGGGCGGTTGCTTCTGGAAAAATTCCCAGGCGACCCGATGGTTTTTGAAGAGAGTTTCGGCCGCGGCATCCAGCCCGGGGTGTGACGGTTGTTCGTAGGAATAGATGGCGGACCGGCTTTCCTTGCGTGCCGCGAACGCTGCCAAACCGGGGGGTTGCATCCGGTGGGCGGCGGTGAGAATGGCAACGCGAGCCATGTTGACCGCGCTCCAGATGCTGTCCGTTTTGCGCGGGGTGAAGCGGACCGTGTAGCGACGGTCATCCAACCGGCGGCGGACACCGTCGATCCAACCCACACAAAGGGCCTCGTCCACGGATTCGGGCCAGGTGATGCCCGGCTGGCCGGAGCCTTTTTTGTGGAAGCCGACCAGGAGTTCGCGGGCGGTGGCGTGGTTTTCCGCGAACCACCGACGCAAGTCGGAGGGAGCGGCGAAGAAGGTGGGGATCATGACGAGGGGAACCCGGGAGAGGCCGGGGTCAGCCGGGAGACGGATTCGTCGCGGCAAAATCAGCGGAAACGGTGAAGCGAAGGCGTCCCGCCTCCAGGCGCAGGCGCAGTTGGCCGGTTTTCACGAGGTACCCGATCCCGACCAAGGCGGCGGCAAAGCCCGAGGCCGCGCCGACGCCCAACGCCCAACGCGGGCCGAACCGATCCGCGACCCAGCCGACCAGGGGCGCGCCCAGCGGCGTGCCGCCCATGGCGACGGCCAGGAGGATCGCCATCACCCGCCCGCGCATCGCCGGTTCGGTCCACAGTTGCACCACGCTGATCGCGGTGGTGGTAAAGGTCTGCGCGGCGACGCCGACCACGACCAGGGCCAGTCCAAAGAGCCAGTAGTTGGGCATGAAGGCGGCCACGGCAAAGCCCAGCCCGAAGACCCCGGCACCCGCGAGCAGAAAAGCCAGGCGGGGCTTTTCCCGGCGGGCAGACAACAACGCCCCCGCCACGGAGCCGACCGCCATGATCGAGGTCAGCAGCCCGTACTGGCTCGCGCCCGCGTGGAAAACCGTGACCGACATCGTGGAGATGAAGATGGGGTAGTTGATGCCGAACGTGCCGATCAGAAAGAGCATGCCAAGCACGGACAGGAGGTCGGGCCGCTCCCTGATGTAACGAAACCCCGCGGCAAGGCTGCCCCGGGTGCGGGGAACCTTGTCGTTGCGATGAAGCTCGCCCACCCGCAGCAGGCACAGCGAGCAGAGCACGGCCACGAAAGAAAGGGCGTTGAGCAGGAAGACCCACCCGCTGCCCACCGCGGCGATGAGCACCCCGGCCACGGCGGGACCGATCAGGCGCGCGGCGTTGAACGAGGTGGAATTGAGCGCCACCGCGTTCGAGAGATCCCCCTCGCCCACCAGCTCCGAAACGAAGGTCTGGCGCGCGGGGGCATCGAAGGCCGTGACGCAGCCCAGCCCGAAGGCGAACGCGTAGACGTGCCACAGCCGGACCAGCCCGGTGACGGTGAGCAAACCCAGCCCGAGGGCCAGCAGGCCCATCGCCGCCTGGGTGGCGAGCAGGAGCTTGCGCCGGTCGAGGTGATCGGCGGCGGAGCCGGTCCACGGCAGCAGGAGCACCTGGGGACCAAATTGCAGACCCATCACCACGCCGACCGCCGTCGCGTTGTGGGGCGTCAAGGCCGTGAGCACGAGCCAGTCCTGGGCGGTGCGCTGCATCCAGGTGCCCACGTTGGACACAAACGCCCCGCCCGCCCAGAGCCGGTAGTTGAAAACCCGCAACGAACGGAAAGTGCCCCGGGCCGATCCGTTCATGAGCCGCCGGGCGGATTGCCGCCGTGGAACCGCCCGAAGTGGCGGGCCAACCCCAGGCTCAGCAGCAGCGCGCCGGAGCCAGCGGCGGCAACCTGGGCCGTGGACCGCAGATCAAAGTGGCCGACGCGGCAGACCAGCACGTAACCCACCGCCAGGTTCAGAAATCCCCAGAGCACGTTAACGCGCGCCGAGGAAAGCCCCTCGCCGGGCGGTTTGGCGAACGGGCTTTGAAAGGCGCGTCCCTGCACGCCGCTGATCCAATGCGGCACGGCGTTGGCAAGAAAAGCGCCGCCGAAAAAATAGGCGAGCAAGTGAGGCCATGCCATGGTCAGACGCTCCTTTCGTCGAGCAAAGCGATGATCTCCTGCGTCGAGCCGGTCTCGCCCAGCCGCGGGAAGATGCGGGTGACGCTGTTGGCGTGGGCATCGGGGTTCAGGTCGGTCATGGCATCGACGGCGAGCGCCACGTTGAAGCCGAGTTCGTGCGCCTGCCGCGCGGTCGATTCGACGCCGATGCTGGTGGCGACGCCCGCGAGGACGACCTGCGTGACGCCCAGCCCCCGGAGGTGCGCCGCGAGGTCCGTGCCGGTGAACGCGCCCCACGTCTGCTTGGTCACCACATGGTCTGGCGGCTGTTGGTCCAACTCCGGGGCGAAGTCGGCGAATCCTTCGGGGAAAGGTCCGCGCGGACGGTTCTGTTCGGTGCGGCCCGGCGCGCCGCCGGTGACGTTGACGAGCACGACCGGCAGGCCGTGACGGCGGAAGGCCGCCGCGAGCGCGCCAGCCTGCCGCACCACCCCGCCGACAGGGTGGACGGTGGGATAGGAGAGGATACCTTTTTGCAGGTCGATGACGAGCAGGGCGGTCTTCGGGTCGAGGGTGGTGACTGCCATCGGGGTGTTTCTTGGTCGGGTGGTTCAGGTGGTGGCCGGTCTCAGGAGTCGGCGAGGCGTTGGAGCAACTCGACGGCGCGGGTGAGTTCGATTTGTTGCTTCGGAGAAAGGTGGGTCTGGACCGTGCGGAACAGCCAGTCTTCCCGCGCCGCCCGGCTGGCCTCGATCCATTGGCGGCAGGCGGCGGTCAGCGTGAGGAGAGTTTGGCGCCCGTCGCTCGGGTCGGGCGCGCCGCTCACCAGTCCGGCGGCCTCCAGGGCTGCCACCGTGGCGCCCATGGATTGCGGGCGCACGCGCTCGGCCCGCGCAAGGGTGGAGACGGTGGCGGGTCCCTCACGCTCCAGCCGGATGAGCACCGACTTCTGAGACGAGGTCAAGTCCTCGGCGTGTCCCTGTTCGCGCAGCCGCCGACCCAGTTTGCCGAGCACCACGCGCAACGCTCCGGCCAAAGCGGAGGCTCCGGCGGCGGCGGAGGCATCGGGGTGCGCGTGCATCCTCACACCTGAGCACATGGGAAGGTAAACTGCAAAGGCTTCCTGCATAGTTTGCGACCCGAGTAAACCGATCTCCGGGCAAAACGGTGTCCCTGCCGACGGCTACCCCGTGTCCGGGCGGCTTTCGTGTTCAGCTAGACATCCACGGAATAATGCTATGGTTGAACCCACTCCGCCCCCATCGTCCGCAGGCGACCTGCAGGCCGCAGGCAGGCACCGGCGCGAGAACAAAAGCTGCTTACAAAAACGTTCCGTATGCCTACCCAACCTCGCAGGAATTTTCTGGCGGCCGCGTTGCGTCTGGCTGCCTGGCCGCTCGCGGTGGCGGCCAGCCTGGCTGCCCGGCAACCGGTCGCCGCGCAGTCCGTCGTCCCGGTCGGGGCGGGTTCTTACGCGGGGTCGGTGCCGACGGCCTGCCAGGAGACGGACAGTTACTACGGGCTGCCGGCTGACCAGGTCACCGGAGCGAACGGCTTTTACAAAGCCCTCCACCTCGACCCGGCGTTGCTGGGCAAGCCCATCCCCACCAACAAGTGGTGGACCGACCTGCTGGTGGCCACCCGCTCCTACCTGCCCGCCGGGGCGACGGAGTACGTGCTCCAGCAAGACCTGTACGGCGGCAACCTGTGGTTCTATCCCGGTATGCTCAAGCCGCAGTCGTACGGCCTGGACCTCTATTTTCCCAACGCCTGGGAAGCGGCCAACGCGAACGGCAACCCCAACGGCAGCATCGACCGGGGACCGGCGTTGCAAATCCACGGCGACCGGGGGTATGCCATCCCGTCGGCTGACGTGCTGGTGGCGGATTTCGAGTCCGGTTATCCGTCCGGCTGGACCGTCACCCCGATTTCCGGCTACCCCAACGCCTTCGGTTCCGCCCCGGCGCAAGGCAGTTGGACCGGGCAATCCCCCGCACCCAGCGGCTACCTGGGCAACGGGCTGGTGAACACCTTCCTCGTCGCGCCGGGCCAGGGCGGCAACAACTACGAAGGCATCCTCGCGGGCAACATCACGGTCCAGCGCCACTACATTCACCTGCTGGTCGGCGGCGGGAGCGACCCGGTCAACACGGTGGTGCGCCTGCGCGTGGGCGGCAACATCGTCGCCACGGCCACAGGCCAGCAGAGCGGCGCGCTGAACTGGGCGACGTGGGACGTGTCCGCGTACCAGGGCCAGAGCGCCACCGTGGAGATCGTGGACACGTCGTCGTCGGGCTGGGGTTTCATCCTGTGCGACGAGATCGTGCAGAGCGACGTGGCGGACCCCACCGGCCGCTACGGCACGGATTTCGCAGCCGACGAGTCGGTCGTGACCAACTGGGGCGACTGGAACGTGGACTTCAAGCTGCCCAACGCCGCCAGCGGACAGGAAGTGGACGTGACGATGGCCCGGGGCGTTCCCTTCACCTGGACCACCTGGAAGAACGGCCTGCTGCCCAAGATCATGGCCGGAAGCGTGTCGCCGCTCGACGCGAACGGCAACGCCATCAACACGAGCAGCGGCTCCTTCGTGGCCAGCGCGTTTTCGTTCAACTACCAGGGCCGCGTCTTCGGGGTCTTTCTGCCGGACAACACGGTGGTCAAGGTGGCCAGCGGCTATCTGGAACCGCAGCTTTCCGGCTCGAATAACTATCTGGTCGTTGGCTACCTGCCGGCGGCGTCCAACCTGGCGGAGTTCGCAGGCGTGGCCTTCGCGCGCCCGACCGATACGCAGATCGCGTGGAGCTACAACCCGGCGGCGGGCAACGTGACGACCAACTGGAACCTCACCACCACGGCCATGAAGGGCAGCAACTTGAATACTATTCAGGGTTGGCTGCCCCATCATTACCGCACCACCACGAATAATCTGTCGTTCAGCCCCTACACGTTTCTGACGCCGCGCGGGGTGATGAAGTGCGCGACGGGCACGAATTTCACCGTCAATTTCCCGTTCAACGGGATGGTGCCCATTTCGCCCGCGCCGGTCGCCACGGGGGCGGTCAACGATTACCAGCCCGCCCGGATGCAGGCGTATTTGGCCGCTTTCGATCCCGGCACGATGATCGGCGACACCTACTGGAGCGGCAAGGCGCTCGCCCTGTGCTCGCAGTACATGGCGTGGGCCGCGCAGACCGGCGACACCGCCGATTTCAACCGGCTCAAGACGGCGCTGGAAGCGGCGTTCGCCAACTGGATGACCTACACGCCCGGCGAGACGCAGGGGTTCTTCGTGTACTATTCCGACTGGCACGCCCTGATCGGCTGGGATGCCAGCTACGGCTCGCAGGCGTTCAACGACCTCCATTTCCACTACGGCTATTTCACCACGGCGGCAGCCACGCTGGCGATGTACGATCCGGCGTTCGTCGCCAGGTACCAGCCCATGCTCACGATGCTGGCCAAGTGCTACGCCAACTACGACCGCACCGACCCGAGCGAGCCGTTCCTGCGCACCTTCGACGTGTGGGAAGGACACAGCAACGCAGGCGGCCTGAGCAGCCCCGACGGCGAGAACCAGGAATCCAGTTCCGAGGCGGTGCAGGGCTGGGCGGGGTTGTTCCTGCTGGGCGGCGTCAACGGTGACAGCCAGATGACGGCGGCGGGGGCCATGGGTTTTGCGATGGAAAGCGCGGCTACCAACGAGTATTGGGAAGACCTGTGGGAAACCAATCTGCCCGCCGCCTACGGACGCGCCTTCGCCGGGCAGGTGTACGGCAGCTCCTACAACTACGGCACGTTCTTTTCCGGCGATCCGGCCTGGGTCTACGGCATCCAGTTCGGCCCGTCGAACCACTGGCTAAATTACCTGACCCGCACCCAGCCGGGTGCGGTCACGGCCAAGTACAACGCCATGTGGACCGAGCGCGCCAACTGGGCCGCCGCGCAAACCCAGTGGGACGCCCACACCGCGTACACCGCCGGGCATTGGGTGACCTACCAGAATGTGATTTACAGCCCCAAGGTGGCGTGGCCCGCGGGCAACCCGCCCCCGCCGCAGGACATCGCCAACTGGAACGTCGAAGCCGATTGCAGCCGGTCCGAGCCGGACGTGCTGGGCGATTCGCCCGGTCACGTCGTGCTCTGTTATCAGGCACTCTTCGATGCCGACACGGCGGCGGCGGAATTCGAGCGGTACTACGCGGCCAACGAAGACCTCACGCACCTCGACAGCCAAGGCGGCTCGACCTATTACCTGATCCATTCCATCCGGCAGATGGGGCAGCAGGATTTTACGGCTAGTACGTCCTCTCCGCTGAGCAGCGTTTACTACAACGCGGCCACCGGCAAATACAGTGTGCTCGCCTATAACCCGAGCAGCGCGCAGCAAAACGTTACGGTTTATCGCAACGGCAGCGCTGTGGGCACCTTTCCCGTGCCCGCGCAGACGCTGATCGATTCGCATCTGGACGAGGCACTCACCCGCCTCGCGTTGGTCCCATCCAATACCGCTCAGACCATCCAGCCGGGGCAGACCGTGCAGTTCACGCTGACCGGCTACGACCAGTACGGCGCGACCTACCCGCTGACGGGCGCGGCGTGGACCGTCAACGGCGGCGGGACCATCAACTCGTCGGGATTGTTCACCGCGACGGTCAACGCCTATCCGGTCACGGTCACGGGGACCAGCGGCGGCCTGGCGCAGACTGATACTTTCCGGGTCGGAGCCGCTCCGGTGTTGAGCGTCCTCAACGTGACGCCGGGCTTCACCCGCGTGGTGCAAGGAAACACGGCGCAGTTCACCGCTGCCGGGCTGGACCAGTACGGCAACACGTATCCGCTGAGCGGAGTCACCTGGTCCGTCTCAGGGGTAGGGACGATCAGCAGCGCGGGCCTGTACACGGCCTCGGCCCTCGGCACGAGCTACGTCACCGCGACCATCGGCACGGCGAGCAGCACGGTGCTGGCGGTGACCCATGCGCCGCTCACCAATCTAGCCCTCGGGCGAGTGCCGGTCGTCCTGGCGTCGGACAACAACGGCAACGTGCCCGCCAACGCCACCGACGGCGATCCCGGCACCCGTTGGGAAAGCGCGTACAGCGACAACCAGTGGCTCTACGTGGACCTGGGCAAAGTCTACGATTTGACCAACGTGAACGTGGTCTGGGAAAACGCCTACGCCACCTCTTACGACGTGCAGGTTTCCAACGACGCGAGCAACACTTCCTGGCAGACGATCACCTCCGTCACCAAGACGAGCAAAGCCCCTGACAACCTGAGCGTCACGGGCACGGGCCGCTACCTGAAACTCCGGCTCAACACGCGCGCCCTGACGTTGTACGGATTCTCCATCTACGAGTTGCAGGTGTACGGCTACGTCAACGCGGCCAGCATCACGACGCAGTCCGTGGCTCTCAGCCCCGCCAACGTCACCACCGCCGTCGGCCAACAGACCCAGTTCCAGGCCTACGCTTTTGACGGCAATTACGACGGCGGCCCGGCAACCGCCACGGCTTGGACCGCGAGCGGCGGCGGCACGATCAACGCCACGGGTCTGTTCAGCGCCACGGCGGCGGGCGGACCGTTCAAGATCACCACCACCGTGGGCGGAGTCACTGGCAGTACGGGGCTGACGGTAGGCGCCGCGGCTCCGGGCACCGCCGCTGCCACCTTCGGGGCCTGGCAGAGCCAGGTCTTCACGGCGGCAGAGTTAAACAATCCGAGCATCAGCGGACCCAACGCCACCCCGGCTGGCGACGGCATCCCCAACCTGCTCAAGTACGCTCTTCATCTTGCCCCGAAGCTCAACGGCACCGCCGGACTACCCACGGTTTTCAGCGTGTCCACTGGAGGGCAAAAATACCTGGCGCTCACCTACACCAAGGCACTCGCCGCCACCGATCTGACCTACACCGTGGAAACCTGCGGCGACCTGTCGGCATGGGCGTCGGGCAGCGGCAGCACGGCCACGGTCAGTGGCACCAACAGCCCCGACGGCCAGACGCAGACGGTCGTCGTGCGAGACCTCGTGCCGGAGGGCACGGCGGGCAAACGCTTCCTGCACCTGAAGGTCACGTCAAACTAGAGCGTACCGGATCGAGCGAGCACGTCCCCCACTTCGGCAGACAAAAGCGTCTCGCCTAGCGGTGGAGGAGCAGCGGCTTTTTGGAATGGTAGTCTGGCGAGCCAAGTACGGCACCTCAAGCTCTCTTTATGCCGACATCGTCCCCTTTTAGACTTTTCAAAAAGTCCAGCAACACTCGCAGTTTGGAGGGGACGGATTGCCGGGACGGGTGGTAAGCCCACAGAGGAAAATGCTCGTCCGGCCAGTCCGGAAACAGATCGATGAGCTGACCTGCTTTGAGCAGACTCTCGATCCCCAAATGCAGGAGCTGGGCCACCCCTATCCCAACGGTGCAAGCTTCCACGTAGGTATGCGCGTCGTTGACGATCAAGCGTCCGGTCACGGGCAAAGCGGATAACCGTTTGTTGCCGTGAACGAAGTCCCAGGAAAATGGCGCGCCCGTCGCCGGGTTTCTGAGCAGCAAACACTCGTGGGCATCTCTGACCAAATCCATCGGTTTGCGTGGGCATCCGCGCCGCTGGAGGTACTCCGGGGAGGCGCAGGTGATCACCCGCACCTCGAACAGTTTCGTGGCGGCCAGCGTCGAGGGTTCCTGTCGCCCGAAACGGATGGCCGCATCAAAACCGTCCGCGACCAAGTCGCCCAGATGATCGCGCGCCATCAATTCCAACCGCAACTCGGGATAAGCCCTGAGAAACGCTCCGAGCTGGGTGGCCTGCACCAACCGACCGAAGGCGGGGTTCACGTTGACGCGCAAGCGGCCGCGTACCTGGTTGGAGGAACGCTCGGCCTCCTCGACCACCTCCTCCAGGCGATTCAACAAAGGCAGCATCTGCTGGCAGAACCGGCTGCCCTCTTCCGTCAGACGAACGGCCTTGGAGGAGCGCTCGAAGAGTCGGACTTTCAACCGTTCTTCGAGCCGCTGAATGGCGCGGCTCACTGCGGGCTGGCTCAGACCCAGGAGTTCTCCGGCCCGCACGAAATTGCCCGCCTGGACGACGGCTTCCAGCACGTTGAGGTTAGCGAGCAAACGGGTATCGAAAGCCATGGCGAGCAAGAATTGTGGGCAATGCCCCGGACAACGGCAACGCATTTTTCAGGGCGTCCGCGTGAGAGGAAGCACCCGGCACAATGCGCCAAAATCGAACCCCCGAGCGTGCTTCGGCGGCAGGCGGCAAAGATGCGGCGGCTGCATCCCACCCATGATTAAATTGCATTGGACGCAATGCAAAGCGGCTGCTTGTCTTCCACGCGTGGAAGCATGCAAACTCGCGTTACGGCGGCAACATCGCCAAGGGGAGTTACGAACCCGGGTTCAAGCTCACCTTGGGTCTCAAGGATGTGAACTTGGCGCTCAACGCCGCCAAGACGAAAGACGCCTCGCTGCCCTCGGCGGAAATCGTGCGCGAAAACCTGCAATCCGCCGTCAGGCAAGGTCTGGGAGACAAGGACTGGTCGGCGTTGGCCAAGGCGGCGCGTCGGCGGTCGGGCCTCGACGAAAGCGTGGCGTAACACGACAACACTCGCCTCAAGAAACCACGGGGAGAAAATTCGCATGACCACCCTGTTTGTCACCTATCCCGGCGACGCCCAAACGCGCTTCGACCGCGAATATTATGT
>CAXSED010000127.1:0-10620 GCA_964236475.1 uncultured Chthoniobacterales bacterium
ATGATCGGCGTGACGCTTTTCGGCATCTTCCTGACGCCGGTGTTCTACGTGGTGGTGCGGTGGTTCTCCGAACGGGGGAAGCCTGCGCCCGTCAAGGCGGAACCCGCGCCCGACCAACCCACGCCCGAGGCAGGCCGGACGTAGAGCTGGAACATGGAACCGGGTTTATGATGGATCATCCGGGTGGCTACCCCTCCCTGTGGCGGGTGGGTACCGTCGTCGGACTGGGTTTCTTTCCTTTGGCCGAGGGCAACTTTGCCGTGCCTACCGCGTTGGCGCTGGGCATGAACCCGTTTCTGGCCGTGTTCCTGTCCGTGCTGGGAACGACGGCGCAAACCCTGCTGACCCGCGCCCTGGCCGGATGGTTGCTGGCCCTGCCGCGGGTGGCCGGGTGGTGGGAGCGGTGCCTGCACGGTCGCGTCGGGCGGCTGTTCGCGCGCGACGGGGTCGTCTGGGTGATCCTGCTCGGCATCCCGTGGCTGGGCGGCGTCCCGACGGCCTTGGGCGCACGGCTGACGGGGATGAGCACGGCGCGCTACGCCCGCTGGGCCATCGGCGGGTTGGTCCTGCATGCCGGCACGCTGGCGTTGCTCATCCGCTTGGGCCTGCGTGCCGTCGGGAAACGCTAGGGGTTCCCGGTCAGCGCGGCCCAACGTGGGTACGCGGAGCGATTTCATCCGGGCGGTAGTGCCCGGTAATCTTGAACGCAAAGAGCACGTCTTCTTCCTGTGCCCCGCGTCCGATGTTGTGGATGACCATGGGCCCCGTGCGGCCCAGCGTGTCGGAAACCACGCCGATGTGCGTAGTGCCGCCGCCGAGGTTCCAGGTCACCACGTCGCCGGGGTGGTAGTCGCGGCCCTGCGCGGTGACGGGCTGCTCCCAGCCCTGCCGTTTGAAGAACGTCATCAGGTTGGGCACGCGGCGGTGGTCGATGTTTGGGTCGGGCGTTTTGAGTCCCCACTGGTGCGGGTACTCCGCGAAGTGCTGCTTCATATCTTCATGGACGGCTTGTTGCAGGTCGATGCCCTGCTCGCGCAATGCCCGGGTGACTACGTCGGTGCAGACTCCCGTGTTCAGCGGCACGTCGCCGCCCGGATATGTCAGGAGGTGGTATTCCACGTCGTAGCTGGTGGTGACGCCGACCTGTTTGCGGGCGGCGGCGACCAGGCGCGCCGGGTCGATGCCGCCGGTGGGAGCGGCGGTTTGCGCCAGGCCGCTGGTGGCGACTGACCAGGCCAGGAGCGCGTGAAAGCAGACCGATGAGAGCAATCGTTTCATTCGCTGGCAGCGTGTACCGGGGTGCGCCGCAGGTCAATCCGGCCCGTGGATTAGAGGCGATGACAACGGAGGCCATCATTTGTTTTGCCAATCGGGGACAACGATTTTTCGATGCGGTTCGCCGGGCGGCTTTTGCTATGGTCAACCCATGCACAGAAATCATTCCGGTCGTGAATGGGGAGGCGTGGCCTGATGAGGCCGGTGGCCTTGCTCGGCTCGGGGTTATGCTGGCCGCGCCGGGCGGTGCGAGCGGCAGAGATCGAGGCGGCGTGCGGACTGCCGGCGGGAACGGTGGTCGCGCGCACCGGGGTCGAGACGCGCCATTTTGCCAATGCCGCTGCGGGCGAGACGGCAGCCACCCTGGGGGCGGACGCGGCACGGCAGGCGCTGGACGCGGCGGGGCTGCGTTTCGACGACGTGGACCTGCTCCTCGGCGCGGCGGGCATCGCCCAGCAGCCGATCCCCTGCACCGCCGCGCTGATCCAGCGTGCGCTCGGCGAAGGGGAGTCCGGCGTGCCCGCCTTCGACGTGAACAGCACGTGCCTGAGCTTCGTCGCCGCGTTGGACGTGGCCGCCAGCCTCGTCGCAGCCGGAACGCATCGGCGCGTGCTCATCGTTTCCTCGGAGGTCGGTTCTCCCGGGCTGGACTGGCGGGAGGCCGAAACCAGTGCGCTCTTCGGTGACGGCGCCGCCGCGTTCGTCGTCGGACCGGCGACCGACCCAGATCAGGGCATCATCCACGCCCGGCTGGCAACCTACGGCACGGGCGCCGACCATTGCCGGATCGAAGGCGGCGGCTCCGCCCTGCACGCGTCGGCCTACCACAAGGAGAACCGCGCACGCTTCCTTTTCCACATGGACGGCCCGGCCATCCACCGCGAAGCCAGCCACCGCCTGCCGCCGTTCGTCGAACGGTTCCTGCGCGAGGCCGACACCACCCTCGACGACATCGACGTGGTGGTGCCGCATCAGGCCGGGCGGCTGCCGGTGGAAATCCTGCGCCGCAAGCTGGGCATCGCCCGCGAGCGGCTGGTCGTGACCCTGTCCGGCCACGGCAACCTCATTGCGGCCTCCATCCCGACGGCGTTGCACCTGGCGATCCGGGCGGGGCGTGTCCGCCGGGGGCAGCGCGTTTTGCTGCTGGGCACTTCGGCGGGGTTTTCCATGGGCGCGCTGCTCTTGCAATTCTGACGCGATGCCCCGACGACGCACTTTTCTCGTGACGGGCGCACGCGCCCCGGGAACGTTGGAAATCATCCGCCGTCTGGGCCGCGCCGGGCACGACGTGCTCGCGGCGGATTGCGCGCACGCGCCGATGGGGCGGTTCTCGCGTCATGTGCGCCGGTATTTCCGGGTGCCCGCGCCGCGCACGGATGGCACGGGGTTTATCGACGCCTTGCGCCGCATCGCGCAGGCCGAAAAGGTGGACGTGCTGTTGCCGACCTGTGAGGAAATTTATTGCATCAGCCGATACCAGGAAGGGTTGTCTAAGGTTTGTGAGGTGTTCTGCGCGGAATTCGACGTGCTGGAAACGCTGCATCACAAAGGGCGGTTTGCCCGGTTGGCACAGACGCTCGGTGGAAACGTGACGGCTCCCGAAAGCGCGCTCGTTGAGGATGCCGACCATTTGCGCGCCCTCGCGCCGGAGAGTCGGCAATGGGTCTTCAAGCCGGTGTATTCACGGTTCGCGGCACGGCTGCTCGTCTGCCCATCGCCAGCCCGGGCGGCGCGGCTGACGCCCAATCCGTCCAACCCGTGGCTGGCCCAGCGATTCGTCTCCGGGCGCGAGTTGTCTTCCTACGGCATCGCGGTACGCGGGCGGCTGACGGCGCACACTTTGTACCACTCACGCTACCGGGCAGGGCGCGGGGCGGGGGTGTACTTTGTCGCGGAGGAAAACGCCGCCGTGCGCGGGTTCGTCGAGCGGATCGTCGCCCATCTCGGATTCACGGGTCAGATCGGTTTTGACTTCGTTGTGTGCGCTGCCACGGGTCGGGTATTCGCGCTGGAATGCAATCCTCGCCTGACGAGCGGCATCCACTTGTTCAGCCCGGAATTCGATCTGGACGGCGCGTTGCGCGAGGATGCGGGCTGCCCGGCGAGCCCGCGGGCAAAGATGCTCGGCGCGGCGATGCTGACCCATGGGTTTGGCCGGGCTTTGCTCACCGGGAGGATCGACGAATGGCGGCGCGATTTCACCGCGGCGGACGATGTCTTGCTCGACCACGATGATCCGCTCCCGACCCTCGGGCAGATCGCTTTTCTCGCCGAGATGGGCGGCCTCGGCCTCTGGCGACACACGGGGATGATGGCAACCATGACCGCCGACATTGAATGGAACGGAGAAGCTCAACCATGACCTGTTCGTCGCCGGTGCGGATCGCCGCCACGCCCACCGGCAACGCCGCAGTGGACGCCTACGCGGACCTTTTCACGCGGACGCCTGCCCGCGCTCTGATCACTAACCTCGACACCCGGCTGGAAACCGTCGCCGTGGACGGCGGCTGGTGTTTCCCGCTGAGCGTGAACGATGGCAGCGACGGTGACAACTGTTACCTCTGCTCGCCCCGAGCGCAGTATGTCGATTACGCTGCCTACGAGCTTTCCCGCCTGGGCCGTCCGTTGGTGATGTCTCCCTTGCGTGGGCTACTCACGGGAGCAGGCGAGTTTTTCCGCCGGACATCCCTGGATCGGGTGGTCATCGTCAATAATTGGTTGCTCTCGACCAATCTTTATCCAACGGATTGGCACGGGCAGGGATTGGCAGATCTCATCGTCGGGTTGGTGGATCGTTATCCTGGACACGCCATTTTGTTCCGTTCGCTCAACGCCCGCCAGAATCCGGCGCTGCTGCCGGCGCTGCAACGTGCGGGTGCGCGCCTGCTCGCCAGCCGCGTGGTGTGGCATTATGCGGGCGCGCGGCGGGCTTTCACCCTCAGCCCCAATGGTCGGCGCGACCTCCGGCTCCTGGAAAACGGCGCGTGGGAAATCGTTGCGCACGATGATTTACGCGCCGCCGACATGACCCCTTTCGCCCGGCTTTACGAGCAGCTTTACCTCAAAAAATACACCGCGCTCAACCCCCGTTACACGGCGCGCTATCTCGGGGCATGCCACGCCCGCCGACTCCTGCGTTTCCACGGCTTGCGCGAGCGCGCCACGGGCCGATGGTGCGGCGTGCTCGGCTGTTTCGAACGCGGCGGCGTGCTGACTGCTCCTATCGTGGGTTATGACACCGCTCTGCCGCCGTCCCGGGGACTGTACCGCGCGCTGATGGCACTCGTACTGCGAGAAACCACGCGGCGCGGCGTGCTGCTCAACCTGAGCGCTGGGGCGGGGAACTTCAAACGGTTGCGCGGCGGCGAGCCGTGCGCTGAATTCAGCGCAGTTTTCGATGCGCACATCCCCCGTGCTCGCCGCTGGCCGTGGCAGGTTCTGGCGACGTTGAGCAACCGCGTGGCGCTGCCGTTGGCGTGGCGCACGGAGGTCGGGCGATGACTGCGGGTAGCGTGCTCGTCACCGGCGCGACCGGTTTCCTCGGCGGCGCGGTTTGCCGGTTGCTGGCTCGTCGCGGCTGGCGCGTGACCGCTACGGGACGCAACGAGGCAGCAGGGCATGATCTAACCCGTTTTGGAGTCGCATTTCGGCGCGCGTCGTTGGAGCATGCGGCAGAAACCGTTGGCTTGTGTGCTGGCCAGGATGCGGTGGTCCACTGCGCGGCGCGGTCCTCGCCGTGGGGCAGTTGGCAGGAGTTTCACGCCGCCAACATCCGGGGGACGGAAAACGTCCTGCGCGCCGCGCAAACGGCACGGGTCCAGCGGCTCGTGCACATCTCGACCCCGAGCATTTATTTCGATTTCCGACACCGGCGCGACCTGTCCGAAACATCCCCTCTGCCCCCACGGCAGGTCAACGCCTACGCAGCTACCAAACTCGCGGCGGAATGTCTCGTCCTCGCGGCGGGAACCGGAGGACTGCCGGTTGTCGTCCTGCGTCCACGCGCGATTTTCGGTCCCGGCGACACGACGATTTTTCCCCGGTTGCTGCGCGCGGCGGGAGAAGGACGGCTGCCGGTCATCGGCAATGGCAGGAACGTGACCGATCTGACTTACATCGACAACGCCGCCGCCGCCGTGGCTTGCGCGCTGACTGCGCCGGGTGTCTGCCTCGGGCAAACCTTCAACATCACGGATGGACAACCCATCGTGCTCTGGGATTTTATCGAGACGCTGCTGAAATCCTTGGAGCTGCCCGCGCCGCGCCGCCGCCTGCCCATCCGCGCGGCCCTGGCCCTGGCCGCGCTGACGGAAGGCCTCGGACGGCTGCGCCGCCGGGAACCGGCGCTAACCCGTTATAGTGTCGGCGTGCTGGGTTACTCCCAGACGTTCGACATTTCCAAGGCGCGCACCCTGCTCGGTTACCACCCGGAAATTTCTACCGCGACGGGTGCCCGGCGTTTGATTGCACACCTGCGCAGTTCACCGGAAAGGACTGTATGACCCCTCTCATTCTCGACGCCACGTTTTTCGCCGTTGGTTCCTGCCGTGGCCCGGAACGGATGGCGCGGTGTCGGGGACCGTGGCGGTCCGTGCGCTTTCCGGCTCTGGCGGTGCTACTGCGCCACACCACGCGCGGGCTGATTCTCTTCGACACCGGCTACGCGCCGCGTTATTTCGACGTGCTGCGCCACTGGCCTTACTGGCTGCTCGGTCCGGGGCTGGGGGCGCGGTTATCCGCCGAAGAGGCTTTGCCTGCGCAGATGCTCGCGCGGTGCGGCGTGCGGCCCGAGGAGGTGCGAACGCTGATCGTTTCGCATTTTCACTTGGATCACATCGCCGGGCTGCGCGATTTTCCGGCGGCGGAAATCCTTTGCACGCAGCGGGCCTTGGCGTCGATTCAAAGCTTGGCGAACGGCGGCTGGCAGGCTGCGAAACACGCCTACGATCCCGGGTTGCTGCCGCCGGATTTTGCAGCGCGCGTTCGTCCGTTGCCCGACCTCGCCGCCCACCCGGCGGAGGGCTTCGCTCACACGTGGGACCTGTTCGGCGACGGCAGCGTGCGCGCGGTTTCGCTGCCCGGCCACGCGGCGGGGCAGATCGGCCTGCGTTTCCGGTGCCGGGACGAGGAATTCTTCCTGGTGGCCGATGCCTGCTGGCACGAAGCGGGTCTGCGCGAGCACGAGGGGCCGCACCCGCTGGCCGAGCAATGGTTCTGGGATGACCCTGTTGAGGGCAGGAAAACGCGCCGCCTGCTCGAAACCTTCGTCCGCGAGCGGCCCGGCGTTCACTTGGTTCCCAGCCATTGCCCGCGCGCCGTGCGGCGTCACGTCATGGCGCCTTTCCCGGGTTAGACCTTATTTCCCATGTTGCGAACGGGTTTGCTACCCACGTTTTGTTATCATTATCTCCGTGCGCGCCGCCCCGGGTTTGCCAGCCGCGCGGCCCTCGAAGATTGGCAGGAACGCCGTGCGCGCCGCCATCTCGGCGCGGTGGCGGCGCGGTCGCGGTATTACGGCCGGATCGCGCGGCAAATCCCGGTGGCGCACTGGCGGGAATGGCCGTTGATGGACAAACAAGGGATGCTCTCCCGGTTCGACGAGATCGTGACGGTGCCGGTGACGTTCGCGGAGACGCTGGCCGAGGCACATTGCGGTTGGGAGCGACGGGATTTCTCCCGCACGCTGCCCGGCGGATTGGCGGTCGGGCTTTCTTCGGGTACGTCCGGCAACGCGGGCATTTTTCTGGCCAGCGAACGCGAGCGCGCCGCTTGGGCGGGTGCTGTGCTCGGGCGGGCGTTGCCGCGTGGATTGTGCTCGCGCGGCGGCCCGCAACGCATCGCCTTCTTTCTGCGCGCGAATAGCCCGCTCTACGAGGCGACGCGTTCGCGCCGGATTCGATTCGAGTTTTTTGACCTGCTCAAGCCGTGGCCGGAGCATTTTGCCTGCTTGCGCGCGTTGCAGCCGACGGTGCTGGTCGCGCCGCCCTCGGCGTTGCGCCTTATCGCCAGCGCGCAGGAATCCGGCGAACTTGCCCTGCCAACTCCGGAACGTATCCTCTCCGTGGCCGAGGTGTTGGAAACCCCCGAGCGCACGGTCATTGCACGGGTGTTCGGCCAGACCATCCATCAGGTCTACCAGGCAACGGAAGGCTTCATCGCCGCCACTTGCCGCCACGGCGTCCTGCATCTCAACGAGGATTCACTGATCGTCGAGAAACGCTGGATCGACGAACGGACCGGACGTTTCGTGCCGATCCTGACCGATCTCTACCGGCGCACCCAGCCCATCGTGCGCTACGAGTTGAACGACGTGCTTATTGCCCGCCGCGCGCCCTGCCCGTGCGGCTCGGTTTTTCAGGCGCTCGACGCCATCGAGGGCCGTGCGGACGACCTCTGCGACCTGCGGCGAACCGATGGCTCACGCGGTCAGATTTTTCCTGATTATTTGCGTCTCGCCGTGACGACAGCCGACCCCCGCATCGACAATTTTTCATCCGTAACCCGCGTCCGGGCGAGCTGGAAATCTCGCTCGCCGGAGCCGGGTTCCCGACCGGCGATCCCGAGGTTCAGGCTCGCGTGCGGACCCGGGTGCAGGCGGTGTGCGTGGAGGCCGGTTTTGCCGCGCCGCTGATCCGCTTCGTGCCGCCGCCGGTCCCCGTTCCCGGCGCGAAACTGCGCCGGGTGGCCCGCTGACCCCTGCTCAAAAGGTGACGACCGTCCGCACGCCGAGCACCAGCGCATTGCCGTAGCGCGGGCTGCCGCCCGGGTGCACGATGTACTGCAAATCCGGCTGGACCGAGAGCCAGGGCGACAGGTTGATCTGGTAGGTCGTTTCCAGCACGCCTTCGTAGTCCGGCAAGGGTTGGTGCGTGCCGCGGAGCCGGTTGGCGTCTTGTGTCGCCTGGCGCAGGTCCCCCGACAGGTGTGTGTAGGTAAACCCAGCGCCGAGAACGTCCCGGCCCCGGCCCGGGATCAGTCCGCGAAAGTTCAGGCCGGTTTCCGCGTAGAAATCCACCGTGTTGCGATCCTCCGGCGCAAAACCCAGGCGGCCAAAGACGCGCAGCTCCGGGCCGGACGGCCCCGCCCCCGGGGTCAGCGGCGAGTCTTCCGCGTTGCCAACCGGCGCGGCGGCAGTCTGCCCGACATCCTCGGGTGCATTGCCAACTCCCGGGGTGCGATAAACGACCTGGTCGGCCACGGCATACACGCTCCCGTCGCGGGGTCGGGCGAGCGGATGGCCGGTGGACCGTGGATCGCCCAAGGAGCGTCCCTGCATGTCCAAGCGTTGGTCGGAAAAAGTATCGGTATCGAAAAATCCTCCGATCCGGTAGACCCCGGGCAGACCGTGGTCGTCCTTGCCCCGATTGAGCAGAAAACCGATTTCATAGAGCGAGAACAACCCCTGGTTGCCACTGATGGGGAAGCGGATGCCGTGATCATTGTAAGCGGTGCCCCGGACAAAGTTTGGGTCAGGGTCGCCGTTGCGGTCGGCGTTCGGATTGCCTGCATAGATCCCGGACTGGAAATAGAAGCGGGAATCCGGCGTGTTCAGGCGCAGGCGCACGCCGGGTGCCGCCTGGGGGTAAATGGGCGCGGGAATATTGAGAGAAAGGGAAGGCGGGGCGCCGAAGTTGCTGTTCAGAAACAGCGCGCCGCCCTGGGTCGTGATAAACTCGGCGTCGGAGGCGAGCTGACCGGCCCGCAGGTTGACGACGTTGCCAAAGAAAGAGGCTTGCAGCCAGAGTTCGAAGAGTTGGAAGCTATCGAAGGCATCGATGTTGGAAAAGCGGCCAATGTCGCGGACATCTTTGTCCGTGCCGCTGGCGCCGTGTGGATCGTAGGCGAGTGCGTGCAGGTTCAACCCCTTCCAACCCGCAAGCTTTTCAAAGTCCACGTCCAGCCCGGTGGTGAGAAGTCCGTCGTACACGGCTCCCTGGCGGTAGCCGCCCGCCGGATTCCCGAACACCTCGCCGGTGTAGATCACGCCCAGGACGATGCCGTGGTCCGCGAGCGTCGCGCGCAGGCCGCCCGGGTCAGGCGTGGGAGAGTCGCGCTCGAACCATCCCTTGGGTGGAGCGTCGGCTGGCGGGTCCGCGCGGAGGGGCGTGGTGGCCACGAGTCCCACGGCGGCGAAGAAACAGCGCAGGAGGAGAACGCGACGCATGGCGCGATTAAACAAAACCCGGCGCAAAAGGCAAGCCGCCGCCGGACTGGAAAACCGGGTTTTGCGGTCCCTCGGTCCATCGGCGAGCACGTCTATGGCCGGTTGATCCTCAACCGGATGAACCGCTGCCCGGCGCTGCTGGTCGGCGTGAGGTCGCGTTGGACCACCGTCTGCATCGTGCCGGCAGTGTTGTTGACCGCGCTGACCGTCGCCGTGTAATTGCTGCCGGAAGACCAGGTTTGCAGGTCGCCGGAAACTTCCACCACGTAAACAACGTCGCTGGCCGCCAGCCACCGGTTGTACGTAAGCGTCAAAAACTTGGAACTCCCGGCTGTCGTGAAGGAGATCGTCGGCAGGGCGCTGATCCCGCTGGCCTTCGGGTCCAGACCCAGCGCGTATTTCGTCAGGTTGGGAATCCCGTCCCCTGCCGGGGTCGCGTAGGTTCCGCTGATCGCCGGATTGTTCAGGTCCGCCGCCGTGAAATAAGTCTTTTGCCACGCTGCGAACGTCGGCTGCACGGTGATCGCCAGCGACGCGCTGCCGGTGCCACCCGTGTTCGTCGCGCTGACCGTCAGGCTGAAAGTCCCGTCTAGGGGTGGCGTGCCGGAAATCACCCCGCTGGTCGTGCTCACGCTCAACCACGCGGGCAGGCCGCTGGCGTTGTAACTGGTGGGCGCGTTGGCTGCGGTGATCTGGTAGCTGAAGGCGACCCCGGCGGTAGCGGTGGCGGTCGCCGCGCTGGTGACCGTCGGGGCGTAGACGAGGGCGGTATTGATCGCGCTCGCGTACTGCGCAGCTTTGCCGTTTCCCACGAAATCGTCGTACAGCCACATCCAGCCTCCGACGATCTTGTACTGGTTCTTCCAGGTGGTCATCTGGGTCTGCACGCCGCTTGGCGTGTAGTTGCTGTCCCAGAGGCCGGGTTCGACCGGGATCGTGCCGAAGTTCCAGGTGGAGTTCGGGCTGTTGCCGCTTCCGCCGGAGTAACATTGCAGGTGCACCCGGTCGATGGTACCCGCGCGCTGGGTGTTGACCTGCGAGGCCACGCCCGTCCAGAAAGTGCTGTTCGTGTATGGACACAAGGACACCTTGTAACCCAAGTTCCCCAGCATGACGGCGAACTGCACCATCGAACTCTGGTCGTAACAGTTTTCGTCGTCGAAGTCGATGGCGTCCACGCT
>CAXSED010000128.1:0-10587 GCA_964236475.1 uncultured Chthoniobacterales bacterium
TCGTAGCGGGTCATCACCAGCAGGGCGGCCACGGCGCAGAGCCAGCGCGGAGCCGCCCGCGAGGGGAGGCGTTGCGCGTCGTCCGTGAGCACGCGCGCCGCCAGATCGACGAAAATCATCCCCAGCAACGCCTGTAAACTGTGCTCCATCCCGGTGGAAGCCACCGCCAGCGCCGGGGTAAGCACCACCACCGTCGCCAGCGTCAGCAGGCTCAACACCCCCGACCCGGTCGTGCGCTGCAGGACGTACCCGGCGTAAAAGAACAACCCCAGCATCGCCAGGACGTTGAGCACCAACGGGAAATATTCGTGCACGCCGAACACCGCGAAACTCGCCGTCAGCAACAGCGGCCAGAGCAGCGACGACGTGCCCGAACTGAATCCGTCCACCGCGCTGATCCCCCAAATGCCGTGGCGCAACATGTTCTTGGCGACGGCCATGTGGAAATAGCTGTCGTCCACGGTGTAAGCATAATGCCCGTCCTCGTTGGCGTGGACCTTGTGCAAGGTGATCCCGAGGGCCACCAGGAACCCGAGGGCCACGACCGCCGCCGGCCAGAGGTCCCGCACCGTTTCCCGGGTCGGCAGAAAACGGCGACTCCCCGCTGGAGGCAAGGCCGAAACGGGGGGCGGCGAGGTGGCAATCGTTTCCATGTGCAGGCAAATTCGTGGCAAACCCCCCGGCAGGTCGAGAGATTTTTCCACGGGCCGCCCGCCCTTTGAATTTTTCGCGGGCCAGCGGGAAAGGGGACCGGCAGGGGTGGACACTGCGTTTATGTTGCACTTGCATGAAACGTTCAAGCGCGGTGCTCCTGACTCTCGTGATCGTCCTGCTGCTGGTGGGGAACAGCGCGGACTTTTTCTTCCGTCAATCCTACTACGAGGTGTGGGACTCGGCGGCCAACTCGCTCTCGGTGGACCGCGCCAAGCACTTCGCGCAACTCTACGGGCCGTACTCGCGTTGGCAGTTCCACCACCCCGGACCCGCCGCGTTCTACATCCAGGCCCTCGGGGAATGGCTGTTTTACGACACGCTCCACTGGACCCACACCCCCTTTCCCGCGCAGACGCTCGCGCACGTGCTGGTCACGGGCGGGTTTTTCGTGGCCGCGTTGATGATCTTCGGCAACTGGCTGCCTGCCGGACGGGCGCGCTGGTGGTTTCTGTGCGGGGCGCTGGCGGGGGCGGTGCTGCATTTTGGGGCCATGGAGCAGTTGCCGTCCTATGACGTGCTACTGGGGCTGACGACATTTCTGAGCACATGGAGCGCACACGCGCTGGTGCTGCCGTTTCTGTGTTTGCTGACGGCGGGGGCCTCCGTGGCGGCAGGCCGGGGGGAAGACCTGCCCGTGCTGGCGTTGGCGAGCGGATACCTGCTCCAGTTGCACGTGGCCCAGCCGATGTTCGTCGGGCCGGTGTTCTTGTTGGCCTATGCCGCGCTGCTCTGGAGGGCCAACCGGCAGGCGCCGGGCACGCCGGGGGCAGACTTGGGGCCGGTCAGTCTGCGCCGCCGTCTGGGCAGCGCGTGGCGGGCGTTTCCGCTCGCGCACGTGCTCGCGGCGCTGATCCTGGCTGCGTTTGTGGTGCCGTTCGTGGTGGACATTTGCAAAGGCTCCCGCAGCAACGTCGCGGCGATCCTGCGGCACATGCACGAGCACCATTCGAGCAAACCTTTCGAGCGGGCCTGGTTTTATTTCCTGCAATTCGGCGCGTACGTTCCCTACACGACGGTCGGCAATGCGTTCGCGGATTATGACCGGGCGGGGATGCGGGGGTTCCTGCGGGCACACGCGGCGATCTACTCGTTTTGGGGCCTGGTCGCGCTATTGTGCGCCTGGGCGTTGGGGTCCGGCCCATGGGCGGGCCGGAGCGTGGAGGTGGCGGTGCCCGCGCCTGCGGTTGGTTTCTCACCGGGCCGGGGGGACGCCCGCCGCTTCCGGGCGTGGGCCGCCGTGTTCCTGCTGCTGACGGTGGCCTTGACCCTGCGCTGGAACACCACCCAGGACGGTGACATGTTTTACTTCAACTCCTGGTTCACCTTCGCCCTGTATTATTTTGGTGCGTTGATTGCCCTCGCGGTGGGGTGCTCGCTCCTGCCCACCCCGTCGCTCACGTCCGTTCGGGCAGTGGTGCCAGGCCGCCCCATGCTGGCCCGGGGCGAGCGGTTGCTTGGGGTGGCGGCGGTGCTCGCGGTCGCCGGGCTGGGGGCGCACAGCCTGCGCTTTTACGATCCCGATCCGGTTTCGACCCAGGCGATGCACGACGATGTACGCCGGGCCGAGGAAGCATCGCGGGTGGCGGCGGGCGGACCCGGAGCGGACCCCACAAAGATGCTCATCTTCGGGTACGACACCGCGCCTGTGGCCGTGGCCGTGGCGTTGCAACTCGAACGCGACCATGTGCCTTTCGTCTCCCAGAAGTTGTGGCAGGTGTTTATCGGTGGACGCCATCATTGGAGCAATGCCCCGTTGGGCAGCCTGCACATCGGCCCGGCGCAGAGTTGGCGCTTTGCCCACCGCTCCGCATCGGAACGCCGGGCGGACACCGACCTGCACGTCACGACGGTGCCCAGCCTCATGAATTTCCTCCCGCCCAAGGACGACATTGCCATCCGTTGCGCCGATTCGCCCATCGATCCGGCAGCCCCGGGTGGCGCGTCGATCAGCTTCGTGGCGGGCGGGAACGCGCTGGAGTACATCATCGACGGCTGGAGCGGCGCGGAGCCTTGGGGCACTTGGAGCAACGATTCCCGGGCGATCCTCAGTTTCCGGCCCGTGCCGGTCCCCGGCGATGGCGGAACAGTGGAGATTACCCTGTTAGATCTGCTGCCCTTGCTAGACCCTGCCCACGGGTTGGGGCAGCAACGGCTCCGGGTGTTCTTCGCGGACGAGCCGCTGGGCGACGAGGCGCGGCTCACCGGGCGCGTCGAATCCCTGGTGTTGCGGCTGCCAGCGGCGGCCTGGAACCGCCAAGCGGCTGCTCCGGCAGGCATCCAGTGTCGCCTGGAACTAGGTTTCCCCGATGCCACCTCGCCTTTTGCGCTCGATCCCAAGGTCAACAAAGACACCCGGCGGCTCGCGCTGGGCATGCGTGAGGTCCGCTTCCGTTACGTTCCGCCCGCCGCCGTTCCCTCGCCGTAGGGGGCGCGGCGGTCACGGCTCCAGCCGCGTCTGCAAATCCCGCACACACACCGCCAGCCGCCGCCCGTCGCCCGGCGGCTGTATCCCGGGGTTGCGGCTGTGCAGGGTGACGCGGTGCAAACCCGCCGCCACCGGCAAACGCCACGTCATCGGCACCCACCCGTCGCCGGGCAAGGGCAGCACTTCCGCAGGTTGCCCATCCACGAGCACCTCCACCGCGTTGTCGGGGGATACCGAGCGCACGGCACCTTCCAAAACCAGCGTGCCTGCCCGGTCCGTCAACGCGGACAGCACGCCTTCGCCGTCCGTCCAACGCCACCGGCTTTTCCCGTCGGTTTCCTCCCCGTACCAACCGCTCGCCCGCCCAACGATCAGGGGCCGGGTTTCCGTGACGCACTCCAGCGCGTCGAGGTGGACCGCCAAATCCCATTTGTCGGTCAGGCGCACGTCGCCTGCCTTGAGATGGTGGGTTTGCGGTGCGAGCAGTTGCATCTCGACCGTGTGCGCGCCCGGATGATCCGGCAGCGGCACGACGAAATCGGACGCGCCCGCGTGCTCGACGGTCAACTCCTGGTGGCTGCCGTCGGCGAACTGGCAAACCATCCGGTAGGGATACTGGAATCCGAAATCCTCCGGCGCGGTGATCCGCAGGTGCGCCAGGTCGGCCCCGGCTTCGTCGCAGGGCAGTAGCAGCCGGACGTTCGAGCCGCACCAGCCGTCCTGCGACATGCCTTCGAGCAGCAAGGGGGGATGCGACACGGCGCTCTCGAACGCGTATTGCACCGGCAGCGGCGCGTTCACCTCGTAGAGTGAAAGTTGCTGCAAATCGAACCGGCCCTGCAACGGATCGAACAGTTCGGGCCGCCAGGTGTAGGTCCCGAGCAGGCGGACCGCGCCCGGCGCCTTCGCCTCGATGGGGAAGACCGTGGACGACAGGAAATACACCTTGCGCCCGGCGTTCAAGGCGGCGACGGCATCCTGCAAATCCGGGTGGCGGTTGAGCAGGTCCACCTTTTTTTGCAGGGCGAAATACAGCAGCTCCCGACCGGCGGGCGAACTGTCCGTGAGCACCAGCGGGTCCGGCCCGACGCCGGGTATTTTGAGCAGGCTTTCGAGCGCGGCCTGGGGCGGCGCGCGGAAGTGGTTGATCTTCGGCAGCAGCGGCAGCGCGAGGGCAAAATTTACCACCGTGATGAGCGCGATGCTCACTCCCGGCACCAGCAACCCGAGCGCGGGCCGCTGCGTCCGCCGCGCCAGCCATTCGCCGAGCGCAAACAGCGCCGCTGCCGCGAACGCGCAGTAGAATGGGACGTAATAAACATAGTATTTGTTGAAGCGGTAGAGAAAGAAAAAAGAGTACAATGCCACCGTCACGCTGAACAGAACGAACAGCCCGCCGCGCAGCCCGCGCCGCAAGCACAGCACCAGCCCCGTCGCCGCGAGCAGCAGCATCACCACCGCCAGCGCCGCGGCCCCCCAGGGCTGGACCAGATTTTCCTGCCACTGGGCGTGGACGGCGTCCGCCGAGAGATGGAACAGGATCGCCTCGATGTTGTAATTCTCCCGCTGCATGGTCTGGCTGATGGCCAGGTAAGTGGGCCAGCCTCCCGCGTTGCCGACCGTCGGCAACAGCCACGCTGCCACCGCCACCGCAAACCCGAGGCTGCCCGCCATTGTCCGCCGCCAGCCGTGCCGGAACAGGACGACCAGCGTCACCGCAACCACAAACGGCACCAGGAAATAAACCGCCGTCTGCTTGACCCCCAGCGTCACGCCGCACAGCACCATACCTACGAAATACCACGGTCCGCTCGCCAACCCGGCCAGGAGGCAGCACACGGTCCCGTAGACGAACAGCGTCGCCACCGGGTCACTGATCATGCGCAGACTGGTGATCCAATAACCGAACGTGAACGCCGTCAGCACGCACGCCCCCATCGCCACCGCCGGACGGAACATCTGCCGTAGCGCGAGGTAGAACGGCACCAACGCCAACGTGCTGAATAACGCGCTGGACAACGAGAGAGTCAAAAGCGGGTTGCCGGTGAACAGATTGACGAACTGCATCAGCCGGACGTAGAAGAATTGCCCCGGCGGATGCGGTTGGTGCGCACGCACGTCGAAGTGCAGGATGGACAGCGCGAAATTGGCCGAATCCCATTCGTCCAGCCCGTGCATCAGAAAGGGAATCCGCGTCCCGAGGACAACGACGATGAGCAGGAGCAAGCCAAGAAACTCCCGGCTGGCGGACGATGATTTGATGGGAGGTGTATTCACGGAAAACGGGAGGGAGCGGTAGCCAGCACGCGGCGGTAAAAATCCAGCGTTTCGCGGGCGGCTTTCGCCCAACTGAACCGCGCCGCCTGCCGTCGGCTGGCTTCGGCGAGTCCGGCACGCCGGGCCGGGTCGGCTTCCAGCGTGAGCATGGCTTGGCAGATGGATTCCGCGCTGGCCGGGTCGATGAAAATTGCCGCGTCGCCGCCGACTTCCGGCAGGCTGGAATTGTCGCTGCAAATGACCGGCGCGCCCTGGCTCATCGCTTCGAGCACGGGCATGCCGAAACCCTCGTACCAGGTCGGGAAAATAAGCGCCTGCGTCCGCCCATACAGCCGCAGCAGTTCCGCGTCGGGCACGTAGCCGAGCCGCTGGACCCGGCCCCGGGTTTCCAGCTTCGTGAGATGCTCCTTGAGCGCGTCGCTCTTCCAGCCGCCGCCGCCCGCGATGCGCAACGGCAACGGGCGCGGGCTGCGCTCCCAATACAGGTCCAGCGCATCCAGCAGGGTTTCGTAATTCTTGCGCGGCTCCAGCGTGCCGACGGCCAGCCAGAAATCGCCGTCTTCCCCACCTGCGCTAGTGTCAGCGGAAGCTAGGTTGGATGGCTCGTCGCGCGGACCCAGCAAGGTCACAGCCCACGGCTTGCCGCTACGTTCCAGCCAACCGGCCAGCATCCGGTCGAACTCCCGGCGGCTAAAATCGGAGTTGAAAAGGAACCCGTCCGCCCGGGCCAGCGACGCGAGGATGCCGTCCTGGCACAACAGCCGGTTGGCGTCGGTGGAAAACTCCGGGTGAACCCAGAAACCGACATCGTGCACGAAGAACACCAGCCGCGAATCACCCACCGGCGGGGCCTGATAGCTGTTGGCCTGCACGATGTCCGGTTCGCCGGGCAGGTCGACGGCACCCGCGCGCACCTTTTTCCAAAACGCCACCGCCTCCTCTACACCCAATCCGCGCAAGGGACTATGCACATGCGGCGCATCGATCCGCGTGCCCGCTTCGGTGTCCGCGTTGTACCATTCGCCGAAGTGATGGTAGAGAAAATATTCGTTCTCCGGCTCAGCAGCGACGAGCGCGTGCGCCAGCGAATCCGCCAGCCAGCCGCACCCCGCCCGCTCGTGGCAGGTCTGCGACACGTCAAAACCGATGCGCAATGGACGGTTCATGGATTGGAAAAAATTAGACGCCCACGCTGTCGAGATCGGCCTCCAGACCGGCGAGAAATTCTTCGGTCAGCGGCACGTCCAGCTCGTCGGCGCACAGCAGACAATGCGTCACCATCGCGGCGAGAAAACGCTGCCTCCCCGCCGGGTCAGTCAGGTCGGGCGATTCTGTCCGGTAGCCCTTGTGATGCGCCAGATGCTTGATCCACCGCAGCACCGGCTCCGGGCGCGTCGCGTACTTTTTCACCACCTGGACCAGTTCCAGGTGCGCCGGAACCCGCTGGCTCAGCGTTTTGGTGTCCTCGTGCAAGCGCGACCCGGCGAGAAAATGCGTGTCGAGATAATGGAACGGAATTCCCCGGCCCACGCGCAGCCAGTATTCGTAGTCCAGCGCGTAGCGCAGCGTGTCGTCGAACACGCCGAAACGCTCCATGATCCCGCGCCGCCAGAACACCGCCGGTTGGCAGACGAAACAGGTGTCCAGCAGCCGGTCGTAGTCCCACGGCTCCGTGGGATACTCTTCCATGACCGACCCATCGGCGTGCAAATGGTGCGCCCGGCCATACAGCGCGAGACACCCCGGCTCCGCCTGGAAATGCGCCGCTGCTGCCGCCAGCGCGCCGGGATAATAAACGTCGTCCGAGTTCAAATACGCCATCACGTCGCCCGTGCAAGCGCGCAGCCCCAGGTTGATCGCGTCCGCCTGCCCGCCGTCCTTTTGCGACACCCAGCGGATCGGCTGTCCCCCGGCTCGTGCGGTCCAGCTACGCAGGATGTCCACCGACTCATCCGTGCTTCCGCCGTCGAACACCAACACTTCCATGTCCGGGTAATCCTGCATACAGACACTTTCCAGGGTCGCCGGGAGATACGCGGCCTGATTGAACGACGGGATGACGATGCTGATTCTCATCGGGCCGTAAATAAAGGAAACTCCTGCCCGTCCGCCAGCCGCAACTCGACGGAATGCAAGCAAACGCCGTGTACCCGTGCGTCGCTGGCGTTGAGGTTGGCGGCGTTGGGCACGTCCAGCCACAGCGCGCCGCCACGCGGACGGAATTCGATGGTGATGTGCTGCTCCGCCTGATCAGGCCGCAGGTCGAACCCGCCGAACACGGCGTCACTCGTCCGCAGCCGCAGCCGCCGGGGCGCGGGCATGGGATTGAAACGCAAGGTCAGCGTCCCGGCCCCGGCCTCGCTGTCGCCCGCAGGCAACGCCACCAGCGCGGCGGGTTCCGTCCAACCATCGGGGAAAATGCCCCGGAAAAACGGGCGGTACGGTGGCGTGGTTTTCGCCAGGGCGACGATCACGTCCAGCAACCGGCCCGCCTCGTGGTCCTGCGAAAAATCCGCCAGCCGCCGCCGGCCGGCCTCGACTAGCCGCAGCCGCAGCGCGGCGTCGGTCGCCAGCCGCGTCATGGCGTTGGCCAAGGCTTCCGGGCGGCGCGCATCGACAAATAAACATGCGTCCGCGCCGACTTCCGGCAGCGAGCCGTCGCCGCTGCACAACACGGGTACGTCGTGCTGCATCGCTTCGAGCAGCGGGATGCCGAACCCCTCGTGCAGCGACGGGAACACCAGCGCGCCTGCCAATTCCCACAGCCGCCCGAACTCCTGCGCGGGCACGTAGCCGACGAACCGCACGGCATCCTCGCCCAGCAGCCCAAGCGTCCGCGCCAGCGCGCGCATTTCGCTCCAGCGCGCGTCCTCGTGTCCCGTCAGCACCAGCGGCCAAGGCGTCACCCCGGCGGCGGACGCCCCGGCACGGTACAGCCCGTAGGCCACCAGCAAAATTTCGTGGTTCTTGTGCCGCCAGGCGTTCGCGGGATAAAAGAAAAAAGGCGCGCTTCGGCCCCGCCCCGCCTTGCCTCCACGCCCCGCAGGCAGGCTGGCGAAACGCTGGTGCACGGCGTTGTACACAGTGAACATCCGTTCCGCCGGCAGATCGTAGTGCGCGTGCATCCGCGAGATCACGTGCTCCGAATTGCACTGGAGCGCGTCCGCCACGGCGATGATCCCCTGGAAAACGCGTTCGCGTTCGCCGTTGTGGAACCCGCCTAAGCTCCACGGAAAATCCCGGTGCAGCACGTCCACCACCGTGCTGATCGTGCAGATGCCCGGCTGAGCAAAATCCACCGGCCCGAACGGGCAATACAGCACGCGCACGTCGAGCTGCCAGAGCAGGTCCGGCGGCGGCGGGAGAGCCAGCCGTTCGCGGGGAGCGCGCCCGTCGCCGCGTGGCAGCGGGCCGCCGTCGTCGCGCACGCAGATCAATTCGTCGCCCACGCGGGCGAGTTCGTCGCGCACGTCGGCGTGGCTGCTGGTGCAGGTCAGGTAGACGAAGTGCAGCGGCACGCGCCCCTGGCTGCCCAGCCACAGCAAGGTCTCGAACAAAAAGGGCTTGATGCCACCGTTCTCCCCGCCGGGGCGCAGGTTGCTCAGGTCCACCGCCACGCGCAGCGGGGACGGGGGAGATGGAGGAGAAAAGGAGTGCATGGAACCGTGGCAGGATCGTCTCGGCGGCTCAGAGACGCAGGGGCGTTCCGGTGGGTTGTTCACACGCCAGGCCCGCGCATTCCAGGCGCAGCACGATGTCCAGGTCCACGCCTTCCGGCAGCGATTCGTGCAGGATTTCGCAGGCAAAACCCACGCCGTCCAGGCCGCTCGCGCCGCCCGCCATGTTGGCTGGTTGCGCGGCATAATACGCGGCGACATCCGGGCGCGGCACGCGGGCAGTCGCTGCGGCGTAAACCGTCCCGCCGTCCCGGAACAGGAGAGTCACCGTCGTGGCGCGTCCGTCCCATTCCGGCGCGGGGCGGAACGCCCACCCGGAAATCGCGGTGAACGTCCCCCGGTCCTCACAGGCGTCGAGATGAAAAATCACGGTGTCCGTCAGCAGCGCGGCGCGCAAACGAGGGATTTCCACCGTCCGTGCCGGGCGTGGGGACGACGGCGGACGGACGCGCGCAGGCGTGGGCTGGCCGCAGGCGAACCGCAGCAACCGCCGCGCGACGGCCAGTTCACGCGCCAGCGCTTGTGCCTCGGCGCGGGCGGCGGTTTCCTGTTCCTGGCTGCCCTGGAACCGCCGCCGCAGGTCGGTCATGATGGCCAGGTCCGCCGCCGTGCCCGCGCCTTGCTCTTCCGTCCAGATGGCCTCGGACTTCATCACGAGGGGCGGACACCGCCGGGCGGCTGGGGTTGGTCGAGGTTCATGGCAAGAGGCTTTCCTTCGCGGGAAGAACCGGCGGCGGTCGGGACGGGCAAAGTGCGGTCGGGAGCGGGCGGCGTCAATTTCGGCGGGGCGGACCCCTCCTGTTCGTCGCGCGGCCCCGGGCCGGTTGGCAACATCTTCGTTCCCGGTCCCCGGTCCTTGGCGGGCCCGGGTCCGGCGTCGCCGGTGGCGAGGTGGGCTGCGAGTTCCTCGATCTGTTTGGCCTGAGCTGCCCGGTCGGCCTCGTTGGCCTGGAGCCAAATATTGAGTTGCCCGATCTGGCCGGTGAGGTCCGTGATGTGCGCGCCCTGGGCCGTGCGGTCGGCCTCGGTGGTGTGAAGGGACGTGTTGAGCTGGCCGATCTGCGTGGTGAGGTCGGTGATGTGTTGGGCCTGGGCCTCCCGGTCGCCCTCGCTAGCTTGGAGCCGTGCGTCGAGGTCCCCGAGTTGTTTGGCGAGTGCGTCGCGGTCGGCGTTGCTGGCCAGGAGCCACGTCGTGAGTTCGGTAATCTGCTTGCCGCGCGCCTCGCGGTCGATTTCACTGGTTTTGAGCAGGACGGCGAGTTCTTCCACCTGTGCCTGCCGGGCGGTGCGGTCGGCGTCGCTGGTCTGGAGCAGGGGGGCGAGTTCGGCGACCTGCCTACCGCGCGCGTCGCGGTCGGCCTCGCTAGCCCGCAGCAGGGCGGTCAGTTCCTTGACCTGCTTCTCGCGTGCCGCCCGGTCGGCCTCGCTGGTTTTGAGTTCGCGCAGCCGGGCGTCGCGGTCGGTCTCACTGATCTGGAGTTCGCGCAGCCGGGC
>CAXSED010000129.1:0-10582 GCA_964236475.1 uncultured Chthoniobacterales bacterium
CTGCCTCTGCGCATCGTCATCGTCGGCCACGTCGACCACGGTAAATCCACGCTCGTTGGCCGCTTCCTGTACGACACCGGCGCGCTCGCGCAGGGCAAGTTCGAATCCATCCAGGCGTCCTGCCAACGGCGCGGCGTGCCTTTCGAGTGGGCATTCCTCATGGACGCCCTCCAGGCCGAGCGCGACCAGAACATCACCATCGACGTTTCGCAGATCGCCTTTAGAACCGCCGCCGGGCGTCCGGGCGTGCTGATCGACGCGCCGGGTCACAAGGAATTCCTCAAAAACATGATCACCGGGGCGGCCCGCGCCGACGCCGCGCTGCTGCTCATCGCCGCCAACGAGGGCGTGCGCGAACAATCCCGCCGCCACGGCTACCTGCTCAGTCTGCTCGGGCTGAAACAAGTCGCCGTCGTGGTCAACAAGATGGACCTCGTCAATTACGACAAGGCGGTTTTCGACGCCATCGAAACCGAGTACCGCGATTTTCTCTTCGCCTTCGGGGTGGAGCCGCGCGTGTTCATCCCAATCTCCGCCCGAGAAGGTGCGAATGTCGCCACCCGCTCCGAGGCGATGCCATGGTACTCCGGCCCGACCATCTCCGAAGCCCTGGACCTCTTCCAGCCGCCGGTTTCCGCCGAGGCCGGTCCGCTGCGGCTGCCCATTCAAGACGTGTACCGTTTCGACGCCCGCCGCATCCTCGCCGGGCGCATCGAGAGCGGCACGGTGCGCGTCGGCGACGAATTGACCTTTTCGCCGTTCAATAAAACCGCCACCGTCGCCACCATCGAACGCTGGCCCGAGCGCAACGGCGACGCCGCGACCCAGAGCGCCGTGGCGGGCGAGAGCGTTGGGATCACGCTCACCGAGCAAATCTTCGTCGAGCGCGGCCACGTCGCCAGCCACACGGCAGACGCACCCATCGAATCCAACCGCATCAAGGCCAACGTCTTCTGGCTGGGACGCAACGACCTCACCCTCGGCGGCTCCTACAAGATCAAGCTCGCCACGCAGGAACTGGAATGCCAGGTCGCCAGCATCGAACGCGTCATGGACGCCGCCACTCTCGCCGCGCCCGCCAGCCGCGACGGGGCAGGGGACTCCGCCATCAAGACGGTTTCACGCAACGACGTGGCCGAGCTGACGTTGCAGATGCGCAAGCCGCTCGTCCTCGATAACCACGACCGGCTCCCCGCCATGGGCCGCTTCGTGCTCGTGGACGGCCACGATGTCAGCGGCGGCGGCATTGCGTTCGGCGGGACCTACACCGACCGGCGCAAGGTCATCAGTCAGAACCTGACCTGGAGCGAGGGCACCATCACCCGGGACGACCGTGCCCGCCGCAATGGCCATAAGGGAGCCGTCGTCTGGCTGACCGGTCTGAGCGGCGCGGGCAAATCGACCATCGCCAACGCCCTGGAGCGCGAGCTTTTCGGACGCCAATTTCACTCCTACGTACTCGACGGCGACAACGTCCGCTACGGCCTGAATGCCAATCTGGGTTTCTCGCCCGAGGACCGCATCGAAAACATCCGCCGCGTGGGCGAGGTGGCCCGGCTCATGGCTGACGGCGGCTTCGTGACCGTTACCGCCTTCATCTCGCCTTACCGCACCGACCGCCGCCGCGCCCGGGAAATCGCGCTGGAAGGCGGCTGCGAATTCATCGAGGTCTACGTCAACACCCCTCTGGCGGTCTGCGAACAGCGCGATCCCAAGAGCCTCTACAAGAAGGCGCGCGCCGGGCAGATCAAACAATTCACCGGCATCGACGCGCCCTACGAAGCCCCCGAAGACCCGGAAATCGTGGTCCATACGGAACAGCAAAGCGTGGCGGAGTCCGTCTCGGCAATCCTGGAGCAATTGCTGCCCCGTTTGGAGGTGGGAGAGTCGGATGTCATGTGGCCATAAAGTGCGCGGGCGTCATTTCGTTCCGGTCTGCGAAATGAGACGAAGTGCCTATGGTTGAAAGGGTTGTTGCTATCATTCAGCGAATGGATTTGCGCTTGTGAAATTTTTCACAAATAGAACTTGCCAAGGGGGGCATCCGGTTATTTTATAAGGCTCGATTCCCTTTACCCCTTCCTCGCGCACGCTGTCTCGGAATCACTAGACCCCTCGGGCAGTAAGCGCTGGTCACGGTTGTTTTCTAAACAAGGGATTACCGTCGTTGTCAATCGACCCCTTTCCAACCCGCCGTCATGCTTAATCTCCTGGCCCAAATCCCGCTGAATGCCGAGCAGACGCCTGCCTTGGATTCGATGGGTTGGTTCGGCCATATTTTCACGAATTCGCTGATCGTGGCCGCCATCGTGGCGATCATCGTGCTCGTCTTCGCCCGGCGTGCGACCGCGAAGATGGAACTCGTGCCCAAGTCCGGCGGCAGCCAGAACCTTTTCGAGGCCGTCATCGAAGCTCTCTACGACATGCTGGAAGGCATCGTGGGCCGCCACATGGTCGCCAAGGTGTTCCCTTTGTTGGCAACGCTGTTCCTTTTCATCCTCGTTTCCAACTGGTTCGGACTGCTGCCCGGCGTGGGCACCGTCGGGTTCGGTTCCCATCGCGGCCCGTTCCTTTCGCTACCGGAGGTAGAAAATCCGCTGCTGCGCCCGGCCAATGCCGACCTGAATCTCACCTTGGGGATGGCCCTGGTGTTCACGGTGTTCTGGACAATCTGGAGTTTTCAGGAACTGGGTGTTGGCGGGTTCTTCAGCCACATCTTCGGCCCCAAGGGCGAGGTCAGCGGCATTCTCAAATATCCGCTGATCGGTATTTTTGTCTTCGTGGGCGTCATCGAGGTTATTTCCATTGCTTTCCGCCCGGTGTCATTGTCGCTGCGGCTCTTTGGCAATATTTACGCGGGTGAAAACCTGATGCACACGATGTCCGACCTCGGCGAGACGATGCACATGCCTACAGCCATCGCCTTCCTGATGAAAATCATCGTACCGATCCCGTTTTACTTTCTCGAACTGCTGGTCGGCGTGGTGCAAGCCCTCGTGTTCACGCTGCTCTGCGCGGTCTACATCAAGCTGACGACCTCCCATGAGGAAGGCGCGCACGGCGATGCCCACGACCACGCGGATGATTCGCACGCCGCCGCTTTGCCTGCCGGTCACGCCGCGACCACTCACTAAACAACCCTTTTCTCGTCGGGACCATCCAAAGAGAGTGGACGCCGGGATTCATCACCAAAACAGACACCGCATAGAAACCCATCCGTTATGACCCTTGATCTCCTTTCTCACCTCCTCGCCCAAGCCGACGTGGTCCGCACCGCCGCCCCGGTCGCCGAGAAATTCCTCGGGCCGACGTTCGCCCTCGGCGCAGCCGGTCTCGGCTCGGCCATCGGTGTCGGCATGGTCGGCGCGAAAGCCGCCGAAGCCGTGGGCCGCAACCCCGGCGCGTTCGGCAACATCCTGACCATCAGCATCATCGGCATGGCGCTCGCGGAAGCCATCGCCATTTACGCGCTGATCGCCTTCTTCCTCTACAAGTAAGCGTTCAAACGCCCGCGGTTTTCCGGTCGGCACCCCTTCAATCCGAGGGGTGCCGGTTGTCCCTCCTTCCATCCCACTTTTCACCTCCCGCTTCCCGCTGCCCGTCATGTACTTCTCCGCTTTGAACTTCCTCGCCGACGGCGAAAGCATCCCGCAAATTTTCGGCCTGAACTGGCCCGCTTTCCTCGCGCAGACGCTGGCTTTCGGCATCGTGCTTATCGTACTGAAAACCTACGCGTTCCAGCCGATCATCGACATTTTGGAAGAACGCCGCCGCCGCATCGCCGAAGGGCAGTCCAACGCTGAGAAAATCAAGCTCCAGCTTGCCGAGTCCGAGGCGAAGCACCGCGAGATGCTCGACCAAGCCAACTTGCAAGCGCAGAAGCTCATCAACGAAGCGCGCCAGAGCAGCGATGCCCTCGCCTCGCGCCGCTCGCAGGAAGCCGTCACCGAAGCCGAGCGCATCATCGCCCGCGCCCGGGAAGCGACGACCCTCGAACACGACCGCGTGCTCAGCGAGGTCAAGCGCGAGTTGGGCCGTCTGGTCATCGAGACGACCGGCAAGGTCACCGGCAAGGTCCTCACCGCCGAAGACCAGCAACGCCTAGGCGAGGAAACCACCCGTCAAATCGCCTGATTGTTTCTCGCTCCGAATCCGTCCCCTAACCGTCCCGTTGTATGAAGATCACCAAAGAAGCCCGCCGCCTGTCCCGTCAGCTTTTCCGTTTGAGCCTGACCGATGGCGCGCTCGACCGCGCAAAAGTTTCGAGCATCGTGCAGAGCGTCATCACGGAGAAGCCGCGCCATTACGCGGGTGCCTTGGAAGACTTCCAGCGTTTACTGCGTCTGGAAATGGCCAAGCGTCATGTGGTGGTCGAGAGCGCGGTCGCACTCAGCCCGGAAACGAGCGAGAGCATTCTCAACAACCTCAAGCAAAAGTACGGCCAGGACCTGACCAGCGAGTTCACCGTCAACCCGGAACTCATCGGCGGCATGCGCATCAAGCTCGGCAGCGACGTGTGGGACGGCAGCGTGCGCAACCGTCTGGCCCGTTTGCAGGAACAATTTTAATCCCCTTTTTATTCCCTTTTCCCTTTCTAGCCCATGAGCACGATTCTCCAAGACATCGAAACCCAGATTGCCGGTCTCAAGACGACCACGACCAAGACCAACGTGGGCACCGTCCGCGAGGTCGGTGACGGCGTGGCCCGCATCGAAGGCTTGAGCGACGTGATGCTCAACGAGGCCATCGAGTTCCCCGACGGCGTGCTCGGCCTCGCGCTTAACCTCGAAGAAGACGAGGTCGGCGCGATCCTGCTCGGTGATTACTCGGGCGTCGTGGAAGGTTCCGAGGTCAAGACCACGGGCCGTCTGCTTTCCGTGCCGGTCGGTAAAGGCTTGCTGGGCCGGGTGGTCAACGCGATTGGCCAGCCCATCGACGGCAAAGGGCCGGTCAAAAGCGATGTGCTGTACCCGGTTGAGAAAATCGCGCCGGGCGTCATGAAGCGCAAAAGCGTCAGCCAGCCGGTGCAAACGGGCATCATGGCCGTGGACGCAATGGTGCCGATTGGCCGTGGCCAGCGCGAATTGATCATCGGCGACCGCGCCACGGGCAAGACTGCCGTGGCGCTCGATGCCATCATCTCCCAAGCGAAGATCAACATCGCCGCCGAGAAGGCCGGGGTGACGGATTTCCGCCCGATGTACAGCATCTACGTGGCGGTCGGCCAGAAGAACTCGAACGTGGCCCGTGCGGTCGCCATCCTCGAAGCTGCCGGGGCGATGCCTTACACGACCATCGTTTCCGCGCCTGCCTCCGAGACGGCGGCCAACCAGTACCTCGCCCCGTTTGCCGGTGCCGCGATGGGCGAGTGGTACATGGACAACAACATGGACGCACTGATCGTTTATGACGATCTTTCCAAGCACGCCGTCGCCTATCGTCAGGTGTCGCTGTTGCTCAAACGTCCCTCGGGCCGCGAGGCGTATCCGGGCGATGTGTTCTATCTGCACAGCCGGT
Source organism: uncultured Chthoniobacterales bacterium (assembly GCA_964236475.1). Classification (GTDB taxonomy): domain Bacteria; phylum Verrucomicrobiota; class Verrucomicrobiia; order Chthoniobacterales; family SZAS-18; genus CAHJWO01. The sequence goes on from CAXSED010000129.1 coordinate 5,518, forward strand.
TGCTAGAGCGTTCAGCCCGCGTGAGCGAGGCGGCGGGCGGCGGCAGCGTGACGGCCCTGCCGATCATCGAGACGCAGGCGGGCGATGTGTCGGCCTACATCCCGACGAACGTCATTTCCATCACCGACGGCCAGATTTATCTGGAAACCGACTTGTTCTACCAGGGCATCCGCCCAGCTATCTCGGTGGGTCTGTCCGTGAGCCGTGTCGGTTCGGCGGCGCAGATCAAGGCCATCAAGCAGGTGGCGGGCACGATCAAGCTCGATCTGGCGCAGTTCCGCGAACTGGCGGCGTTCGCGCAGTTCGGCAGCGATCTCGACGCGGGAACCAAGGCCAAGCTGGATCGTGGCGCGCGGGTCGTCGAACTCTTCAAGCAGGGCCAGTACAGCCCGATTGCCGTCGAGGAGCAGGCGGCCATTCTCTGGTCGATGAAAAATGGTTATCTGGACGAAGTGCCGGTGGATCGCATCAAGGAATTCCAGGCCAAGATGCAGGAATATCTCACCACTCGGAAAGCCGATCTGATGACCACAATCCGCGACAAGAAGGCGTTCGACAAAGACACCGAAGCGGCACTCAAGAGCGCGCTGGACGAGTTCAAGCAGTCGTTCCGCTAAACACAGCGCCCATCGAACCGTTTTATGAAAGTCGTCAAAGTCATCCTGGGCATCCTGGCTGGACTTTGGGCGATGCTCCAACTGCCGAGATTGATCACCGCGTTCACCCAACACAGCACTTCCGACCTTTCCAGCAGCTACAAGTTAGGCGCTCTGGCCGGTTTTTTGTTCGCTAGTGCGTTGTGCATCGCGTTGTTCAACAGCGCAGGCAAAGACTGACGTTTTCAAGAATCTAACCCTTTCCACCTGTGGCAAACACCCGCGAAATCCGTCGGCGCATCAAGTCGATCAAGAACACGCAGCAGATCACCCGAGCCATGCAAACGGTGTCGGCGTCCAAGATGCGCAAGGCACAGCAGGCCGCGACCTCGGGACGTGAATACGCGACGATCCTCAACCGCGTGCTCGTGTCGTTGCGCGAACGCGTGGATACCGAGGCGCATCCGCTGCTGGCGGCGCGTCCGGTGAAGAAGGAACTGACCATTCTCATCAGCACGGATAAAGGACTTTGCGGCGCGCTGAACACCAACCTGTTCCGCGAGGCGAGCCATCTGGACCGCGAAACGACCGACTTTGTTGCTAGCGGACGTAAGGCGGTGCAGTACCTCGCGCGCACCAAGCGGCATCTGGTGGCGGATTTCGTCGTCAAGGACGCGGCGACCCTGACCGAAACGCGAGCCATCAGCCGGTTCGCCATCGAGAAATTCCTTTCGGGCGAGGTGGACAAGGTGAACGTGGTTTACACGCGCTTCGTCAACACGCTGACCCAGGTGCCGACCATCCTCACGCTCCTGCCCATCAGCGCGGAAGCTCTGCCCGGCGCGGGCAAAAAAGAAGGCGCGCTCGACACGCCGGTCAATCCAGCCGCCGATCCGAACAACCGTTTCGGCTACATCTTCGCGCCGAGCGAGACCGAAGTGCTCGACGCCATTTTGCCCGAGTACGTCCATTTCCAGGTGTTTCAAATGGTGCTCGACGCCCGCGCCAGCGAGCACAGCGCCCGCATGGTCGCCATGAAGAACGCGACCGACAACGCCAAGCAAATCATCAAGGACCTGACCCTGGAATACAACAAGGTGCGTCAGGCGGCGATCACCACCGAACTGCTCGAAATCACCACCGCCCAGATGGCGATGGCCTAACCATTTCTCTAGTCCCCGATCTTTTTACCCTCTCCCTATGGATACCGCGACCGCAACCAACACCGGCAAAATCGTTCAGGTCATCGGCCCCGTCGTTGACGTAGACTACTCCCAGTCCGCCGGGCTGCCAAAAATCTACGATGCGCTCGAAATCGAGTTCGACGTGATCGGCAAGGCCACGAAATTGACCTTCGAGGTCCAGCAGCATCTCGGCGAAGGCCTCGTGCGCGCCATCGCCATGAGTTCGACCGAAGGCCTCAAGCGCGGAATGCAGGTCACCAACACCGGTGCGCCGATCAGCGTGCCGGTGGGCGAGGGTGTGCTCGGGCGCGTGTTCAACGTCACCGGCGATCCCGTGGACGACCGCGGCCCGGTCAACGCGACCAAGCGTTACTCGATTCACCGCGCAGCCCCGCTGCTGGTCGATCAGGACACCAAATCGACCGTGCTCGAAACGGGCATCAAGGTCATCGACCTGATCTGCCCGTTCACCAAGGGTGGCAAGGTGGGTGCGTTCGGTGGTGCGGGCGTCGGCAAGACGGTTGTCATCATGGAACTCATCAATAACATCGCCAAGGTGCACGGCGGTTATTCCGTATTCGCCGGGGTGGGTGAGCGCACCCGCGAGGGCAACGATCTTTACGCCGAAATGAGCGAGTCGGGCGTCATCAACCAGGATGACCTTTCCAAGTCGAAGGTCGCGCTGGTGTACGGCCAGATGAACGAGCCTCCCGGCGCGCGTCTGCGCGTGGCGCTTTCGGCCCTCTCGATGGCGGAGTATTTCCGCGACGAGAAGAACCAGGACGTGCTGCTCTTCATCGACAACATTTTCCGTTTCTCGCAGGCCGGTGCCGAGGTGAGCGCGCTGCTCGGGCGTACCCCGTCGGCGGTCGGTTACCAGCCGACGCTCGCCGCCGAGATGGGCGATTTGCAGGAACGCATCACCTCGACCAACAAGGGCAGCATCACGAGCTTCCAGGCCGTGTACGTCCCCGCCGACGACTTGACCGACCCGGCCCCGGCTAACACTTTTGCGCACTTGGACTCGACCATCGTGCTGGAGCGTTCCATCGCGGAGTTGGGCATTTATCCGGCGGTCGATCCGCTCTCATCCACCTCGAAGGCACTCGCGCCCGACATCGTGGGCGACGAGCATTACGGCGTCGCGCGCGGCGTGCAGAAGGTGCTTCAGAAATACAAAGATTTGCAGGACATCATCGCTATTCTCGGCATGGACGAACTCTCGCCCGAGGACAAGCAAACGGTGTTCCGCGCCCGCAAGATCCAACGTTTCCTGAGCCAGCCGTTCACCGTGGCCGAAATCTTCACCGGCACGAAAGGCGAACAGGTTCCGCTCAAGGAAACGATTCGTGGATTCAAGGAAATTCTTGAAGGCAAACACGATGACGTGCCCGAAACTTCCTTCTATATGAAGGGCGGCATCGACATGGTGCAGAAGGCTTGATCGTTCTCCCATATGCCTACGCTACGACTCGAAATCGTCACGCCCGAGCGGAAGACCTACTCCGAGGACGTGGACATGGTGACCATCCCTGGCGCGGACGGTGAGTACGGCATTTTGCCGCTGCACGTCCCGTTGATTACGGCGCTCAAGCCGGGGGAGTTGCGTATCCTCAAGGGCGGGCAGGAAACGTTTCTGGCCACCGGCGGCGGTTTCGCGGAAGTGATGCCCGACCGGGTGTCCATCCTGACGGATGCCGCCGTGCGCGACACGGAAATCGACGAGAATTCCGCGCAGGCGGCCATCGACCGTGCCAAGGCGGCGTTGGAGGACAAGAGTATCGGCACGGAAGCGCAGGCGGCAGCGGAAGCGGCGATTGCCAATTCGCTCGCGCAGTTGCATCTCAAGCGTCGTCGGCACGGCCAAGGTGCGCCGGACACGGCACGCTGATGAAGAGAAGGGATGCCTCGGAAGCATCCCCATCTTTAGAACGAGCGGCTCAAACCGTCTCTTTGTGCTTCGCGCCGCCGGGCAGGAACACGGCGGAATCATAGTAGGTGCGGAACTTGTGCGCCTTTTCGCCGTCGTGCTCGATCACGCTGACCCCACGGTAATTGAACGGCTGGCCTGTCGCGGCGATCACGCCTTCGCTCACCCATTCCAAGACCGCTGAATTGTCGTTCTGAATCGTGTGATGGAACTTCGAGGCAATCTTCTCGAAAGCGGACAGATAATTCGCCCAGAACTTATGCGCGCCTTCGGGACCTTTCATCGGTTCGGTCAGCGCGAGGTTGAGCAATTCGGCATCCGGCCCAAAGAGGGCAGCCAGCGCCTCGGGGTCGCGGGACTGTTCGATCTGTTGCAAGGTGCTCTGAAAAGTTTCGGCGAAGTTTGACATAAGGGAAGCTGATTCGATTCTGGACGGCGAGCCGGGGGTTTGCTCCCAACGGCATGTTACGAATTGGCGCGTTCCCCGGACGCGGAATCAGCGGAATAACCGCCGGGAACCTTCCGCTCCGGTCTGGATCGTGCTCCTTTACCCGGAGAGATTCCTCGCGGACGCCGACTTCCGGCTTGTTTGTTCCGCCGGATCACGGAGACTGCTTGCCACCCATGCGCCCGCGTCGCCCCCAGATTTTCTTCTCGCTCCGGTGGTGGTGCTTGTTGGCGATGCTGGGGCTTTGCTGGCCCCGGATCGCTCCGGCGCAGGGTCCGTTTTATCCGGTCGGTACGGGAACCGCCGGTCAGGGACTGGACGACTACCTCGGGCCGCGCGGGTATGCCGTGCTGCCTCTGCGGCGGCAGACGGGTCCGCATTTGGAGGTCGTCGCGCGAATCAACGGCGTTCCCGGGCATTTCCTCGTGGACACCGGCGCGCAGATCACGGTTGTCCACACCGCCAGCCTCGCCAAGTTCAAGCTCTCGTCGGTGAAAACGGGCGTGCGTGTGTACGGGGCGGTCGGCGGGCCGGGCGAGCAAATCCAGGCTGCGCTGGCCAACCGCCTGCAAATCGGCCCGTGCGAGGCCAGTCCGTTTCTGCTCGGCGTGAGCGACCTTTCCGCGCTCAACGCCGGGCGGCCCGGGCGCAACCCGGGACAGTTCGACGGCATCATCGGCGCGGACGTGCTCCAGACGTTCTCTTTCGTGATCGACTGCGCCGGGCTGCAACTCTTCGCCTGGAAGCCCCACGGCGCGGATGACCGGGGCACGCCGCCCGACGGGCTGGGCGACTACCTGCGGTCGCGCGGCTACGGCGAAATTCCGATGAAGCGGCAGTCCATCAGCGATTTCGAGGTCGCCGCCAACGTCAACGGACGCCGGGCGCTCTGGCTGGTGGACACCGG
>CAXSED010000130.1:0-10565 GCA_964236475.1 uncultured Chthoniobacterales bacterium
CAGTCCGTGCTCAAGCGCATCAACGAGACCGACCTCACCAAGGGCATCCAGGCCGATCCCGTCCACGTCAGCGAGGCGGCCACTTTCTCCAACTTCCCCATCAGCCCCAAGCCGTTCGAGACGATCCTGCTTTCCACCCTCGGCGGGCTAGCCCTGGGGTTTGGCATCATCTTGCTGCTGATGTTGCTCGACCGCACCCTCAAAACCGTTGATCAGACCGAGCATTACCTCAACCTGCCGGTGCTCGCCGCCGTGCCGGACATGAAGTTTCCCGCGCAGAAGAGCTACCTGCTCATGGTCCAGGAACCTAACGCCACCGCCGCCGAGTCTTTCCGCACGTTGCGCGCGTCGCTCGCCCTGCTCGGACCCGAGAACGAGCGCAAGGTGCTGCTCTTCACCAGCGCGGTCCCCAGCGAGGGCAAGAGCTTCAGTTCCACCAATTACGCCGTGTCCCTCGCCCAGCAGGGCCACCGGACCCTGCTCATCGACGCCGACCTGCGCCGCCCGTCGATCCACAAGATTTTTGAATTCGCCCGCGGCCAACTCGGCATCACGGATTACCTCGTCGGCAAGGCGGACATGAAAGCCGCCACCGTGACCTGTGAAGTTGACAACCTGCACATCATGCCCGGCGGCTCCAAGGCACCCAACCCGGCGGAACTGCTCTCCAGTCACACCTTCGGCGAACTGGTGGCCGATGCTACGCGCCAGTTCGACCGGGTCGTCATCGACAGCGCGCCGGTCCTGGCGGTCAGCGACACGCTGATCATCACTCCCTACATCCAGTCGCTTTGCCTGGTGGTTCGCTCCAGCCACACCAAACGCAACGCCGTGCAGCGTGCCGTCGGCCTGCTCGAACACGCGGGCAACCGGCCCGTGGGACTGGTGCTCAACCGGTTGCCGCGCAGCGCGGGAGTCGGACACTATTACTATTACACGCAACACGGCTACGGCGGTGAGGTCTACGGCGCACCGGTCGAGGCGGGCAAGAAAGGCTGAGCCGCCTGGGTGCCGACTAATCCAAGGGCCGACCCGAAAAAAAGTTTGACCGCTGAGCGTTTTGTCGCTACCACTGGACGCGATTGGCGTTGGACAGAAGCTTCGACACCAAACAGATACCGACCTTTCACGAACATCGACATGAAGAAAATTGCCCTTTTTATCCTCGCAGCCATGGCCGTGATGGCACTCCTCTCGAAGCTCCCTTCCTCCGCCCAGGCGCGCGTGGTGACCGTCCCGACGCCGACCGTTGCCCCGGTGGTCAGCTCCCGTTAGGCTTCCTGTTCCTGCGCCAGGCAGTTTCCACGGTTTCCATTGCATGAGCCATTATCTCCGCGGGAGTGGTTGGATGCGGCAGGTGGTGTTTTCCGCTGCCGTTTTCTGCGTGACGGCGGCTGCCGTCCACGCGCAGGGCGTTTACTACAGCACGACGTTCAGCACGAACGCCAATACCCCTGACACGTACAACAACGCGCCGCTCTCCGGTTTCGCTCCCTACACGAGTTCCCCGACCGCACCGGTCGTGAATTTGGCTGGTCAGAACGGCTGGGCGACCAGCGATCCCGTCGGTGCCACCGGCGGTACCCAGGTGAACGGCGGCACGAATTATGTCGGGGTGCTTGGGGCAGGCGGCAATAATTTTTTCGCGGGCCAGTTTGGTGGGGCGGTTGGCGGCATTGAGCGCAATCCTACCCCGACCACCAGCGCGCCTGACGTGGTTCCTTCCACAACTTCCGCAGGTCTCGTCAGCCTGTACCATGCGCTTCCGACTATCGGGACCCAGCTCGTCATGAACCTGGATTTCGCGGTTACGGGTTCCTCCGCGTCTTTCCCCAACACTGATTCTTTCGCCTTCTCCCTGCGGAGCGCGGATGGCACGAAGTCGCTGATCAGCATCAATTTCGTTCCCCCGACGACGAGTGGGACGGGGCAGGACAACATCACCGTGACCGCTGGCGGCGCGACGACGGGAACGACTACCGGCAGCGGGGTGGTCTTCAACGCGCAGTACCATCTGAAACTCACCATCAACCCGGGTGCCTCTCCCCAATTCGGGGTTACGATCACGGATTCGGCGAATGCTCTGGCAGGGAGTTTCAGCGGCAGCATCGCTGGCGGCCCCATCACCTTGCAAGATGTGGCCCGCTTTTCGGCGGACTGGAGCCTGGCCGATAAAGCGACGAACGCCAATGGCGGCCTGACCGGCGCGGGCGATAACAGCCTGCTTTTCGACAATTTGACTATCGCCGTGCCCGAGCCTGCCACGGATGCCATGCTGGCACTGGGCCTGTTGGGTCTCGTTGCGTTGGCACGCTCACGCCGTCAGCGGGCCTGATTGCACGGGATCATCCTTGGAAATTTGCGCAGGGGCGGGATCGCGAGGTCACCGCCCCTGTCGCTTTTTTGCGGGCGTCCAACGGCAGCTTTACGAGCGGGACACTGGCAATCCGCCTTGCCGGTTTTCCATCCCCGGTTTAAGGGAAAAGCGTGTCCAAGGAATCCATTGCCCACACGCTCGAGGGGATCGCCCAGTTGCTCGATCTCAAGGGGGAAAATCCCTTCAAGATCCGTGCTTACCAGACCGCCGCTCGCGCCGTCGAAACCTATGCGGGCGACCTCGAAGCCGTCGCCGCCAAGGGCGAACTCGGCCAGATCGAGGGCATCGGTAAATCCGCCGCCGACAAAATCGCCGAACTGATTCAGACCGGGCACCTCGCTTACTTCGACGATCTCAAGGCCGGCTTTCCGCCGGGCATCTTCGAGTTGTTCACGATCAACGGCCTCGGCGCGAAGAAGATTAAGGCGCTGTACGACAAGCTGCAAATCAGCAGCTTGGCTGAACTGGAAGCCGCTTGCCGCGATGGTCGCGTCGCCGGGCTGCCCGGGTTCGGCGAAAAGACGGCGACCAACCTGCTCGCCAACATCGAGCAGCGCCAGCGAAACGCGGCGTTCCATCGTCTGGGCGACGTGGCGGGCGCGGCGTTCCGCATCGTCGAACTGCTGCGTGGCCATCCCGACGTGCACCGCGCCAGCGAGGGTGGCAGCTTCCGGCGGCGCAAGGAAGTCGTGCGCGACCTGGATTTCGTGGCGTCCACGGGCAACCCCAAGGCGGTCGGCGACTGGTTCGTCACGCTGCCGCTCGTGGAAGGGGTCATCGTCCACGGCCCGACCAAGGTTTCCGTGCGTTTGCAGGATGGCATCCAGTGTGACCTGCGGCTCGTGAGCGAGGCGGAATATCCCTATGCGCTGCACCACTTCACCGGCAGCAAGGAGCATCACATCGCGCTGCGCAACCGGGCGTTGGAAACGCGAGGCTGGTCCATCAACGATTATCGCATCAGCATCGCCGACGAAGCGAAGGAGCACGAGCCGCTGCCCACGATCACGGACGAAACGGAATTCTACCGGGCGCTGGGTCTGGATTACATCCCGCCCGAGTTGCGCGAAAATCTCGGCGAGATCGAAGCCGCCGCCAACGGCACCTTGCCCGACCTCGTCGCACCCGAAAACCTGCGCGGCACGTTCCATTGCCACACGACCGCCAGCGACGGGCACAACACGCTCGAAGAAATGGCCCACGCCGCGCAGGACCTCGGCCTGCAATACTTGGGCATCGGCGACCACAGCAAAAGCTCGTTCCAGGCGAATGGCCAGGACGAGCGGCGGCTGGCCGAACAGGGTGAAGCAATCCGGCGGCTCAACGACGGCTACAAAAACACCGGCACGATGTTCCGGTTGTTCGCGGGAATCGAGTGCGACCTGCACAAGGACGGCACGCTGGATTTTTCAGACGAGGTGCTGGCCGCGTTGGACTACGTGGTGGTGAGCATCCACACCTCGTTCACTCTGCCCCAGGCCGAGATGACGCGCCGGATCATCCGGGCAATGGAAAATCCTTATGTTACTATGATGGGTCACCTGACGGGCCGCTTGCTGCTGGAGCGCGAGGGGTACGCGGTGGACATTCCGGCGGTGCTCGACGCGGCGGCGGCGACGGGCACGATCATCGAACTCAACGCGAACGCCTGGCGGCTGGACATGGACTGGCGTTGGTGGCACCTGGCCAAGGAGAAAGGGGTCAAGTGCGCGATCAATCCCGACGCGCATCGCACGGAGGGTTTGCAGGATTTGTGGTTCGGCGTGTCGCAGGCCCGCAAAGGCTGGTTGACCCGCGCGGACGTAATCAATTGTTTACCTTTGGGCAAGATCGAGGAAGTGTTGCGAGCCAAGCGGGCGGGAAGCGAGGTCGGGTAGCCTTCTACCCTCGATTTCCGCCCTCTCCGGCGAACAGTTTCCGGCTGTCCGCGCCGAGTTCCTTCAGGAGCAAAGATGATCATGTTATTGACCGGCCCGACCGGCACAGGCAAAACCGATACCAGTTGGGTCATCGTGGATCAAAGCGACCGGATGGTGTTCCTGGACTGCGATTGGTTCGCCTCCTACACCCCGTTTTCTTGGCAGCGGGACGCCGACGTGGAAGCGGTGTACGAGGCCATTTCCCTCGTGATCGGGTTTCATCTTCAGCGCGGCGCGCAGCACTTCGTGGTTCCGCTGACCATTGAGATGGCGTTCTCCTTTGACCGCCATCAGCACCATTTCGCTCGCCACGGTCTGCCTCTCTTTCCTTTCCGTCTGCGGTGCGACGACGAAATCCTTCTTCAGCGCATCTCGGGACGGGACCGCATCGACTCCCAGAAGCGGACCGAGTTGGAGGGAGCGATCCGCGCGCAGCATGCCTTTGACCGGCTTCCCGTGGAGTTCCGCCTCATCGACACCTCCGCTTTGGACACCCACGCGGTCGCCAGCCTCGTTCTGGCGGCGGTTGGCAAGTCCACCCGTGCCGCTTGAGCACGCGCTGCGTCTTGCCTCTGCCAGCAAGGCGGTCTATTTCGCTGGGGATAGCGATGCGGTCGGGGCGGCGGTTGGCGTGGGAGTAGGAATCGGCTTCGGCGTGTTGATGGTGGAAGCCGTCACGGGAAACTCGTGCTTGAGCCGGTCCATGATCTCGGGCAGCCGCCGGGCGCGTTCCGCCGCCGCTTTTTCCTGGATTTCGCGTTCCAGCCGCCGACGCTCCTGCCGGTAGCGCAACGCGAACACCTCACGTTGGTCGCCGTTCAAATTCAGCCCGCTGTTGACGTACGCTTTTTCAGTTTCCTCGCGGATGCGTTCGGTGGCTTGGCCACGCAACGCCTGGCGTTCCTCCGGCGGCAGCGCGAGCCAGAGGCCGAGGTTGCGTTCGTAGGCCTCGCGCTCTTCCGGCGAGAGACGCGGCGGTTTGGCGGGGGCTGCCGTCGTGGCCTTGGCCAGTTCCTCCTCGCGTTTGCGCGCCATCGCTTTGGCTATTTCCTCCCGGGAAGGCGACGCGGACGGATTCGGGGAAGAGGCTTTGTTTCCGGGGATCGTGCCGAACGCCACGTCCTTGATCCCGGCGTCCTTCACGCGGTCGAGCGCGGTGGTGACAACGGCATAATCCGCGTCCCGGTCGGCGCGAATGTACACCTGTAAAGTGTCTCCCCGCGCTTCGCGCAGTTTGCGCAGGCGGTCAACCAACGCGTCGGCAGGCAAGGCATCCTTTTCGTTGCCGAGATAATAGCGGCCCTCTTTATCCACCCGGATCGTCACGCTCGCCGGTTTGGCGGGCGGCAAAGGGGTGGACGGCGGCGATGCCTGCACCCAGGGGGTCGCCGTTGCGGCAACCGGAGCCGGGGTGACGGGGAGAGTCGGCGTGGGAACTTGCGCGAACAGGCTGCCGGTCACCATCAGCAGACCCACGCCGCCGAGAACGGACGCGTTCAGAATCGCGCGGTGTCGTCCTCGGTCCATAAACGGCTTTCTTCCCGGCTGAGGAGATTATCCAGGTCGGCGATGACTTCGGCATCCTGCACCGGAGCCACCTCGTCCGTCGATTCGGGAGCCTCCGCCGCGTCTGCCGGGACCGGGCTGGCGGCGGTGGAAAACTCGGCGGTGTCCTTCGTGACGGCCACTCGTGTCACGGTGGGACGAGTCAGGGGCAAAGTCAGCACCGCCGACAGGCAAAGCACTCCGAGAGCAAATGCCCCCGACCACGCCGCCGTGTGCCGGGGCGCGAGCGACCAGACCCGCCAGACGCGCTGCCACCAACCGCCGGGCGGTTCCTCGGTGATCTGGCGCAAAACACGGCGGGCAAAGTACGGACCGGCCTTGGCGGGCGGTTCCTGCCGTCCCAGCAGGGCCCAGAGTGCCTCGTCGTCCCCCGGGTCCATCCCGCCCGTTTCTCCTTTGCTTTCGGTGGTCATCTGTTCAGTCCAACCCGCGAATCGTTCACCAGTTGCGGCTTCTTTTACATGCAAGCGCCCTTTGTTCAAGGGGCCACCGGGAAGCCGCGCCGCGACAAATGACGCCCGGAGATCGCCATCCACCCTGCCCGTGTTTTCCTGGCGGCACATCGCTTGACGGTGGAATGGGTTGCCCTTATACTAGAAGGCCCGACTGATACCGGCGACCACACGGAGCGTTCTCTTTGTCCGCACGCCCTGCCCGGCGGCTTTGCCCGCCCCGGTCACTGGTCGGGCGTTTTTATTTCTTATGAACAGCGAACTGATTGCAGCCTTGGACTACTTCGAGCGCGAGAAGGGGATCAAACGAGAGATCCTCATCGAAGCGGTTTCCAATGCCTTGCTTCAGGCGTCCAAGAAATCCGTTGGCCCGGCGCGCGACCTGCGCATCGACATCAACCACAAGACCGGCGAGATCCGCGCCATGGCGAGCCTGACCGTGGTCGAAAAGGTCATCGACCCGTTCAGCGAAACGCTGCTTTCCCGCGCGCAGAAGCTCAAGCCTGGCGTCGCGGTGGGCGAGACGATGGAGGTCGAAGTGACCCCGAAGGATTTCGGGCGCATCTCCGCGCAGACCGCCAAACAGGCCATGCTCCAGCGCATCCGTTCGGCGGAAAAGGAGATGATGTACGACGAGTTCAAGGACCGCGCGGGCGAGATCGTCAGCGGCACCGTGCGCCGGTTCGAGCGCAGCGATGTCATCATGGATTTGGGCAAGTTCGACGCTATCATGCCCAGTAAGGAGCGCGTCGTGACGGAGGATTACAACGTCGGCGACCGTCTGCGGGCCTACGTCATGGCCGTGGAAAACGGGATGCGCGGGCCGGAGATTATCCTGAGCCGGTCGCACCCGAATTTCGTACGCCGGTTGTTTGAACTGGAAGTCAGCGAAATCAACGACCGCACCGTCGAAATTCGCGGCCTGGCCCGCGAGGCGGGTTACCGCACGAAGATCGCCGTCCACTCGGCCAACGAGAAGGTTGATCCTGTCGGCGCGTGCGTCGGGATGCGTGGCTCGCGGGTCAAGAACATCGTGCGCGAACTCAACAACGAGAAGGTGGACATCATCCGCTGGCACGCCGAACCGCGCGAGTTCATCCTCGAAGCGCTCAAGCCCGCGCGGGTCAAGAGCCTGACGCTCGACGCCGTCAAGAAAGCGGCGACGATCAAAGTGGACGAGGACCAACTCTCGCTCGCCATCGGCAAGCGCGGCCAGAACGCGCGGCTCACCGCCAAGCTCACCGGTTGGGAGATCAACATCGAGAAGGACGAGAGTGCGGCCATCGTCATGGAAAACAAGGTGACACAAGCGGCCAGCGTCCTCGCGGCGAATCTGGCCATTGGGCTGCCGCTCGCGCAGACGCTCGTCAAGAACGGGCTGCTCAACGTGGAATCGCTGCTCGAAGTCGAGCCGCAGGACCTCGCCGATATTTTAGAGATCGACTTGGAACAGGCCACGGCGATCCACGAAAAAGCCCGCGCAGGCGGGGCAGCGAACGGCTGACCCCTGCCGCCATGAACGCCCTCGCTGATTCGACCCGACAGATTTTCTCAACTTTTCTCTTATCTCAAACATGCCCAGCCCTCGCGCCTCCTCCAAAGATTCATCCGGCAAGCGTCCCGCCGCCGGCGCCGCTGGCCGTTCCGGCGCGGTGAGTTCCCGCGCAGCTTCCGCCAAGGCCGCGCCCGAAGCGGTTGCCCCCGCTGCCCCGGCCCCGGCCCCCGAGCCGCCCAAGCCAGCGGTTTCGCTCATCGATGAGGCCAAGCCCGCGCCCGTCGCCAAGCCCAAGGTGATGCGCGCTCTGCCGACCATCGGCAAGAAAGCGCCCGCGCCCACACCGGTAACTCCGCCGGTCGTCGCCAAGGCAGCCCCCGCACCCGTGGCTCCTGTAGCCGAGGTCGTCGATCTGATTTCCGGCACTCGCCCCAAGCGCGCTACGCAGGCCGCCGGTTCGCTGGTGCCCCCGGTGCCGCCCGTCGAGGCTCCGGCTGCTGCGCCCGCCGGTGATGAAACCAGTAAGTCCACGTCGCCGACTGCTCCGAGCGCGGAGGTCACGACCAGCCCCACCGGCGAGAAGGTGTTGCACATTAAGCCGCCCATCGTCGTCAAGGAACTCGCCGCGCACCTGGGCCTGCGTCCGTTCCAGCTCAACAAGGATTTGATCGAGATGAACATCTTTCCGTCACCGAATCAGGTGCTGGAACAGGAAGTCGTCTCGGCATTGTGCAAGAAGCACGGGTTCGTGCTGGAAGTCGAGCGCCGGGAGCGGGGCGCGGGCGTCCATAAGCAGGAAGTCGTCGTCAAGGCTCCCGTGGCTCCGGTGATCGTCAACCCGGAGGAAGAACTCAAGCCGCGCGGGCCGATCATCGTTTTCATGGGTCACGTCGATCACGGCAAGACTTCGCTGATGGACGCTATCCGCAAGACGCGCGTGGCCAAAGGCGAAGCAGGCGGTATCACCCAGCACATCGGTGCGTACAGCGTCACGCACAACGGGCACCAGATCACTTTTCTCGATACCCCAGGCCACGCGGCGTTTACGGCGATGCGGGCACGCGGCGCACACGTCACTGATATTGCGGTCATCGTCATCGCGGCGGACGACGGCCTCATGCCGCAGACGCTCGAAGCCATCAATCACGCCAAGGCCGCCAAGGTGAGCATCATGGTGGCGATCAACAAGATCGACGTGCCCGGCGCGAACGTGGACCGCGTCAAGCAGCAGCTCCAGGGTCAGGGCCTCGCGCCCGACGATTGGGGTGGTGATACGACGGTGTGCCAGGTTTCCGCGACCAAGGGCACGGGCATCGACAACCTGCTCGAACTGATGACACTCCAAGCCGAATTGCTCGACCTGAAGGCATCGCCGACGGCCCCGGCGCGCGGCACCGTGATCGAAGCGCAACTCGAAGCCGGACGCGGGCCGACCGCGACGGTGATCGTGCAAATGGGCACGCTCAAGACGGGCGACCCGTTCATCTGCGGCGATTTCTCGGGCAAGGTCAAGGCGCTGTTCGACGATCTGGGCAAGACCATCAAGGAGGCCGGACCGTCCACACCGGTCAAGGTCGTTGGCTTCTCCGGCCTGCCGGCAGCGGGCGACGACCTGCTGGTCATGGCCAACGAGAAGGACGCCAAGACGCTCAGCGAGGAACGCCAAACCGCCTCTCGCAAAGTGAAGCTCGTCGCGCCGCAACGCGCCACGCTCGAAAGCCTGTTCGACCGCTCCAACAACGACGGCGCGCACAAGACGCTGCGGCTCATCGTCAAGGCGGACGTGCAAGGTTCGCTCGAAGCGATCACGACCTCGATTGATCAGGTCGAGAGCAAAAAGGTGGACGTGGATTTCGTCCACACGGCCATCGGGCCGATCACCGAGAGCGACGTGCTGCTGGCCAGCGCGTCGAACGCGGTCATCATCGGGTTCAACACGAAGGTGGAAAACGTGTCGCTCAACGCAGCGAAGCGCGAGAACGTACAGATCAAGTTGTACTCCATCATCTACGAACTGATTGACCAGGTGAAGGAAGCCATGGCCGGGTTGCTTGACCCGGAACTGCGCGAAACGGTCATCGGCCACGCGGAAGTGAAGCAACTCTTCGAGCTGACCCGGGGCAACGTCGCGGGTTGCCTCGTGACCGATGGGCGCATCGCGCGCACGGCCCGGGCGCGGGTGCTGCGCCGCAAGCAAGCGGTGTACGACGGCGGATTGGCCACGCTACGGCGGTTCACGGAAGACGTGAAGGAAGTGCGCAACGGGTTGGAGTGCGGCATCAAGCTCGGCGATTACAGCGACTACCGGGTCGAGGATATCATCGAGTGTTACACCCTGGAAAAGATCGCGCAGAAGCTTTAAACGCGCGTGTGAATTTGTAGGGCGACCGTCCCGGCTGCCGCGTGATGGCGGCAGTTTCGGGATCGGTCCTTTCTCTCTTCCAATTCACGCGCCCTCACGCGGCAACCGGGACAGTCGCCCTACAAACTGATATGAAAAATCGACCCGCCCGAGTCCGGGAACTCATCCAGCGCGAACTCGGCGCTATCGTCATGCACGAGATGAATTTCACCCAGTTGGTGACGATCCAGGCTGTGGACCTGACGGCGGATTTCAAGCATTGCCACGTGCACGTCGGCGTGCTCGGCACCGAGCGGCAACAACTCGACGCCATCCACGCGCTGGCCGAGCGGCGTCCGCACTTGCAGCACGAGCTTTCCAAACGCGTGATTTTGAAATACACGCCCGCGCTGCA
>CAXSED010000131.1:0-10319 GCA_964236475.1 uncultured Chthoniobacterales bacterium
TGCGCTGCTGGTCGCCGCCACGCCGGTGTTCACGAACCCGCCCGTGAACGTGTTGCCCGTGGAACTGTTGAAGGCCACCATGCCGGTGCCGGTGCTGGTAATGGCTCCGTTGCTCACCACGCCGGTGAAGGTCGTGCCCGCCGTATTGGTAACGGCGATCGTCCGCGAACCGTCGAGGTTGACGCCGCCGGTGAGGTTCAGCGCGGCGGTCCCGGCGAAGGTCGGCGTAGCCAGGGTCACGAAGTTGTTGGCAATCGTGCGGGTCTGGGTGCCCGAGCCCTGGAAGGTGCTCGCCGCCGAGGTGTAGACCGTGCCGGTACCGAAGGCGGTGTCCGAGCCGAGTGTATAAGTGTCGCCCAGCGCGTTGACGCCGCCGGTGAAGGTGTTGTTGCCATTGAGCGTGACGTTGGCGTTGCTGTAACCTTGCAGGCCGCCCGGTCCGCTGATCGTGCCGTTGACGACCACGCCAGTAGCGGTCGACGAGCCAGCGTAGATGATCAGGTTATGCTCCACGTCGATATTGCCGTTCATGGTGAGCCCGGAAGTGCCGCCGAAGTAATCCAGGCCGGGACTGCCGGTGCCCGCGACAAGCAGGTTCCGGTTGAACGTGGTGTTGGCCGTGGCTGCCAGTCGGACCAAGCCTGTGCCCGCGTCCAACACGACGGGCGTCGTGCTCAGACCGAGAGGTCCGGCGGTCACGCCGTCGTTGGCCACCGCGCCAGTAAACGACACCTGGCCGTCGACGATGGTGGTCGTCCCGGTGTAGGTGTTGGCACCGGTGATGGTCGCGACGGAGGAGTTCGGGGTCGAGAGCGTGAGGCCGCCGGTGCCGGTGATCACGCCGCTGAGCGTGAGCGGGGCGGTGTACTGGATCACGCTCTCGGCGGCACCGAAGTTCAAGCCCGCGCTGATGGTTCCCGGGATTCCCACCACCACGATGGTGCCCGTGGTGGCGGTGGGCGAATAGATGACCGAGCCGCTGGTGACGTTGATCGGCCCACCGGTGAGACTCTGGCCGGTCGCGGAAGGGGCGAACAGGAGGGCGTTGGCGGTCATTCCCGCACTGGCGGCGGTGGAAGTCGTGAGCCGGACGTTGTCGGTGGCGTTGGCCCCGAGGGTGGTGGCGTATTCCGAAGTGGCAAGCGGGCGGAACCCGGCGGTGGGGTCGTACGTCACCTGGGTGGAACTAATATCCACCGTCACGTTGTTGGCGGTGGTGGCGAGCAGGTTGCCCAGCGCCCAGGGGACGACCGAGATCGTTGTGCTGCCCGCCGCACCGCCGCCGCCGATCAGGGTCGGGGCCGCGGTGGAGAGGATCGTCGCAACGCCCGCGCCGGGAGCCGCGCCGAGGTTTGTGCCGCGCACGAAGAGCGTGGAGCCGTTCTGGCGGGTGATGCCGGCGGTGGTCAGGCTGGAGCCCGCTGTGCCGGGGATGACGTTGATTTCCGTCAAGCCGCTGGCGAGGGTGAGGCCGCCGAGGGTTTCGGCGGAGGCGGTGTTGGCGTTGCCCGTGGTGGTGATGAGCACGCCGCGCGAGGTCACGCTCGCGGTATCGCTCAGGCGGTTGACGCCGGTGGTGCCCGAGTTGTCCAAGGTCAACGTACCGGAGAGATCGTAGGAACTGCTGCTGGCGATGGAACCGTTGCCGCTCAGGGTGAGCGCGCTGCCGGTGGAGAGGCTGGTGATCGTCGCGCCCGTGTAGGTGTTCGCGTTGGTCAGGGTGATCGCCGCCGTGCCGAGGGCGTTGACGGAGAGCGCGCCCGTGCCGCTGACGACGCCGCTGGTGGTGAACGCCGTGTCTGTCTCGATGGTGCCGCCGTTCGCGCCGAGGGTGATGTTGCGCGCGGTGGTTAGCCCGCCGGTGACGTTGGTGAACAGCGTGCCGCCGTTGATGGAAAGGTCATTGCCCGCGCCGGTTGCGCCGAACACGGCGTCGCCGTTGGCGGCGGTGCCCGCGACGATGAGCAGGCCGCCGTTGATGTGTGTGCCGCCGGTGTAAGTGTTCGCGCCGGACAGGGTGACGATACCGCTGCCCGTTTTGGTCAACCCAGCCGTGCCGCCGCCGCTGATCGGTGCACTGATGTTGTTGAACGTCGTGGAGACGACGCTCGTGGGCGAATTGACGACGGTGTTGGCGGCGTTGAGCGTCAGGCCCGCAGCGTCAGCGACGAGGGAGGTGCCAGTGCCTGCTGCGAGAGTGTAGGAGAACGGGCTGTTGTAGATGATTTGCGAGAGATCGGGCGAAACGTCCACGGTGATCGTGGTGCCCGTGAGGATGGTACCCGGTGTAGGACTGATGACAGGGTTGAACGTCGCAGTGCCGCCGCCGTCCGGGTAGGTGCCTGTACCAGCCGTGATGAGCCAGGGGGCGGTGCTGTAGTTGTAAGTCGTGGCGACCGGAGTGAGCGAGCCGCTGGTCTGCGCCTGCGCAACGGGGATGATCGGTGCGAAGCAGGCGGCGGCAAGCACGCATGGAACGAGGGGGGACAAACGGTGGGTACGCTGGTTTTTCATGAGCGAGCGGATGTGGCTGGCGCGCCGGTGAGTGGCGCGCCAGCGGGTGAAAAAGAGGCGAAAACGGGAAGCAAGTCGTCGTGGCTGGTTTTCAGGCCAGTCGCGTGCGGCGGCGGAACATGATGCCGGTCAGGGTTGCCGCGCCCAGGAGCGCCGTAGCGGCTGTCGTCGGCTCGGGCACCACCGCTGCTAGCGAGACGTTGTCGAAGCCCATCGTGCCTGTTCTGCTCTGGTTGCCGATGGAAAAGGTCACGCTGCTGGATGCCGCCGTGAAGTCCAGGGTCTCCGGCACGAAATCAATGGTCCCGGTGCCGTAAGGACCGGTGCTGACCGGCGCTTCCACGGTCTCCGAGCCGAGGACCGTGCCCGAGCCGGTGGTGCCGTCCGAAGCGACGATGCTTGCGTTCGGATCAGCGGCGCCATCCAGGTCGGCGATGTACACCGTCAGCTCGTAAGTTTGTCCCAGCGTGAGGCCGGTCACCCTTTGGGACTCGATCGAGCGGAAGCTGTTGTTGGCGATGGCGTTGAGACCGAGATACTGCTGGCCAAAGGAGGTGATGCCGTAGTAGCGCCCTTGCAGGTCTTGGATGTTGCCGTTGATGATGTACTCATGCGTGGCTCCCCCGATGCTGTCACCCGTCCAACCGGGAATCCCGGTGGCGGTAATTTCGGTGAGGCTGTTGGTCGCTTCGACGGGGTCTTCGAAGCTGCCGTTGACGATGCTCTGGGCGTGGCTGCGGCTTGGGTAGGTAGCCAAGCCAACGGCAAGTGCGGTTGCGAGTGCAAATGAGTGGAAACGAATAATTTTCATAAATGAATATTGTAGTGATGCCTTTTGACCAATCTGCACGCGTGCCGTCTGAGTACACATGCCCAACTCCGTTCAAAAGCCGTGAGTGACCGAGGAAACGGTTGTGTACTTTCTTATTAAGTTTTCACCGGAAAACCGTTCAGAAAAATTGCAGTTTTCTGCGGGGGTTAGCGGCGCGCGCGATGAGCGCGAAAGATAAAAAGGTCACAAATCTCCATGCGGCGAGCACTTACAGCAGGTTGTAAGTGAATTGAACTAGAGTGGAGAAGTGGGTGCCGCAGAGCGGCAATGGGTTGTCACGTCACACTCGGAGGTCACGATCCGCCTTCGATTCCGTCTGCGTCATTCCACCGGCTTGAGAGGGCCGGAGAGTCATTCAATTCACTATGGTGTTGACTGAACTGCGCTGGTCAAGATGACAGCAGGGGTGGAGAATCAGTGGAAAGGAGGAGGGGAACACTCAACGCAGTCGCACCGGGGCCAGACATTCGATCAACGCCTGAAAACGCGGGTCCCGGCGTAACGGGTCCCACTGGGGATTGAGCACGAGGTCGCCGTACGTTGCCCGGTACCACCAATTCCTCGCGGCGGGTTGGCCGACCAGATCGCGCAGCAGGGCAAAGGCTTGATCTGGCTGGTCCGTCCACGCGTAGATTACCGCCAAGTTGCAAGCCAGCGCCGGGGCCAACGTCCCCGATTTGGCTGCGGGCTGCATCTCACAGGCGAGCCGCCCCTCACGCACCGCTTCGTCCCGGCGACCGAGGCCTGCGTCGATCAAAGCCAGCACGCTAGTGCAACGGGGATCACCCGCGTTGACCTGCGCTGCCCGCGCTGCCGTTTCCCGCGCGGAAGCAAAGGCGGCTTGTGCCGCGTCCGCGTCGCCACGCATTCCCGCCGCCAGCGCCGCAAACCAACCGGCGGGGTATGAAAATCCCCCCACGTTGAACTGTCGCTGCTTGCTCCTGGCCAAGACGCGCGAAATGCCATCCGGGTCACGCGCCAATAATGTAAGGATCAGCCGAGGTTCGTCGTACTTCGCCGGGTCGGCGCGATTCAACGCGTCCGCATCGGCGGTGGCCAGCGCGGCGCGTAACGGAGCCAGGTCAGCCCGCTGTTCCAAGGGCCCAATGGCACGTAGGGAACAGTGATCAGACAAGGCGCTGGCGGGAGTCAGCGCCATAAATTTGACGCAGGTGCGGTCCGCTTCCTGGTAACGCCGCGTAGCGCGGAAAATACCTGTCAGATCGTAAAAGAAGCGGGGATCATGGGGATCGAGGAGAGCGGCTCTCTGCATGGCGCGAAGCGCCTCGTCCCAGCGGCCCGCCGTGCGCGCCAGCATGCCCAGAAGCTGATAAACCTCCGGGTCATTTGGCAAGGTGCGCCTAGCCAATTCCGCCTCGGTGTGGGCCTGCTCGTCGTCGTGGTTGACCGTGTGAAAATGGTATGCGGACGCGACGTGAACGCTGCCGTCGTCGGGCCGCAGGAGGCGGGCCTTTTGCAAGGCAGCTTCGGCCAAGGCGCGGTGATCGGTCGCCCGTTCCTCAGGGCTTTCATCCGGCCCGGTGAGGCTGAACTCGTCGTGATCGGTGGCCAGGGCGCAGTACGCGCGGACGAACTTCGGGTCACGGGCCACCGCCTGCTCCAGCAGGGCGATCTGCTGGTGCAAGACTTGCCGCACCTCGGCGGTTCCTTTGACGAACCCGAACTGGGCAGCAGCCTGCAGGTAAAAATCGTATGCCGCCAGATCGGTGGTGGGCGCGGCGTCCATGAGCGCGCGTTCCTCCGGCGCGGGTACAACCCCCAGGTGAGCGGTAACGGCCCGGGCAGCTTCACTTTCCACGCCGAATATTTCCTTCAGCGGGCGGTGGTATTCTTCCAGCCAAGCGGGAGGGCTGGAAGAGTGGCGAAGGTCGTTCAAAACGAGCCGGACCTGAATCTTGTCGGGGTCACGGCGCAGGCTGCCTTCGAGCACCTGATCGACTCCTAGCTCCCGCGCGATGGCGGGCAAGTCACGGTGACCGGGCGGATAGGCCGCAGGGTCACGGATTTCGACGACCTTCAGCGCCGCCACGCGGGCGAGCTTCCCGGCGATCTCCGCCTGTACCCCCTGGACGGAGAAGTTGTTCCTTCCATCTACCTCCAGGTTCTCAAAGGGAAGGACCGCGACGGACGCGATTTCCGTTGGCATCGCGGGGCGAGCACCTGCCAGCGTAACGAGCCGGGCATGCACCAGGGCAGTTGCCCCCGCCCCAAGCAGCAAACCCACGGCCACCAACGCTCCCACCCGGCGGCGACGCTCAAACGCCAGCCGGGCCCGGCAGCGCGTCAGTGCCGTGCGCAGTTCCCGCGCCGATTGCAGCCGCCGCCGAGGATCGACGGCCAGAACCGAGCGTAGCAAGGCGACCAGCGGAGCCGGTACCTTCGCGGCGGTCAAATGATCCAACGGCAGGGGATGCTGCGTCTGCTGGGCGTGGATTTCCTCCAAGGTCTCCCCTACGAAAGGAGTGCGTCCACAGAGGAGATACCACAGAGTCACACCGAGTGAGTAGATGTCCGAGCTCGTGTCGATGCGCCGATCCGCCGTCTGCGCAAACTGCTCCGGGCTGGCGAAGGCAGGCGTGCCCACGAAGCCATCCCGGGTATGATCGGCCCGAAAAGGCTCCTCCACGGTGACCGCCTTGGCCAAACCCCAGTCGATCACCTTCACCTGAACAGGGCTCGACCCATGCCCCGCCGGTTGAGCGACGAGCATGAGGTTGGACGGTTTGAGGTCGCGGTGGACCACGCCACAAGCTTCCGCCGCTTCCAGAGCGAGGGCGACTTGCACGCCAATCTCCAGGGTTTGTGCCGGAGAGAGCGGCCCCTCCCGGCGCACCCGGCTCTGGAGCGTTTCGCCCTGAACGAGTTCCATGACGTAGTAGCATTCGCCCGCCTGCTCGCCGTAATAGGACACCGTCGCGACGTTGGGGTGGTGGAGCCTGGCGGCGGTGCGTGCCTCGCGCAGGAACCGGGCGCGGGCGGTTGGATGTGCCGCGCCTCGGCGGTTAATGACTTTCAGCGCCACTTCAGCTTCCAGCACGGTGTCGCGGGCGCGGTACGTCGTGGCGGTGGCGCCCGAGCCAAGTTCGACGGGCAGGCCGTCCGCGCCGATGACCACTTCGAAATGCCCGTAACACGGGGACGGCGCATCCGCCGGACTCATGTCCGGAGAAAAGTCCGTCCAGGAATCGTGCCCCACCGACGAAACGAAACTGACCAGACACCGCAGGCATTCGCCCTTGCTGCCGCGCCGGAGGAGAGGATGCCGACACTTAGCACAGCGTTCGATCGAGCTAATCTCCTCAGTGAAGGAGGGGCGGTCGGTTGCGCCAGACAGCGAAACGTGGGGATGGGAAGATTCGGGGGTCATGAGTACAGGGCAGGTCGCAGGCAGCCGATAAACTCATTCACGCCAGCAGCAATCGATAGAGGTAGTCGAGTTCCTCGTCGATCTCCGCCGGGTCGGTAACGGTACGCGCCACTTCGAGCCGGATCAGCTCACGATACCGCTCGCGCAAGCGGCGCAAGGCACTACGCAGGGTGTCGATAGACACGTTGAGCCGCGTGGCAACCTCCTGCGGACGCGGCGGGGCGGTTTCGCCGCCGATGAGGAAAGGCTTGAGTTCCTCCAGCCAACGCGTCTGTCCCTCGGTGGCAAGCGCATCCTGGAGTTGTTCCCAGGAGCGGTTCACCAGCGCCGCAGCCCAGGCTTGATCGTAGCTGCCGGTAACATCCAAATGATGGGTGACAGCAAGAGCGGCTTCCGTCTCGGCCAAGTGTTCGTCCATGGAAACGATCTGCTGGCCGCCGCCGCGCTTGAGGGCGCGGGTTCGGTCGTATTCGTTCGCCAAGTAGTGCTGGAGGGAACCGAGCAGGAAGGTGCGCAGCCGTCCCTTGTCGCGGTCAGCCCGGCTGAGGAGGTTTTGTTGGAGAAGATTGGCGAAGAAGCCTTGGGTTAGATCCTGGGCGTCGTTCGGATTATAGCTGCGCCGACGCAGAAAGGTGTAGAGCGGCGGCCAGTATGCCTGACAAAAAGCGGCCAGTGCGGCCCGGGCCTCCTCCGGCGACTGGTTGCCCGCCGCGAGCGAGACCATGGTCCAGTGCGTAGAGGCAAAGGCAACTCCTCCCTCTTGCAACGTCCCCGGTGTCCCTTTCACACGGAGCAAGCTATCGCCTATCCGCCCGGTTGTCACGTCAAGAACAAGAGGCTTCCGAGCCGTCAAAATAGTCGTGAGGCTTCCAGTGGCTGGCTAGAGCCTGCTTCCATTCCACGAAGTGGTGCGGATGAACGAAGATACGCATCAGGCCATCGCCGACGACCACGATGTTGAGCACGAGGTACACGGCGACCAACCCCACGGCGATGCCGATGGCTTCCTTGAAGCCTTTGAGGAACACGCCGCCTAACGCCGCGACGAGCAACAGGGTCAGCAGAATGTTGTGGCCGTGCAGGACGCTTGGCGTATACGCGCTCTCGACCAAGTGCGCCGTCGCGTCCGCAGCGGAAAGGGTGTTGGTGATGATGAAGTCCGTCGCGGCGAAGCCGAGGAGCGTCAACACGAAGATCTTGCCGCCCCACCAGGGCAGCAGGTGTTCGAGCATGGCGATGCTTCCTTCCCCGTGCGGACTCTTCTGCGCCACCCGTTTGTAAACCGGCAGGGCCCCGAAGAGCGTCGGCAGCACGAGCACCAAGGTGGCCAGCGGCGAGAGCGCCCCGGCGGCCAGAGCAGCGATGCCGGGCTGGTAGCCGAGGGTCGAGAAGTAGTTCACCCCGGTCAGGCACATGACCTGCCACCAGGAGTGCTCGTGCGCGCCCTCACCCGCCGACGGCCCATTGTGGTCGCCGGTGGATTGTTCCTGGTTGAGCAGCCAGCGTTTGCACGCTTGGAGAATGGGGGAAGAGCGATGCCCCTCCTTCGTTTTGGTGGGCGGAGAGGACGCATCGATGGCCATCAGCGTGAAACATCGCCGCTGCCGGAGTGTTAAGCCGTGACAAACGGGTGATCATTTTCGGGGGTGATGATTATCCGTTGAATGATTTCTTGGAGCACGAAGATCAATTCTTTTCAGTCCACCGGATCATCCGAGCGCCAAAGCGTGGATTTCTATAACCGCGAGATTGGTCGGTTTTGCTCCGGTGCTCGCAATTGCTTAACAACGCCGTGGTCGCATACGATGGGTTCCACGGCATCGACTCGGGCTGGATAGCTTAGATCTGCTGCTTCTGCGACTTGCCGGTAGTAAGCCTGCCGCGCACTTGCCGTCACTCCTTGCGCGTCGCCGAGCAACCCGTTGATCGGTTGATCCACCCGCAGTCTTAACCCGAGGCCCCGCGCCGTTTGTAACAGCAACTCCAAATCGTCCCACTCGGGGGCTGCCCGCATCCGGCGCAAGAAAGCCGCGCTGCCGTCCGTCAACGCGGGCGACTGTTCCTCTGATGGCTGTGCGGTAAGGTGCGGCCACCGTTTCCTGACCCTACGCTGTAGAAGGTGACAGCATGTGTCTTGGCTTCCGCCCGGTCGATGTCGGCGGCGAGTTGTGCCCACCTCATCCTTTTGTGTCTTGCCATGTACGCGCTCCCGGCGGCAGCCTGCCCCACCCGGTGGTGGCGGTAACTGACCTTGAGCCAGTAGCAGCGTTCCTGTCAATTCAGGCAGACGTCCTGCACCTCCAAGAGCAAGACCAGCACGCGAAAAAACGCCTGCCGCGCTGGTGCTCTAGCCGCCAAGCTGCGCAAAGCCACGGACGCCAGCGGCGAGCGCGCCCGGATCACTTTGTCGTAGTTCAACAGCCGGACGGCGATCCACCTTTTCAAAGCGGGGTTGAGCGCGCCATTGAGCATGGTTTCACCGGCTTGCAGCGGTGAAAACGCCGCAGCGAACTGTTGGTGTGCCGAGTGGTCATGCGCCCCGGTTGGCGGACCCGGCAGAAACCACCCCGGCGAGAGGAACACGGCCACTTTTTTGCCGCGGGCCGTCGGGCCCAAGGCGGCGAGTTCTTGGAGCATGGGCAGGCACCGGTCCCCGGCCTGTCCCACCAAGCGCACGTCAAACCTATCCGCTTGCCGGTGGAAAAACAGGTCGGACCGGGTGGGCTGCACGATGGCCATCTCCGAGCTGCCGTATACGGGCAGACAGTGCGGCAGTGAGAGAATCTCCCTTTGCAGCACCGAACTGCGAATCGCTTCGGGCAGATTCAGGCTCGCAAGCTTCGCCGCTTCATGCCGCAGTCGGACTTCGGCGTACTTCTCCACTCCCGCGACCATCAGCGTCGCCGTGAGCAAGGCGACCAGTCCGGTTCGCAGGTGCCGTGCCGGCGGCGTGGGTCCGCCGGTAAGCAGAAGTGGTACGAAGTTCAAACCACTTCGTGGCTTTCGCCATGCTCATGCTCACTCGCCTCCTTGGCAGCAACCCTTGGCAGGGCACCTGAAAGTGCAGGACACTGTCTAGCGTTGCACAACTCCGCCCGGCGTAGCCCGTGGTAGAGCAACACCGCGAGGATCGCCCGGTCCCGCTTGCCCTTGATTGATGAGTGACAAGGATGCTCTTGCCAGTGACGCGGCAGCGTCTCGGCTTAGCCCTTTTGGGCTTGCAGATGGTCCGCAATTCCACGCCGAGAAGCTCGCAGGTATCCGCGACGAAGCATACTCGGCGGTGTTGTCGGAACTGGTCAACGCGCAGTTCCGTCACCCCTTCGCCGCGCGTTGGGGTGATGGCACGACGTCCTCGTCTGACGGTCAGCGTTTCAAGGTCGGCGCTCGGGCAGAGAGCACCGAACACATCAACCCGAAGTACGGCACGGAATCCGTCCGGTCGTCGGGAGCGCGCAACACTCCGTTACGCTGCGTGCAAACGGTCTTCCTACGAATCGAGCTGCGACCACACCGTCGCCACTGCTTCCAGGAAGTCGGATCGGGCGTTGCCTTGCGTCCGGGCGAACTGCCCGTTGGCCGCGT
>CAXSED010000132.1:0-10265 GCA_964236475.1 uncultured Chthoniobacterales bacterium
GCGTCGATTGAGGGGATGCGGCCCATCATCGAGATGCAGTTCGCCGATTTTTCGAGCGTGGGGTTCAGCCAGATCGTCAACCAGGCGGCGACACAATTCTGGCGCACGCAGGTGCCCTGCCCGGTGGTGGTGCGGCTGCCCAGCGGCGGGACCAGCGGCGGCGGGCCGTTCCACTCACAGAGCATGGAGGCGGTCTACGCTCATTACCCGGGGCTGATCGTGATGACTCCGGCCACCGTGGAGGACGCGTACCAGATGTTCCTCGAAGCCGTGGCCATCGACGATCCGGTGGTGTTCTGCGAGCACAAGTTTCTCTATTATCATCTCAAGGCCGAACGCCTCCCGACCGCCGACGAACCCGCCCTGCCCGTGGGCCGGGCACGCGTCGCCCGCACCGGGCGCGATGCCACGGTGGTGACGTACAGCGCGATGGTCCACGAAGCCCTCGCGGCGGCGGATACTCTCGCGGCGGACGGGGTCCAGATCGAAGTGGTCGATCTGCGTTCGATCAAGCCACTCGACATGGACACGGTGCTCGGTAGCGTGGCGCGCACCGGGCGGCTGCTGTGCGTGGGTGAGGCGTTTCCTTGGGGCGGCGTGACGGCAGAGGTTGTCGCCCGCGTAGTCCAGGACGGTTTTTCGCTGCTCGACGCCCCGCCGCGCCGGCTCAACGCCAAGGATACCCCCGTCCCCTATCACCCGCAGCTCTGGCAAGCGCATCGTCCGGGCGCGGCGGCGATGGTGCGCGAGTTGCGCGAACTCCTCAAGTTCTAATGTTCCCCCGGCCCTCCTCCTCCATGCGCGTCCCGATCATCATGCCCCAGCTTGGCGAGTCCATCGCTGAGGCGACCATCGTGAGTGTTGCCGTGCAGGTGGGCGATGAAGTCAAAGCGGATCAGGAAATCATCGAGGTTGAGACCAACAAGGCGTTATTGCAGGTCACGACGCCTTGCGCGGGCAAATTGCTCGAACTGGTCGTCCAGCCGCAGGAAACTTATGCCGTGGGCACGACGCTTGGGTACGTTGAAGCCGCGCCGGAGGAGGTCGAGCGGCTGGGTTTGCAGCCACCCACGGACGACGGTGGTTCGGGTGCGCTGATGGGCGACGTGGAACCCGGCACGGCGAATTCTGCCGGTAGCGGGAATGGCAACGGCCAGCACGCAGCGGCGGATGTCCCGCTCCGGGCAGAGGAGCCGACCGATGGCGCGGCAGGACGCGAACCGGCAGTTGCGCAACCGACGCTGGCGAAGGTTGGCCTTGGCGGTGGGTTGCCGGTGCCTGCACGGTTGACCGGGGCCGGTTATCTGTCGCCCCGGGTCAAGGCGCGGGTGGCGGAACTCGGGTTGCAAGCCGCCGACCTCGCCGGGGTCGCTGGCACGGGCGCGGGCGGACGCGTCACGGTCGATGACCTAGAGAAATTTCTCGCGGATTTGGATGGCCGCGCCACCAAACCCGCCCCCGCGATGCGCGTGGCGGTCGGTGATGCGATGCGCCGGAGTTGGGCGCGCCCGCTAGCAACGGTGGGCCGTCCGGCCCGGTTGGATGCGCTCCTCGCCCACCGCAAGACTCAACCCGAACCGAAGCCCGGCGTGGTGCTGTACGTGATCCGCGCTCTCGGGCTGGCGTTGGCCGAAGATGGCACGCTGGCCTCGCAACTCATCGGTAAGCGTCTCGTGTCAGCGCCTTCGGTGGACATCGGGTTCGCAGTCGAAGTGGACGGCGGGCTGATGGTCCCCGTTTTGCGTGGGGTGGATAAGACACCGGTGAACGAACTCAACGGGCAGTATCAGGAACTCGTCGAGGCAGCGCGGCAGCGGCAGCTCCCTCCCGGCACGACGGGCAACGCGGCAGCGACCGTGACGAATTTCGGCACGTTCGGGTTGACTTGGGCGACGCCGATCCCGCTGCCCGAAGAATCATTGATGTTCGGGCTGGGAGCCGGGCAGAAAGTGCCGGTCTGGGACGAGGAAAAAGGCGATTTCGTGCCCGCGACCGAGGCGGAAATCACGTTGAGTTTCGATCACCGTTCGCTCGACGGCGGCGGCGCGGGGCGGTTGCTGGCGCGTTTAGCCAAGCTGCTCGCCGAGCCGGAAAAGCTCTGAGTGCAGGACGAGTGTCCGGTTATCAGGCAGCGACGCTCTGACCTCATTCCAACTAATCTGGAGTGATGAAACGTTTCATCGTGAATGGCACAGTCATCATGTGCATTACCGTTGGCGCAATGCTTTCTTGGTTCACCCTCAACGAGCTTTCTGTACTATTTCTTTTTTCGCGGATAGAACGGTTCTCCGAGAAAGGTTTACCGAATGCCCGAATAGAGAACGGAGATACCCTTTATTGTCGAATGAAAGCCGACGATTTCCGATTCCCACTGCCACCGGGGACACATGCGGTAGCACCCACCATCGATTCCGGCGGTTTTGATACTGTGAACGGCCACCTCGAAGTACAGTTCGACCAAGCCGATTTCTTTGCGGCAGAACACTACGAGTTGTGGTTGAAAAACAAGGTGTCTATCGGTGGGAACGTTACCGCTCAGACCGTTCCGACCAGCCTTTTGATCAAGTTCAGCTACTTCGGCGACCGCTGACATTTCCCTCGTTCATAAACTCGTGCTTAGGAACGTACTGGCTCGAAAAGCTCCGGCTCTCTTTCCACACCTGGCGAAGCGGAAATTTCGCAGAGATGGACGGTCTTGAGCGGAAGTTTGGGAACGAGGGAAATAAACAGAACCCTACTCCTCTGAAAGCGTGTCGATGCGCTCGGCCAACTGGAAATCCAGCTCTGTCAGGCCGTTCTTGTTGTGCGTGAAGATGCTCAACTTGACCTTGTTGTAGCGGATGTCGATGTCCGGGTGATGCTCCTGTTCCTCGGAGATTTCTGCCACGAGGTTCACGAAATCCATCGCCCCCGTGAAATCGTCGAACTCGAACGTGCGTTCGATCCGCTTTTTGTCGGATTCCCACTCGGGAACCTTTTTCATGTAATTCTTGATTTCTGCTGCGTCGAGAAGGTCGGACATAAGGATCAGGTGCTAAACGGTGGGTCGTTGGAAAGATCGGCGGCGGGCGGCCCAATGTTCGGACCGAGGGGAGAAATAGCACTCCCCTCCGTTAATTCAAATTTTCATCCGCCCCATTTTTACGAATCGGCGGGCAGCGCGGTTTCCCTGAATCCGCCGCAACCTTGCGCCTTGAACACCGCCACGCCCTACATTAGGGTGCCTGCCCACCAACCGAATCCCCACCGTTTCACCCTCTGCGCCTATGCCTTCCGGCAAGATTTTCGACAACATCGTCCAGACCGTTGGTCACACGCCGCTCGTGCGGCTCAACCACGTCACCGCCGGTCTCGACGCCACCATCGCCCTGAAGTGCGAGTTTTTTAATCCGCTTGGCAGCGTCAAGGACCGCATCGGCATGGCGATGATCGAAGCCGCCGAGCGCGACGGCAAGCTCGCTAAGGACAGCGTAATCGTCGAAGCCACCAGCGGCAACACCGGCATCGCGCTGGCGTTCGTTTGCGCCGCCAAGGGCTACAAGTGCATCCTCACCATGCCCGAAACCATGAGCCTGGAGCGGCGCACGCTGCTGGCCATGCTCGGGGCCAAGCTGGTGCTCACCCCTGGCTCAGAAGGCATGAAAGGCGCCATCGCCCGGGCCAACGACATCGTTGCCAACACGCCCCACGCGTTCATGCCGATGCAGTTTTCCAACCCGGCCAACGTGGAAATTCACCGCACGACGACCGCTGAGGAAATCTGGGCGGACACTGACGGCAAGGTAGATATTCTCGTCGCCGCCGTGGGCACGGGCGGAACCATTACCGGCGTGGCTGAGGTGATCAAACAGCGGAAACCGGATTTTAAGGCGGTGGCAGTCGAGCCGAAAGATTCGCCGGTGATCACGCAAACCAAGGCGGGCGAACCCGTCAAACCGGGACCGCATAAGATTCAGGGCACAGGTGCCGGGTTCATTCCCGAGAACCTGCACCTGGGCATCGTGGACGAGGTGTTGACCGTGTCCAACGACGACGCGTTTGTCATGGCGCGCCGTCTGGCCAAGGAAGAGGGGATTCTCGCGGGCATCAGTTCGGGCGCGAACGTGTTTGCCTCCATCGAATTGGCCAAGCGGCCCGAAAACAAAGGCAAACTGATCGTCACCATCGGCTGCTCGACCGGCGAGCGTTACCTGAGCACCCCGCTGGCCGCCGACGCCCGCGCGGAGGTGGGCGGCTAGTTTTTTGATTTTCTGACCTTTTCTATTGCCGTGAGTAAAGATTCTCCTCTTCGTCCTTCTCCAAACGCCGCTGTGCCGGTTGCCTCCCGGGATGAGCAACCCTTAGCCAGACCGGATCTGCTACTGGAAACCAACTTGGTTTGGGACAAGTACAAGCTGCCAATCATCGGCGGGATTCTCTTATTGGTCATCGCGCTGATTGCCTCGGAGCTTTACCAAGGCAGCCGCCGCAACGCCGCTGCTGCCGCCGCGTCGAAGCTTGACTCGGCCCGGACGGCGGGCGAGTACAAGGAAATCATCAACACTTATCCCGACAGCGACGCCGCCGCGAGTGCGTACCTGTTGATGGGCCGCGAACAGATGGATTCCAAAGACTATGCCGGGGCGGCGCAGACTTGGCGGACGTTCGTCGAAAAGTTTCCGCAGCACGACATGGCTCCCAACGCGCTGCTTGGACAAGGCGGCGCACTGGAAGCTGCCGGGAAGTTTGACGAGGCGCGCGCCGCCTACCAGCGTGCGGCCACGAGCTACCAGAAGAGCTACGTCGCCCCGCTGGCGCAGTTGGCGGAAGGCAATCTGCTCGCCGCACTACGCAAAACCGACGAGGCCCGTCACGTTTACGAGAACATCGTCGCCGCGTATCCGCAGACGCCCGCTTCCTCGCAGGCCCAAGAGGATCTGGTGAATTTGAAGTCGTTGCCCCCGTTGGCTGGAAGCGTCCCGGCACCTGCGCCGCTGGCCTCGCCTGCGGCGGTTAAAGTACCCGCCGTGGCACCCGCGTCGACCGTGATTCCAGCGACACCAGGGGCGGTGGCCACTCCGGCTGCAACGATCATCCCGGTGGCCCCTTCGCCGACACCGACAGCCACGGTGGTTCCCACGCCCGCACCTACGCCAGCCGTGGGCGCACCGACGGCGGCCACTCCGGGTACACCGGACCCCACGGCAACGCCCTGATGGTCTACGCCGCTTGGTAAACTGATCAGAAGTCAGCCGTGAGCGGGCTTGCTGCGCTCACCGCCCAGAAAAGACGGGGCCGGTAACGACAAGGGCCGGGGCGTCGGCTGATGCTCGCTCCCGCTGCCGTCGGTCTCGTCCGGCAGACGCTGGCCGAGAAGAACCTGCCGGGGAGTAATCGTCAACTCCCCCTGGAAAATGCCTCCTTTTTCCACCGAGAAACCCGTGGCATTCACTGCGCCATCGAGTGAGCCGGTCTTGGAAATGGTCACATGACTGTCCGAGAGGATCTGACCGCTCATCTTGCCGTGAACGGCTACTGAGAACGCCTTGAGCGGGCGGGTGAACACCACATCCGCCCCTTTTTCGATGATGATCTCACCGGCTTCGATGCCGCCAAGCAGCCGCCCTTGCATCCGGACGGTCACCATGCCGTCGCATTGCAGGTTGCCGCGCATCTTGCCGTGGATCGTCGCCTGACTGCACACGATCTTGCTGCTGCTCAGGTCACCCTTCGACGATAGGTAGACGGAACCACGCGTCTTGATGTTGCGGCTGAAGCTCCCGCCGATCTTGTAGTCCTGAAGGTCGATGTACGCGCCGCACGCCTTGCAGGTGCTCGACTGCGCGGTGCTGCCGACCTCATGGGCCGAACTGCACTCGAAACAACGCGCCGTGCGCTGGCGCGGCTTGCTGCTGAGAAAAGACTCGATCTTTTGCTTGAACCCACCGAGGTCGGACGAGGCGGCAGGCGCAACAGGGTCCGCCGAAGCAGTGGTCGAGAAACCCAACCGCAGTTTGGCCGCCGGAGCGTTGGCAGGCGGCTTGTTCGCGCCGACCACCGCCGCCGCCGTGATGGCGAAATATTGACTGCACCGGCGGCAATACGTGGACTTCGCCTGTTCCGGCTCCAAATGTTCGGCTCCGCAGTGGGGACAACGGACCGTGATTTTCGCGATGGGTTTTGACACGAAAGTTCAGGCTGCCCTGCGGGATGCCGGTGGGGGGTTCAGTTAGGAAGCAGTGCCCTCCGTCAGCGGTTACGGACGGAAGGCTGTTCCCTGGGAATTTGGTATCAAGCAGAATCAATGCCCGGCGCCGAACGTCGCCGCCTTGGCTGGCTCGTCCTGCTTGCCAGCATCGGCGAGCACGGGCGCAGGTGCGCCGAGGCCACCGGCCGCTGGCTTGGGCAACGCGCCCTTGTTGGTGGTCACCTCAGATTTGCCGACGAAAGTCGCGCCTTCCTCGATGATGAGTTTGGCGGCTTTCAAATCGCCGACCAGATGGGCACGGGCTTTGAGTTCGCAGCGGTCGCCCACCGTGATGTTGCCGTTGACCTTGCCGAGCACCGTCACGCTCTTGGTCTTGATCTCGCCACGGATGTCCGCGTTCTCGCCGACCGTCAAAACGCCGTCGCTAGAAATCTCGCCTTCGATCTTGCCGTCGATGATGAGTTCGTTGGTAAACTTGATGTTTCCTTTAATTTCAACGTCCTTGGAAAGGACGTTTTTGTTCGGAGTAGGCTCGGGCATAACAGGCGTTTTTTCTGGTACTTTGGGTTTTTCTTGGACGAAGGCGGCGGGTGGACGGGCTTTAAAGAACGACGTGGGCGCCGGGGCGTCAGCCGCTGGGACAGCGGACAAGGGCGCAGCAACGGGAACTTCTTCGAGGGATTCGGTTTCGGTCGGCAGAGGTTCCGGCTCGACAACTGCCGGTTCGTGGTATTCGGCGTGAACGGGTTCCGCCTCGTCTTCTTGCGAGGCAGGCTCCGGCTCGACGGCAGGTTCAGCCACCGGGGCAGGCCGAGGCGCGGGTGTTTTTTGGGGAAAGAATTTCAACACGGTGATTATTCGTTGTGCCCTGCGGGACTGTCAACGCTTTCGCGCATTTTCTTGTCGGGGCGAACCGTTCGTCGTCAGGACCGGGCGGCAAGTTCTTCGGCGGGATAAGTCCAGATTTCGCTGAGGGTCGGATGGTAATGCGGGATCGTGGCGAGATCGGCGGCGGTGGCCCGGTAATGCATGGCGACGACGAGTTCGTGGATGATCTCACCCGCTTCCGGCCCGACAGCGGACGCGCCGAGGATTTCGCCGGTCGCGCGGTCGGCCAGCAACTTGACCAAGCCGTCGGTCTCGCCGCGCACCATCGCCTTGCCGTGGTCGGCGAAGGCATAGGTGGCGGTCTCGAACGCGCGGCCCGCTTCGTGGGCTTCGGCCTCGCTGAGGCCGACGTGGGCCATCTGCGGGTCGGTGAACAGGACGAACAGCTTGAGGCGGTAGTCGATATGCTCGGGCGAGGTGTCGAGTTTGCCGAGCAGGCGGGCGGCGTTGCGGGCGGCGAGTTCGGCCTGCTGGATGGCGATGTGGACGATCTCGTAGGGGCCGCACACGTCCCCGGCAGCGAAGATGTGGCGGGCAGTGGAGCGTTGGTCGGGGGTGACCTTGATCCCACCCGTTTTGGTTTGCTCGACCCCGGCGCGGTTGAGTTCGAGTCCGCGCGTGCAGGGGCGGCGGCCCAAGGCGAAGAGGATTTCGCGCGCGGCGACGGAGTGTTCGGTGCCGCCGCGCTCGAACCAGACGCGTTTGTCGCCGTTGGCGGGGTCGAGGTCGGCGCGCAGCAAATGGGCGCAACAATGGAAACGGATGCCCTGGTTGGACAGGCCCTGCTGGAGCGCGCCAGCCACGTCCACGTCGGTGCCGCGCATGATGTGCTCGCCGCGCTGAATCACCGTGACCTGAGTGCCGAGACCGGCGAACTGGTGCGCGGCTTCGAGGCCGATGGCCCCCGCGCCGAGTACGAGCAGGGACTCGGGGTAGGCTTCCAATTCCAGGGCTTCGTCGCTGGTGATGAAGCCGGTTTCCGACAGGCCGGGGATGGAGATGTCGGCGACATGCGAGCCGGTGGCGACGAGGATTGTGCGTGCCTCGATCTGGTGCGGGACCGGGCGGATGTCGTCGGGATTTTCCGGCGGCAGAATTTCGAGGTGGTGCGGGTCGATAAAACGGGCCAGGCCCCGGATAAAATCGAATTTGCCGTGCTCCAGTTGGCCGCGCCGGTACTCGGCGAACTCGCCGACGAGCCGACGTTTGCGCGCCTGCACTTCCCCGGGCACGACGCGGATATTTTCCGCCCGCAGGCCAAATTCGCGGGCGCGGCGCAACGTGACGAAACGGTTGGCCGATTCGATCATCGTCTTGCTCGGCATGCAGCCCCGCAGGATGCACAGGCCGCCAATGTCACGCCCCCCTTCGACGAGGGCGGTTTTCAGGCCCAGGTCGGCGGCAGTACGCGCAGCAGCGTATCCGGCGCTGCCGCCGCCGATGACCACGAAATCGTAGACAGGAACATCGTCAGTTGGCGCGGGGGCCGGGGAATCGCTCATGGAGGCAGGGAACCTACCTGCACTTCGTAAATCTTAAAGTAGGGATTCACCATGGCCAGCCGCAGGAAGGGGGGCGCGGCGGCGGGGCGTTGGTAGAGGACGAAACCCGGGGCGCGGGTGGAGATTTTCGTCAGGCCCAGCAGCGGCGCGGCGGTGCGCAGAACCCGATCCGGCTCGTAGGCGACGACCCAGCGGACCCGGCGGCGGCGCAGGATCGCGGCGGCGGTTTGGGAATCGGCGGCGGTGTAGAACCGGGCCACGTCCACGGTGCCGGGCAGGCTTTCGTGCGAACTACCGGCGAGCGCGGGTTCGCCGGACCAGTACGCCAAAGCGGGTGAGAGCCACCACGGGGCGAGGATGCCCTCCGGGGGCGGATCGTCGGCAGATGGGGTCGTTTGCGCCGCGCGTTCCCCGATGAACAGGGCGACCTCATGAAGCAAAGTCGCGTCGGTGCGCTGTTCGGTGAGATTTTCGATCAGTGCGGGCGTGGGATGGAGACGGGTCCACCATTCGGCCTCCAGCGGCCAGAGACCCAGAACGAGGCCAGCGGCGGCCAGAGAATGCCAGCGGGCCGGGATCGCGGCGACCTGCCACGGCAGGCCCAACGCGTACACCAGCGGCAGAAAGTAGCCCCAGCGGACCTGCCAGCAGGTCAGGCCGAAGACGACGAGGAGCAGAAAAGCGTGTGCGCGGGCCAGCGGTTTTTCGGGTCCCCGGTTCAGGAGGAGCAACACCGGCGCGGCGAGCAGGCCGAGGCCGGTCCAGGCGTAGATGGCTGGCGACCAGGGCGGCAGGCTAACCAGTTCGCCGATTTGTTGTGACCACGCGGCGAAATACTCCGCCCCCCCGCCCTCCCCGAAGCCCGGGGGGGCGGTGATCCGCCAGCCCTCGATCCATAATGCCAGCGCTAGGATGCTCCCGCCGACAGCAAGGCCGGGAAGACGCGCGCGCTGGAAAAAAGCGGGGCGGTTCCAGCACAAAGCGGCGAGGATCACCAGGACGAGCAGGATTGCCGGTTCGTAGAGGGAAGTCCAGAGTCCCAACGCCCAGGCTACCCCGCTGACGATCCCCCACCCCCGTGATGGGCTGCGCCAAAGCTGCCACTCGGACGACAGCGCGGCGGCCATGCACAGGAAGATCAGGGATTGGTGGTCGGGCCGACCCAGCTCGAAGCCGTGGGCAACGATGGGACTGGCAGCAAGGATGAGCAGGACAAAACCGCGAGCCGGGAGTTGCGCGCGTTCGGTCCAGAGCCAGACCAGCCAGACCGTCGCCAACCCGAGCAGCGGCGAAATCCACGCGCCTGCGAGGTCCAGGGCACGCCCGCCGCACCAGGGTTTCAGCGCGAGGTTCAGCGCGTAGACGGCGTAGTCGAAGGGAATCGTCGTGTGGGGCCGGGTGCCGAACGGGTAGTTCTCGAAGCGGTGTTCGCGCAGGACCTCGCCCGGGTGAGCGCACACGGCACGGACCCGCGTCATGCGGGAGTAGCAGTCGGCATCCACGAAATGAATGTCGCCCTTTTCCGTGAACACCTGCCGGTGGTTCCCGCAGGCAGCGGCCAGCGCAAGGAGCAGGCTGGCGGCCAAGACCAGCCAGCGAAGGGAAAAAACTTTCAACGGTGGCGATGGGAAAGTGGGCCCGCCGGGATTTGAACCCGGAACCAAGGGTTTATGAGACCCCTGCTCTAA
>CAXSED010000133.1:0-10242 GCA_964236475.1 uncultured Chthoniobacterales bacterium
CTTTCAGGCGGGAACCTCTCACTTTAACCCGGACCAGTTTCAGGGACCTCGATCAGTTGGGCACCATGCGAGCGGGCTTGCACTTCGTCGCTTTTGTCATGCTCATACTCACCTACCTGCTTGGCAGCAACCGTGGCAAGGCATCCAAGAGTGCAGAACACCCTCTAGATCCCGTCGAGGTTCTTCGCCCTTTTTCCCTCATTCTTTGCCTCCCTGCATGGCAGGCGCATAGAGCAAACCGTTCAGCCACAGACGGGTGGTAGAATGCCAGAGCAACCGGAAACTTGGGCCGTTGGCCGTGAGGATGACGTGCCCCTCGCCAACAGGTTCCTCGATGACCGCTGCCGTGTCGTGGATGAGTTTTTCCGTGTTGCCGGGCCAGGTGAATCCTGCGAGGCGTAGAGGTGCTGGGTTGGTGTCGCCCGCCGGGGCGGCGGTGAAGGTCAGCACGTTCGCACCACGCTTGGTGAGAGTGAGGAACTGGTCAGTGTCCACCAGGACCGGGATCGTTGCTCGCGCGTCGTAGCCGTAGGTCAAAAAATGATCCCGGTTGACCGTGGCACATAGGATCGCTCCCGGCACTGCCAGTGGAATCTTGTGGCGGTCAAAATCACCGTTCTTGGAATGGGCTTCTTCCGTAGCCGGTTCGTGGACGGATGGATCGGTAGGTTCCCTGAAATCGTCGGCTGCATCGGCAGGTTTTCTTTCCTTGTTCGGTGCGCCAGTTTCCGCTTTTTTGTCTGGCCCGGATTGATCCCCGACGGGTTTGGCCTTGCGGCCTTCGGGTTGGTGATCCTTGTTGGCGGAGGGTTTGCCAGCAGCGGAGTCCTCGTCGTTGTCTTTCTCCTTGTTTTTGTCGTCGTCATTCGAATCGTCGTCTTGCTTGGCAAGCATCGCCGCTCCCACGACGCGGGCACCGGTCAAGTCAACCTTCTTGTCGGCGGCGAACCCGGCCCCGCCACCCACGCAAATCAGCGTGCCGCCGTCGGTACACCAGTCCTTGAGTTTCTTGATCCCGTCTTTGTCAAAGGTGCGGGCGTATGCACTGGCGCTGCCATCGGGCAGGATGAGCACGTTGAAATCCGCCATGCGCGTTTTGCGAAAGGCTTCGATGCTCATGGGCACGAATTCCACGCCCATGTTCTTGCCCAGCAGATACGAGATTTCGGCGTACGAGGTCTGTGCGACACCGTCGCCTGCGATCAGGACTACCTTGGGCACCTTGAGAGAGATCACCTCCTCCGAGCCGGGGCCAACGCTGCCGGAATCGACATATGCACTGTCAGCGGTGCCGAGCGGCACGCCCAGCTCCTTGGCGAGTGCCATGATGTGTTCGTGGAGTGTCGCGGGATTGCGCTCCACTCTCGCCAGCAACGTCCCGCGAGGATAATCCCGACCTCCGGCACGCAACGGATAGGTCGAGGCGGCCAGCCGATAGCCTTCCTGCAAGAGACGAAAGGCGAGCCGATAAGCGCTTTCGGTTTCCGGCGTCCAGAGGTAGGCCGTAATCGCCGGAGTGGTCGGGGGCGGCGGAACCAAGGAGACGACGCGCTCCTGGCCCCCGGGTGCCGCTTGGTTGGAGAGCGTCAGGCTCACGGTACTCGCCTGCCGGACAAATTCGTCGGGCACGGGCGATGCCGAGGCTTCGGCGCTGTACGCGGCGTCCACCCCGAAGACCAGCGGCAGGCACCACGCTGTGATGTCATAGAACTCGGCGTTTTCCAAAGGCTCGCGCCGCCCACGCCGCAGGTTGCGCGCCTGTCGGTCGTACTGGCGCTGCACGAAGGCGGGGTCGAGAGGCGCGTCGGGAGCGAGTAGCGTCCTCGCCATGCGGCCTTGCGGTTGAGCGAGATCGACCACGTAACTACCCGGCGGGAACTCGCGGGTTTTTGTTGCAGCGGGACTTTCACCAGGCAAGTAGTCGTGGGCGTTGGCCAGCGTGAACTTCTCGCTCGTGCGCCGCACCTCGATGCCATGCCGCAACAGGTTGGCGACAAATTCGGCCGCGACCCCGGGATCGCTGCCCGGTGCGATGGCGACTTGCCGCACGCCGTCCTTGGCGGCTTGGGCTTCGGAGATCGCCGTGGTAAAGAAATGATAATAATCGCGCAACCGATCCTCACGGTGCGCGGCGGAAGTTTCCAGGGTGGCGAGGCTGGCCGTAAAATGCTTGGCGATGGCTCCGCGCAAAGTCTCGATGGTGCCGTCGTCACGTTTCCAGTTGAACCCGCGCTTGCCACCCCCATCGGACTCGAAAGTCATCCCGGCAGACCCGTGCAGGCTCGGCCAGCTGTCCCAATAACCGGGATAATACAGGTCGAATACGTCGCGGTTGTAATATAACCAGTGGAAGCGGTCGAACGCTGCCGCGTTGCCCTGGCCGAGCAAACTCTGCCATTTCTCGGTGGGGTCGTGGGGCAGCGCCGCGTTGACCGGCACGGCCGGGGGTGGAAAAAAGAAGTTCTTGGTCTCGCCGTGATGGTCGGCATTCACCTGCGGGTGCCATTCGAGGAACGCAGCACCGGCCACCCGGCTTTCGATCTGTGATCCCGGCAGCAGATCGCGGTTCAGATCGAACCCGTAATGGTTGAAGCGGCCATAAATGCCCCAAGGTTGGCGGTGTTCGTAGGCAAATGCCTCCGGGCGTCCCAAGCCCTGCGCGTTGTACCAGGCGGTGAAACGCTCGTGCCCGTCCGGGTTCTGCGCCGGGTTGATGAGCACCACGCACTGCCGCAACACGTCCTGGAGCTTGGGGTCGTCACTGGCCGTCAACTGGTAGAGCACTTGCATCCCGGCCTCGAACGCCGAGGATTCGTCCCCGTGGATGGAATAGCTCAGCCATACGACCATCGGCGAGCGGGCGGCGATGGCGGCGGCGTCTGCTTCGCTACAGGTGCGCGGGTCGGCTAGACGGGCCAAGTCGCTCTTGATGGCGTCGAGGCGAGCCAGGTTTTCCGGGCTGGAAACTGCGAGCAGGTAAAGCGGACGGTGTTCGGGGGTCTGGCCCAGCGTGAAGACGCGCAGCCGGTCCGTCTTGGGGGCGAGTTCGCGCAGGAACCGCTCGTAGTTCGCGTAGGTGGTGTGAAATTCACCCGGCTCGTACCCCAGCAACGCCGCGGGCCGTGGCACCTCCGGGCGGTAAGGGCCGCGCTCGTAAAAGCTGAAGGGTACAATGTCCGCAGGCAGAAGAGGGACGGGGGATTGAGCGCGAAGAAAGCTTGGCGCGGCGAGGTAAAAGACCGTCAGTAAGCTCAGTCCCGCAATGGAGCACCATATCCGGCAACACCGTCGGCTTGAACGAAAATAACGCGAAACCATGCGAGGAGAATCGCACGGCTCTTCTGTTTTGCATGCGTGGCATTTGTTTTGGAGTGCGACAGTGAATCGTGCCTTGGATCTCTGGTAAGCAGACCTTTTTTGGGTCTGATATTGGGGTTTCGGCGGGGGCATCACAGAGCGACTTCGGGCGAGTGAAACCAGACCGGTGCCCCGGGCAGACAGACAGGTACAGGCCGGGAACGCAGGCCACCTTGACGCAGTTGGGATGGCGAACGGTGGCGACGGGGCGAGGATGTCGACTAGGAGCGAGGGTGCAGACGAAACGAGGAAAAAGGTGATTCCCCTTGCTCCTCATGGCGGATGGAATAATGCGAGAACTGTTTTCATTCTCCACGAGGCAGACCCTTCGTTGCCACGCCCTGTGCAGGTGTCAAACCGATGGATATCGGGTGGACTTTCGCCGAATGTCTTTTACAGGTCTCGGGTGCAAACGGTTCATGTGGTCGGTGCCGGAGGAATTGGAGTGGTCCTTGGGTGGTCCTTGGCACGAGCTGGGTGGGACGTTACGATGGTGGATGTGAACACTCAAAAAATCGAAGCGGGGAAGCGCGACGGGCTTTCGGTTGATGGGATCATCGAACAGCGCGTCAAATTCAGGGATTTTGCGGGCTGGACAGCGCCGGATCACGGGGACGTGCTGTTGTGCACAAAGACATATAGCAACACGGACGTGCTCGCCCGGATGCACTCGCGTCGTTCACTCATTCCGATCCAGAACGGATTCGAGTCAGCCCTGGAGGCATCGGACCATCCCTGTGAGGGGATCGCTTCATTCGTCTCGCAATGTGAAAGGAACCTCCCCGCAACCCGGATCACGCGCCAAGGAGCACTCTACCTGGGGGGGCGACGTTGTTTAAGCAATGAGGAGCAAAGGGGGATAGAGAGTTTGGCGGCAGGAATACGGCAGGGGGGGTGGAAGCAGGTTCACTTGGTGAAGCGGATCGGTCCCTACAAATCTTCCAAACTGATGTACAACGCCGCAATTTCTCCGTTGGCGGCGGCGGCGGGCGTGGATAACGGACAGTTGTTGAGTGATCCTCTAGCGCAAAGATTATTCTTCGCCTTGCTGAGGGAGAACTACCGCATCCTCCATCGTTGCGGTGTGCGTTTGGCTCGCATCGGACCTTTCCCTCCCTGGCTGGTGAATCTCATCCTGAGCTTGCCCGGCTTGGCACCGGCGCTAGCGCGGTTGTTTCGCCCCGGTTTGGCGGGAACTTACTGCTCAATGGCTCCTGACATGGGCACGGGGAGGACAGAAATCGCGGCGTACAACGGCTATCTAAAAAAGATGGCTCAGAACGTCATGTGCCCTATAAACACAGCGATCTTGGAATTGATTCACCGGATGCAAGAAAGAAGCCTGCCCCCTTGCCGTGATCGGTTGCGTGAACTGCGCGATGCGCTTGAGATGGGAGGAGTCGCTTGATCCTGGTGACCGGCGGTGGCGGTTTCATCGGCTCTCATCTTGTCCATCGGTTGCTTGAGAACGGTGAAAGCGTGCGGGTGCTGGAAGAGCCTGCCGCCGACGTGAACCACTTGCCTCTCGACTCCATCGAACTGGTGCGCGGGGATATTCGGCATCCCGAGGAAGTCAGAGACGCGGTGCGAGGCTGCCGCCAAGTCTACCACCTGGCTGCCAACCCCAATCTTTGGACCCGTGTTCCGAGCGACTTCGACGCCGTCAATTACATGGGCAGTTGCCATGTACTCAACCAGGCCCTCAAGGCCGGAGTGGAACGGGTGCTGTACACCAGCACGGAAAGCATTCTTGCGGGGACGCAGACAGGCGGGCAGTGCGTGGAAGAGTTCAGGCTCAACGGGGAGAAAATGATCGGACCCTACTGCCGCAGCAAGCTCAAAGGCGAACAGGAAGCCTTCCGCCTGGCCGACGCAGGCGCACCGGTGATCGTGGTCTGCCCTACGCTGCCCATCGGTCCGGGCGATCATCATTTGACGCCACCTTCGCGCATGACACTTGCCTTCTGCCAAGGGAAGCTGCCTGCTTATCTTGAATGCGAGTTCAACATGGTCGATGTCCGCGATATTGCCGATGGGATGTGCGCGGCGATGAAGATCGGACGACCCAAGGTGCGCTATCTACTGGGTGGAACCAACCTGCTGCTGGTAGAGTGGCTGACCATTGTTGGTCGCCTCATTGGAAGAGAGGCCCCGCGCTGGAAGGTACCTTATTCGGTGGCCTTGTTGGTGGCATACGCCAGCGAGTGCGCCGCTAATTATTTCACGGGGCAGATGCCGTTGGCGACCGTTACCGGCGTGAAGTTGACGAAACATAGCATGCATTTCGAGGCGGAAAAAAGTCGGCGGGAACTCGGCCTGCAGACGCGCCACGTAGAGGAGTCAGCCCGGGACGCGGTCGCCTGGTTTCGACAAAAAGATTGGCTCTAGCAATTCTCCAGCATGGACTGCACTGCGAACACCAAGAGACAGGTTTTCACACGCGATTCCACCGAATGAACCTCTTCTTCGCCACCCTGTAAAAGCTGCTCCAATGCCTGTTTGTCCTTTGGCTCGTAGGCACAGGCTTCGCGGAATTTGTCTTCACCAAGTTTCGTTCGTAGTCCATCCCGTCCGACGGGAACACGGGCACGATTTGCAATCTGTTATCCTGCCTCGAATGGCCAATGTTTCTCTGTGAGCCACCCAATTGAGTAATCGCGAAAGCTGCGGATGGCATTAACGGAAGGTTGTCCCTTCGCTGCTTATCGTGCCTGCACACAACCGCGCAATCATGTCGGCAGGACTCAGGCTTGAGAATTGCTCTACAAACTTAGTGTGACCAGAACGACGAAGTTTGTCGCTTCCCTTAACCGACTTCGGTCCTCCCAGGAATGAAGATGAGGTTTACGGTAGCTCGTGGTCATCTCTGGAAAACGGGCTATACCACCCTGGTCGTGGTTGTCAGGCTTGCGTTGATGTTGTTGCTGTGGTTTGGCGGCATGATGGCCGTGCCGCAGGCGCACGCCCTTGACCCACACCGGGCGCTCACGCAATATGGCCACCAGCAATGGGGGCCTGAAAATGGGCTGCCCTGCTACAGCATCCTCAGCGTCGTTCAATCCAGCGACGGTTATCTGTGGTTGGGCACCGAGGAGGGATTGGTACGCTTCGACGGGCTGCGGGCCAAGGTCTTCGATGAGATCAGCAATCCCGAACTGGGCAACAGCTTCACCTTCGTGGTGGCACCGGACTCCCTCCAGCCCGGTAGTCTGCTCGTGGGCAATTACTCCGGAGTGTTCAGTTTCCAGGGAGACACGGCACGGCCGTTGCCGATGGCGGCGAAGGCGGTGGGCTCGGCGTTCGTGGGTCGTTCGGTACGCGCGATCAACCGAGACGAATTAAATGGCACGCTCTGGGTCGGAACCTCGCAGGGATTATTTTGCGTCTGCCCCGATGGTCGGGTCCTCGGCCCCGACGACGCGGCGGGCAGGCCGCAGGCCCCGGTCTTTGCGTTGTGCCGCGACGGTGCCGGACGGCTCTGCGTCGGCACCGCGCAAGGACTTTTCCGGCAGCCGGAGTCACGGCGTGCAGAGCTGGGCGGCTTCGAGCGGGTGCCCGCCCTGAGCGAGGTATTGACCTACTGCTTGGCACCAGCGTCGGACGGCAGTCTCTGGGTTGGGACCCGAGAGGGGGCCGGACGATTGCGGGAGGACATTTTCCTGCCCCGACCGGAGCTGGCTGGCCGGTCCATCATGTGTGTGCGCGAGGACCGCAGCGGCATGCTTTGGGCAGGCAGCAACGGCAGCGGCCTGTACCGCCTGAATGCCGACGACGCCGTGCCGGGAGCCACCGTGCTCACGACAGCGCAAGGATTGGTCGGAGACGTGGTCCGGGATCTCTGCGAGGATCGGGAAGGCAACCTCTGGGTGGCGACGACCGGAGGCTTGCAGATGTTCCGGGACGTGCGTTTCACCACGCTGGGCCGCCCCGAGGGTCTCGTCAACGACTGCGTGTGGGCGGTCTGGGAAGACCCCGCCAGTCGGCTCTGGGTGGGCAGCGAGGGCGGCCTGAACTCCGTCGAGCCAACCATGACGGGGGCAGCGCGGACGACCGGGCCAAGCGGTGCCGGTGCAAACGGGGTCCGGGTCACCAATTACCCCGTGCCGGAATCAGCGGCGAGGCCGGGCATTTATACCATCAGTTGCATCGGAACGGACGAGGGATTTGATCCTCCCGGCCCCGGCGACAGGAGGAAGGACGGTTTACTGGTCGGCACGCGCGCGGGAGGTCTGTTGCGCCTGCGCAACGGCTCCCTGGAACGGCTGCGCATTCGTGACGATCTGGACCGGGAAAACATCAACGCTTTCTGCACCGAAGCCACCGGGGCGTTCTGGGTCGGGACTCACGGCGGCCTCTACCTTTTGCGGCAACAAACCGTGCTGGCACATTACACCATGGCTGGAGGCGAGCTACCCAGTAACCTGGTCGTCGCCATCCAAACCGACCGGCGCGACAACCTCTGGATCGCCACCGAAAGTGGACTCGTTCGGCGGGATGCATCCGGGCGTTTCACCAACTTCGGTCGCTCTGGCGGTCTGCTGGCCGGGGAGATGCATTGTTTTTACGGAGACCCCGTCTCCGGGGACCTGTTCGTAGGAAGCGCCGATGGGTTGCTCCGGTTACGCTCACAGAAGGATGGGGACTTGAAAATCACCCAGTACACCGTTCGGGAGGGGCTTCTCGACAACAAAGTGTGGAGCATCCTTGACGACGGGGCGGGCAGCCTGTGGTTGAGTTCCAACAAAGGGGTTTCCCGGCTGGCCCTCGCCGACTTGGCGCGTTTCGACCGAAGCGAGATCACCTCGATCCCGACGGTGTCCTACGGGGTAGCCGACGGCATGCGCTCACGCGAGTGCAACGGCGGCTGCCAGCCCTCGGCTTGGCGCGACCACGCTGGCCAACTATGGTTTGCCACCGCCAAAGGTGTGGCTTGTGTGGACCCGGTCCACGCG
This sequence comes from uncultured Chthoniobacterales bacterium, assembly GCA_964236475.1. Lineage (GTDB taxonomy): Bacteria > Verrucomicrobiota > Verrucomicrobiia > Chthoniobacterales > SZAS-18 > CAHJWO01. The sequence continues at coordinate 8,310 of CAXSED010000133.1, forward strand.
CGCGCGCTCAACCCGCTGCCCCCGCCCGTGCGGGTCGAAGAGTTTTTCGCCGACGGTCGTTCGGTGGTCTCACCTGCCGACGCCAGCCCTTCAAAATTGCCCGCCGGCACCCAACGGCTCGATTTCCGCTACACCGCGCTGAGTTTCTCGGTGCCGGAGGCTAACCGCTTCCGCTACCGGCTGGAAGGTTACGAGGCGGGGTGGCGGGAAGCGGGCACCGAGCGAACTGCCCACTACACCAATCTGGCTCCAGGGGCCTACAGCTTCCGGGTACAGGCGGCCAATGCCGATGGGGTTTGGAACGAGACTGGAGCGAGCGTTTCTTTCCGGCTGCTGCCTTTCTTTTACCAGACGGCCTGGTTTTGGGCGGTGTCAGCGTGTTTGGTGCTGGGACTCGGTGGAGCCTGGTTGCGTCGGCATAAAAATCATCTCCTTGCTCGCTTGGCCCAAGCGGAAGCCGAGGTAGCCGAGCGCGCACGCACCCAGGAAATCCTCCGTCAAGCCAAGGAGGAAGCCGAGCATGCTCGCGTGGAGGCCGAGCACGCGCAGACCGAGGCCGAGCGCGCCCGGGTGGAGGCAGAGGCTGCACAGACGGAGGCCGAGCAGGCCAGCCAGGCCAAGAGCGAGTTTCTCTCTCGCGTCTCCCACGAATTGAGAACGCCCCTCAACGCGATCTTGGGTTTCGGCCAACTTTTAGAACTTGAGGATCTCACTTCGAATCAGCAGCAAAGTGTCCGCCACATTCTCGGCGGTGGCCGCCACCTGCTCGGCGTGGTGGACGAGGTGCTCGATCTTGCCCGCACCAAGCACGGAAAGACGGCTCTTTGCCCCGAGGACATCGACCTCGGTCCGTTGTTCGCCGAGATTGTCGGCCTGATGGTCCCCCTGGCCCGCGAGCGCGATGTGAGCTTGCACCTGGAAGAGAGCGGTGGAACGACAACCGCCCCCGGCACCGCTCACGTGTACGCAGACCGCCAACGCCTGCGGCAAGTCCTGCTCAACCTCGTTGCCAACGCCGTCAAGTACAACCGGCCCACGGGTGGCGAGGTGTTTATTTCCGCCAGCGTTCCGCTTTCTCCCGACCGGACCCTGCAGACCGACGGCGTTCAGGCATCACCGTCTGACCGGGTGCGCTTGACCATCCGCGACACGGGCGCAGGCATGGTTGCCGAGGACATGGTCAAGCTTTTTACTCCTTTTGAACGACTGGGTGCTGCTTACGGACCCATCAAGGGCACCGGCTTGGGGCTGACCGTGTCCAAGCAGATCGTCGAGGCCATGAACGGGACCATCGGCGTGGAGAGCGTGCCGGGAGTGGGTTCTACCTTCTGGGTGGAGTTGCCCTCGCGGGCCGCACCGGTCGATCAAGACGCGCGCGAGACAGCTTTTTCAACGTCTCTGCTGCAACCCGGCGAACATCTTCTCGCCGGGACGGATATGGCCGGAGAGGTTACGGGAAGCACTTCCGCGCCCCCCTCTCTACTCTATGTCGAAGACAATTCCACCAACCGTGACTTGGTTGCCCATGTGCTCGCTGCATTCCGACCGGATTTACGCCTGTTTTTGGCCCACGATGCCGAGGAGGGTCTGGCGCAAGCGCGCCGTGCGCCGAGACCGGATCTCATCCTGCTCGACCTAAATCTGCCCGGTCTATCCGGCGAGATTGCTTTGGCCCGGTTGCGCGCTGACCCACGCACGGCAGCCGTTCCTGTTGTTATCCTTAGTGGCGATGCGATGGCGCGCACCCGCGAGCGGCTTCTGGCCGTCGGAGCGAATGCTTATCTGAGCAAGCCGTTCGATGTCCAGCGATTCCTCGTCTTGGTCAATGAATTTTTACCTTCTTTTTCCAAGCCAGAAAAAGCCGAAGCTGTTGGCTCGTGATCGAGGTCCCTGAAACTGGTCCGGGTTAAAGTGAGAGGTTCCCGCCTGAAAG
>CAXSED010000134.1:0-9977 GCA_964236475.1 uncultured Chthoniobacterales bacterium
TTAGCGCAAATCTATGTTGAGATTCCCTGTCTCGGGTCAGAAGCAGGAGGATTTAAACGGGCGGATGCTACGGCTCCAGCTCGTGGAAGGACAAATCGAGGAAAGTTATTTCAAGGCATCTGGCCCCGGCGGCCAGAAGACCAACAAAACGCTCACAGGCGTGACGCTGCTGCACCGGCCCACCGGCATCCGCGTCCGCTGTCAGCGGGAACGCAGTCAGGGCATCAACCGATTCATCGCCAGAAGGTTACTGGTCGAGGAATTGGAGGCCCGGACGCAAGGCAAGACCCGCCATGAGGTCAAGGCCGAGCAGTTGCGCGAGGAAAAAGACCGTCGACGCGGATCACGCAAGAAAACCGCCCCGGTTTCTGCGGGCAGAACCTTGCCATCCGTCAGCGGCGTCTTCGACATTGCTCGCGCAATGAACGCCTACTACTTGCGTCCACTCACCGGATTTTAAGGACGATCCCGGTCGTTGCAGAGAGAACACTTTTTACGCTGAGCCGTCCCGGGCGGCTCAGCGTAAAGTTCGGCAGGATGAGCGCCTGTCCCAACAAACCATCTGCCACCCCCTCGGCGGCGGCGAACTGCTCACGAATGCTTGTTGCCCCCGGAACGGCGGCCACGATTATAAATAGCGAGAACGATGAGGCCAACGAGGCTGCCCACGACGAAAAGCAGCACCACTCCGCCTGCATCGATTTGGGCGTGACCCCCAAGTGTCGCGGCAAGAAAAGCAAACGCCCCAAAAAGCAGTAGACACCCCAGTCCGCCTTTCAAAAAGGCTCCTCCGTTCGATGGCGGTTGTTTCATCGTGGACTCGCCAAAAGCTGGAAGCGCGTCAACGGACGATCAATCGTCCTGCCAGTTGAGCTTCCAAGCGTGGCGTGAGAGAAACACGGTGGGCAGGACCCGCTTGCATTAGCAAGCTTTGGCCATCGGCGCGGCGAAACTCCAATTCGACCGGGCACTCCCCAGGCGATGCGGCCAGTATATCTCGCAGTTTGCCGAGTTCGTCGGGCAGCAAGTTTTCCATCTCGAAACGCAGCCGCACCGGCCCGGTTTTGATTTCCGGCTCGGGCTTGGGCGCTTTGAGGAGCGTCACCTCGTTGACCACCACGCGTGTTTCTTCGTCGCGCTGGCTCACCCGCCCGGCAATGGAAACGATTTGCCCGGGTTCCAGGATTTTGGAGCATTTGGTGAACACCTCGTTCCACACCATCGCTTCGATGCTCCCACTCAGGTCTTCCAAAATGATGATGGCAAACGGTTTGCCTTCTTTCTTCGTGAATTTGCGCGACACCTCGCTCAACGAACCGGCAGCCCGGAAATCCGTGCGGTCTTCCAAAGTGCTCAATTGCGCGATGGGTGTATAACGTCCGCTTTGCAGAATGCTCCGGTAGGGATTGAGCGGGTGGCCGGAAACATAGAACCCGAGCAATTCCTTCTCGGCGGCGAGCTTTTCGGCCTTTGACCATGGCGTCCAAGAAGTCTGGGTCCGCGAGACTGGCGTCGGCGCGCTCGACGCCGGAGCGAAATCGTCGAACATCGACACCTGGCCGCTGGCGCGGTCGCGGTGCGAACTGGCCGCGCTGGCCATGACAGAATCAATCTGCGAAAAGATTTCCGCCCGATCCCGGCCCACGAAATCGAACGCTCCGCAGCGGATCAGGCTTTCGAGGATTTTCTTGTTCACGGCGCGGCTGTCTAACCGGGCGCAGAAATCCTCTAGCGACGTGAAAGGCCCCTTGAGCGTTCGCTCTTCGATAGCCGACGCCATCGCCGCCGCACCGACGTTTTTGATCGCCGCCAGCCCGAAACGGATGCCGCAACAATCCGGGCATTCGCTGTCGTCCACCACCCCGGTCACCGCGATTTCGTGGTCGAGCCGCGCTGCTGTCGAAGTGTTTTCGGGAGCAAATTTCAACTGGCTGTGATTCACGTCCGGCGGGCAGATCGGGATTTTCATCCGCTGACACTCCGAGACGAAAATCGAGATTTTATCCGTGTCGTTGACCGCGTTGCTCAACAGCGCCGCCATGAACTCCACGGGATAGTTCGCCTTCAGGAATGCCGTGCGCCAAGTAATCAGCGCATACGCCGCCGCGTGGCTCTTGTTGAAACCGTAGCCCGCGAACTTTTCAAGCAAGTCGAAAATGGCGTTGGCTTTCTGCTCGCCAATGTCGTTCACCTCCGCGCAGCCCTTGGTGAAGTTGACGCGCTCCTTGGCCATTTTCTCCTTGTCCTTTTTGCCCATGGCGCGGCGCAGCAAGTCGGCCTGCCCGAGCGTGTAACCCGCCAGCACGTTGGCCGCCCGCTGCACCTGCTCCTGGTAAATCATGATGCCGTAGGTGTCGGCGCAGACCTGCTTGAGCAACGGATGCTCGTACTTGATCTTGGTCAGCCCTTTCTTGCGGCGGATGTAATCGGGAATCAGGTCCATCGGACCGGGCCGGTACAGAGACAGGATGGCCGTGATATCGTCGATCCCAGTGATGTCGAACTGTTTGCAGACGCTCGTCATGCCACCGCTTTCCAACTGGAACACGCCGACCGTCTCGCCCCGGTTGAGCATTTCGACGGTCTTCTGGTCCTCGAAGGAAATGGTTTCCAGATCGAAGTCCGGCTCGCGGGCGTGGATGAGTTCCAACGCGTCTTCGATCAGGGTCAGGGTCTTGAGACCCAGAAAATCCATCTTGAGCAAGCCTAAGTCGTTGAGCGGGTTGCCCGAATACTGCGTGATAACCTGTTCTTCCTTGTCTCGCGCGAGTGGGATGAACTCGTCTAAGTCGCGGTCGCCGATGACCACACCTGCCGCGTGGACGCCCGTGCCCCGGGTTAGCCCTTCGAGCACCGTCGCGTATTCCCACACCTGCCGGGTCGCCGGTTCGGTTTCGATGGCGCGTTTGAGGTCGGGATTCTTCTCGGCGGCCAAGGCCAGCGGCAGAGGCTTGGCGGCTTCGATGGGGATCATTTTTGAGAGCCGGTCGCCGTCGCCGTAGCTCATGCCCAGCACACGGCAAACATCTTTAAGCACCGCCTTGGACGACAGCGTGCCGAACGTGACGATCTGGCTGACCGCCTTCGTGCCGTACTTCTGGCGGACGTACTCAATGACCTCGCCGCGCCGCTCCATACAGAAGTCGATGTCGATGTCGGGCGGGCTAACACGCTCCGGGTTGAGGAACCGCTCGAAGATCAGGCCGAAGCGCAGCGGGTCGATGTCGGTGATGCCGAGGATGTAAGCGACCAGCGAACCCGCCGCCGAACCACGACCTGGACCCACGGGAATCCCCTTCTGTTTGGCGTAGTGGATGAAGTCCCAGACAATGAGGAAATAGCTGGTGAAACCGGCTTTCTCCATCACGCTCAACTCGTATTGCATACGCTGGACGAGGCTGGCATCCTCTTCCGCCCGCTCGCCGTAACGCTGGCGTAATCCCTGCCAGCACAATTCGCGCAGATATTCCTCGCGGGTCTTACCCTCCGGCGGCTGATAGGCGGGGTATTTCGACGAGGTGAAATCAATTTCCAAGTGGCACTTTTCCGCGACGCGTAACGTGTTGTCAGCTGCCTCGGGGAATTCGGCGAACAACGCGCGCATCTCCTGCGGCGACTTGAAATAGAGTTCCGGCGTGTAACGCATCCGTTTCTCGTCGTGAACCATCGCGCCCGTGCCGATGCAGATCATCACATCGTGCGCTTCGTGGTGGGCGGCTTCGAGAAAATGCACGTCGTTAGCGGCGACCAGCGGCAAGCCGAACTCCTTCGCCAGCGTGACGAGGCCACGATTGCACTTGCGCTGTGCCTCCATGCCGTGGTCGTGCATTTCCACGTAAAAATCCCCGGGCGCGAAGATGTCGCGAAAACTCGCCATCGCCTCCCGCGCCTTGGCGGTCTGATCGGCCATCAAGTAACCATTGATTTCCCCTTTGAGGCAACCGCTCAAGGCGATCAGGCCAGTCGAATACTTGGCCAGCAATTCCTTGTCGACGCGCGGCTTGTAATAGTAACCTTCGAGATACGCGGCGGAGACCAGCTTGACGAGGTTATGGTAACCAACCGCGTCCTTGGCCAGCAGCGTAAAATGGCTGGCGGCATCCTTCGCGGACGACGCTTTCTTGTCGCGCATCGAACCGGGCGCGAGATAGACCTCGCAGCCGATGATTGGCTTGATGCCTTCCTTATTGGCGGCGTTATAGAACTCGATGGCCCCGAACATGTTGCCATGATCGGTCATCGCCACGGCGGGCATCCCGAACGCCTTCGCCTTCTTCATCAACTCCTTGATCCGCACCGCGCCGTCGAGCAGCGAATACTGGGTGTGCAGATGGAGGTGAACGAAGGAATCGGCAGCAGTGGCGAGAGCGTCTGACATCAGACGCATAAATTAAGATTTTCGGCTCGGTTTGTCCAGAGCCGAACGACCGGTCGCCGACGAAAACATCAAGATGTTGAAGCGATCCGGTCCGTCGCCGCTAAATCTAGCGGTCCTCCGCCGCCGCTCATCCTCCTAATTTCTCGCTACTAAGGCGTCACGGTGACCGTGCTGGTGCTGCCGGACGTATAAGCCGTCGGATCGGTTGGGCTGGGTTGCACCGTCAGGGTAACTGTGCGGGCCTTTCCCTTACTCGCTTGAGGAACATGAACGCCGACGGTTTCCGTGGCCGCGTTGACAGGGAAAGTGATCACAAAAGTGGGTTCTCCATCAATCTCGGCGGTGCCGGTCAACGCGGGTTTGAGCTTGAATTTGTTGTGCGGCCTCAAGGTCGCAGTGCCTCCCAGCGTCACGTAAAAAGTCAACGATTGGCGAAGGTCCTGCGCGACGCGAGTAAACAAAAACTCGCCGTTAGACCCCTTGACGGCATTGCTGATGGGGGCGGTGACGATCACGTCCGGCGTGGAGACGGGGTCACCAAACAAACGGATTAAACTCGGGGGAAAAGTTGTGGAAGAGGTGGTCGATTTGCTACGCGTTTCGGAGACGTAGACGAGATTAGTGAACGGGTCGACGGCCACCTGCTGCACGGTGTTGGTGATGACCGTGCCGGGATCGAAGTCGTCGATGCTGCCGTCCGCGAGGACGCGCCCGAGGTAATTCCGCGTGACGCCGTTGATCTTGGCGAAATTGCCGCCGATGTAATACCGACCGTCGCCTACCGGCGTGATCACGTTGACCGCCACGGGGGCCGAGGTCAACGGCGGCATTTCGGTGACCTTCGTCGTGAAGCTGGTGTCCACCGAGCCGTCGTAATTCAACCGGACGATATGCTTGGCGGCGGTCCCGTTGACATTCTGGAAATAGCCACCCACAAGGATCTTGCCGTCGGGCTGGCAAGTGACGGCGACCACCCGGTCGTCGAAGATCGGGCTGAAGGACGTGTCCACGCTGCCGTCGGCGTTGATGCGCGCCAGCCCGTGGTGGTCCTGGCCGTCGACGTTAATGAAAACACCCGCCACGAGGATCTGGCCCTGCGGTCCGGCGGCGTCCGGATTCACCTGAGCGGCCAGGGAAAGAACGGTGCTGTCAAAGGCAAGCGCCGAGTCGAACTCCCCGGTGGGAACGATCGCCCCCGTGCGGTCAAGGCGCACGATGCGCTCGTGGTCCATGTTGTTAAACGACAGGAATTCTCCGCCGACCACCATGCCGCCGTCCGGCAGCGGCAAAATTGCGGTGATGAAATTATCGGAACCTTTGCCGGGGTTGAAGGTCGTGTCGACGGTGCCGTCGAGATTGACCCGGAAGATGTTCTGCGCTGGTTGGTTCGCAGAGATCTGGTCTGCCGACCTGCCAAACAACCCGCCCACCAACAACTTCGGCGCGCTGCCGCTCTCAATGACTAGTTCTTGGACGGCCGTATAGATGATGCGTCCGGACTCGTTGCCGAAAACAGGCTGGAAGGCAAACGTCGTGTCTTCGGTCCCATCGGTGAGCATCCGGACGTAGGCAGCGAGGTCACCTCCGGCAAAAATCCGGGTAGTGCCGTTGATGTTTTCCAAGGTCAGCGCGAAGGGCGTGGCACCCATGAAAACCGCGACGAAAGACGTGTCCAACTCCCCCGGCGTCTGGGCTTGGACAAGCGAAGGAACGAACAAAGCCGCAAGGCAGCCGACCGCGAGCGTGGCACGGCGGAACACAGTGGAGAAGGCGGCAACCGACGACGGGGAACGAACCGGGGCCGCGAGGCGGCTGGGCGAGACAGGGGCGGAAAACATACGGGACGGAGCGTATGTCTTCGCCCGCCGCGTGCAAACTCCAAATTTGTAAAATTCTGTCGGACCGACGTTCGCCGCCGAAGGTCCATGGAGGCGCGCATCATCTAAATACCCACCGCTTTGGGGATTGCAATGGCGGGTGATCCGCGCTCTGTCTAGGACTGTCCCTTTCCCATGTCTTCCCCCGCGCCGTCTTCTCCCAACCGCATCGACGAAACGTTTGCCCGTTTGCGCGCTGCCGGAACCAAGGGGTTCATCGCTTACATCGCCGCCGGGGATCCCGATCTAGCGCAAACGCAGCGTTTGGCGTTTGCGCTGGAAGCCACCGGGGTGGACGTGCTGGAAATGGGCGTGCCGTTCTCCGATCCGCTGGCGGACGGCACGGTCAACCAGGCCGCCGCCGGACGCGCCCTCGCTTCCGGCACGACGGTCGCCGGCGTGCTGGACTGCGTGCGCGGCCTGCGGGCGCAGGGTCTCCGCCTGGCGGTGGTGCTCTACACCTATTTGAATCCCGTTTACGCCTACGGCTTCGGGCGGTTCCTTACGGAAGCGGCCACCGCCGGGGTGGACGGCGTGCTGGTGCTCGATCTGCCGCCCGACGAGGCCGCCCGCAACGCCGAACTGCGCAACCGTCCCGCCAACCTGAAGATGATCCGTCTGGTCGCGCCGACCACGCCGCCGGAGCGCATTGCGCTCATCGCGCAAGCGGCGGAGGGGTTCGTGTACTTCGTTTCCCGCGAAGGGGTGACCGGTGAGCAGCAAAGCGTTTCCACCGGTCTGGCCGAACAGGCGGCGGCGATCCGCGCGGTGACCACGCTGCCGGTCGTGGTGGGTTTCGGCATCTCGACCCCGGAGCAGGCCCGCGAAGCCGCGGGGCCGGTAGATGCCGTGGTGGTCGGCAGCGCCATCGTGCGCAAAATCGGCGAACTCGGCGGCGAAGGTGATCTGGCCGAACAGGTGGCGGCATTCGTGCGCCCGATGGTCGCCGCCGTCAAAAACGAGGACTTGTGATATATTTCCTTTGTTTATGCGGAAACTCCCTTTCACCAAAATGAACGGTGCGGGCAACGATTTCGTCGTGCTCGACAATCGCCGGGGCCAGATCGCGCTTGATCAGCAAACCATCGCGCTGCTCTGCGACCGCCATCGCGGCGTCGGCTCGGACGGGGTGCTCCTCATTGAAACCGCCGCTGCCGGAACCCCGGCGGACTACCGGATGCGCTATTACAATGCCGACGGCGGCGAGGCCGAGATGTGCGGCAACGGCGCGCGCTGCTTCGCCCGGTTTGCGGCTCGTTTGGGTGAAACGATGCCGGACGAGCTAACGTTCCAGACGATGGCCGGCCCGATCCGCGCGCGGATCGAAGGTGAATCGGTCCGCCTGGACATGAGCTTGCCCACCGGCGGAACAGAACTGGACCGGCTCGCGCTAGAAAATGGCACCACCTTCTCAGAAGCGTATTTTCTGAACACCGGGGTCCCGCATGTCGTCGTGCCCGTCGAAGACGTGGAAACCGTGGACGTGCATCCCCTGGGACGCTCCATTCGCTACCACGACCGCTTCGCGCCAAGAGGGACGAACGCGAACTTCATCCAGCTTGTTTCTCCCGAAGAGATCATCCTGCGGACCTACGAGCGCGGGGTCGAAGGCGAAACGCTCGCCTGCGGCACGGGCGCGACGGCCAGCGCGCTGATCCACGCCGAACTCAACGAGGTCGAGGGTGCGGGGTCAGTTGCTGTGCGCGTGCGCTCTGGCGATACTCTGCACATCGGGTTCCGGCGCACCGGACCGTTCACCTTTGACCATGTGACACTCGGCGGACCGGCGGATTTTGTATTCAACGGGGAGATTGCGGTCTAAATTTTTCAGCTCATGGTGACGATCCAGACATATTTCGACACGACCGAAGCCGGTCTCGCCCAATCCTTATTGGAGTCACGGGGAATTCCATCCGTCCTGCTGGGGGTAGACTCTTTCAACGTCGTCCTGCCCGGGGGCAGCCTGCCCGGAGGGGTCCGCTTGCAGGTCGCCGAGGAGAACGAACGGGAAGCCCGTGGCATCGTGCAGGATGGCGAGGGCGTCACGCCGATCACGGACGACTTCGTGCCGCCGGAAGACAGCGCGCCTGCGGAAACGGCGGCGACCGGCAACGCGCCGGATTCCTCCCCGGAAGCTCCGAACTTTCGCGGAGCGTACACCGCGCTGATTACCCCGTTCCGCGACGGACGCGTGGACGCCGAAGCGTTTGCCCGGTTCATCGAATTTCAGATCGCGGGCGAAGTGGACGGCATCGTCGCGGTCGGCACTACCGGCGAATCTGCCACGTTGGATCACGACGAACATCTGGAGGTCATCCGGCTGGCGGTGACAACGGCTCGCGGTCGGGTCAAAGTCATCGCGGGCACCGGCTCGAACTCGACCCATGAGGCCATCACGACGACGCAGGCCGCCGAGAAGCTCGGGGTGGATGCCGCGCTGGTGGTGGCCCCCTATTACAACAAGCCCTCGCAGGAAGGTTTGTACCGGCATTATCGCGCCATCGCGGAAACGACGAAACTGCCGATCATCCTGTACAGCGTGCCCTCGCGCTGCGGCGTGGAAATCGGCGTCGAAACGGCGTGTCGGCTGGCCGCCGATTGCCCGAGCATCGTGGCGCTCAAAGAAGCGGGCGGCAGCGTGGACCGCATCAGCCAGCTGCGCGCCGCGCTTCCGGCGGAATTTCTCATCCTGTCCGGCGACGACGGGCTGGCGCTGCCGTCGCTGGCGGCGGGTGCGGTGGGCGTCATCAGCGTCACTTCCAACGTGACTCCCGCCGAGGTGTCGCAGATGGTCCGCGCCTTTGCGCGCGGCAAAGCGGACATCGCCCGCGCGCTGCATGCCCGCTACTATCCACTGCACAAAGACCTTTTCATCGAGCCGAACCCCGTCCCGGCCAAGCGTGCCCTGGCGTGGATGTTCGACTGGCTCACGCCGGAGGTGCGACTGCCGCTCTGCGAGATGAGTCCGGCGGCCTCCGCGCAGTTGCGGAGCACGCTGGTCAGCCTGGAACTCCTGAAGGCGTGAACGGCGAAAACCCGGTGGCAATCGTCCTGTGCGGCGCCGGTGGCCGGATGGGACAGGCGATCTCGGCCTGCGCGCAACGCGAACCAAGACATTACCAAATATTCGCCGCGCTGTCCCGGCACGATCCCGCCACCGAAGCCATCGCTGGCGGCGAAGTGGTCGTCGATTTCAGCAGCACCATGGCGATTGAAGCGATCCTGCGCGACTGCCGCCAGACTCGCACGCCGCTGGTCATCGGCACCACCGGCCATACCACCGCTCAACGCGCGCTCATCGCCGAGGCGGCGAAGGAAATCTCCATCGTTTTCGCCGCCAATTTCAGCGTCGGCGTGAACACGCTGTTCTGGCTGACCCGGCAGGCCGCGCGGATTCTCGGCCCGGGCTTCGATTTGGAAGTCATCGAGGTCCACCACCGGCTCAAAAAGGATGCGCCCAGCGGCACGGCGCGCCGGTTGGCCGAGATTCTGGCCGAGGTCCGCGACCTGACCTACGACGAGCAGGTCCGGCACGGGCGGCAGGGCATCGTCGGCGAACGCACCGGCGCGGAGATCGGCGTCCACGCGGTGCGCGGTGGCGACGTGGTCGGAGAGCACACGGTGCTTTTCGCCGAAGTGGGCGAACGGCTGGAACTGGTTCACCGGGCGTCCAGCCGCGAGACGTTTGCGCTCGGCGCGCTGCGGGCGGCGGCGTGGCTGCG
>CAXSED010000135.1:0-9811 GCA_964236475.1 uncultured Chthoniobacterales bacterium
AACGGGTCGAGCGCATCCGTTTCTGGTGCGCGTTCACGATCACGCGTCCGGCGGACGGGGCGTTGTTGATTCGCTGCCGTCAGATGCTGGCACTGGTGCAGATGCCTGCGGGACGGCCCATCCGGTTGCCCGAAGCGTGGCAGACCCGTTTCGGGCATCTGAACAGCGGCCAGCCCACCGCCGAGGAAAGCGCGGCCCGGATGCACGGCGGACAGGTGCTTACCTGAAGCCGATCCCGGCTACTTCCCCGCGCGCCAAAGCTGGTGCAGCGGCCCGTCCGCGCCGTAAAGCGGATCGCTCACCGGCAGCGGCAGCCCGGCAATGTTCGCGTCGGCCTGCGGACGCTCGCCCGGCCAGCCGCGCAACAGGTCCCAGGTGTGTCCGTCCGGGTACGCGCCCACCACACCGAAATCTTCACTCGCACCCTGGTTGCAATGCCCGACGCCCGCCGGAATGACGACCACGTCGCCCGCCGACAGCACCGCCGTGATGCCGCCCCCACCCTCGCCACCCAGCCGCACCGTCGCGTGGCCCGCGTAAATGCCCAGGGCCTCGTGGCTCGTGGAATGATAATGGTAAAATTTGTAGATGCCGTTGCGCCAGCTCCCACGCCAGTTCCAGCGCGCGAAAATCTGCTCGAACCCTGCCGCCGGATCATCCGCTGGCAATCGCAACACCGCCCGGTAAACGAGCAGCGGCAACCGGGGATTGTTCGGGATCGGCCCGTTGTCCGGCAGGAGGTGTTGCTCCACGGTGGGCGCGGGGTGGATGCGGTCGCGGAAGGGCACGTCGGCGGGGAGGGCGGGAGTTTGCATTTCGCTTGAAGGTTCGGCGGGGCAACACGACGTTGCCACAGGATGAAAACGCCCGCCGCTCCTTTTCACAAAGCCGAAGACGAAAGCACCGTTGCTGCCCGCATAGTCCCCTCGCGGGCGGACATGCCCGCCGCCGACACCTGGGATTTGACCGCGCTCTATCCGAGCGTTGCTGCCTGGCAGGCTGATTTCGAGGCTGTGCGTGCGGATTACCCGCGCCTCACCGGTTTCAAAGGGAAACTCGGCGGCTCCGCGCATGATCTCCTCGCCGCGCTGGAATTTGAAAAGCAGCTCGGTCTCAAGATCGAGCGTCTCTACGGATACGCCTCGCTGCAAAACTCCGAGGACGGCAGCGACGCCGATTATCTCTCGCGCATGGCGCAGCTCCAGAATTTGCTCACCCGCATCGACGAGGCCGGGGCGTTCATGGCTCCCGAAATTCAGGCCGTCCCCGACGCGACGCTCGACGCTTTTCTGGCCGACCCGGTTTTGGCTCCGTGGAAAATCCGGCTCGAAAAGTTGCGCCGCTTCAAGCCACACATCCTTTCCGAAGCGGAGGAGCGTCTCCTGGCCCTCGGGAGTGCCGCGCTGGCGGGCCACCGCGAGACGTTCGCGCAGTTGACCAACGTGGACATGAAGTTCGGCCCGATCCGCGACGAGCACGGCCACGAGGTCGAACTCACGCAAAGCTCGTACTCGTCCTTCCTGCAAAAGCGCGACCCTGCCCTGCGCAAGGCGGCCTTCCACCAGTTTTACCAGGAGTTTGCCGACCACAAATTTACCCTGGCGTCGGCGTTTGCCAGTTCGGTCAAGGGCGACGTGTTCCGCGCCAAGGCCCGCAACCATCCATCGGCCCTGGAAGCAGCCCTGTTTTCCGACCGCATCCCGGTCGCGCTTTACGACAGCCTGATCGCTTCGGTGCGCGCGAATTTCGAGCCGTTGCAACGCTATTACGAACTGCGCCGCCGGGTGCTCGGCCTCGACGAAATCCACCAGTACGACACCTACGTGCCGATGGTCGGCGGCGTGGAGAAGAACACGAGCTTCGACGAGGCGATCACGCTGGTTGTCGCTGCGCTCCAGCCGCTCGGCTCGCAATACGTCACCACCTTGGAGGAAGGCCTGCGCCGGGGCCGCTGGTGCGACCGCTACGAGACGAAGGGCAAACGCAGCGGCGCGTTTTCATCGGGCAGCTACGGCAACCCGCCCTATATCCTCATGAATTACAAGGCCGACGTGTTCAGCGACGTTTACACGCTCGCCCACGAGGCAGGCCATTCGATGCACACCTGGTATGCGCAGACCACGCAAACGTACCAGGACTATGATTACCCCATTTTCCTGGCGGAAGTCGCGTCCACCTTCAACGAGGAACTGCTCACCCATCACTTGCTCGAAAACACATCCGACCCGCAGATGCGCGCCTATCTGCTCAACCGGCAGATCGACGACCTACGCGGCACGATCTACCGGCAGACGATGTTCGCCGAGTTTGAAAAGACCGTCCACGCCATGGAGGAAGCGGGCGAACCGCTGACGCTGGAAAGCTTCGGCGCGGCGTATCGCGGCCTGCTCGAAGCGTACTTCGGCCCGAAGTTCACGCTGGACCCGCAACTCGACCTCGAATGCCTGCGCATCCCGCATTTTTACAACGCGTTCTACGTTTATAAGTACGCCACGGGCATCTCGGCGGCTGTCGCGCTAGCGCAGAAGATTCTGCGGGGAGGTCCGGCGGACGTGGAGGCTTACCTGGGTTTCCTGAAATCGGGCGGCGTGGAATACCCGCTGGAAACGTTGCAGCGCGCCGGCGTCGATCTCTCGACGCCGGAGCCGGTCAACTCGGCCCTGGCCCTGTTTTCGCGCCGGGTAGAAGAACTGGAAGCGTTGCTGGGTTGATCGTCCGATGGCAGGGCAGGCTCTTGCCCTGCTGTCGACCGAACATCACGGTGCGGGCGGCACCGTTGGCACCGGCGGTGCGGTGGCCGTCGGCGCAGGCGCGGCGGTTGCCGGGTCGGGATCGTTTTCCAGTTCGCCGATGATGAGATTTTGCAACTGCCACACCCCGCGGATGCTACGGCTCACGACACCGCCGAACGTTGCGCTCCCGTGAGCAAACCGCAGCTTGCCGAAATCGTAGTTGTAATCGACCTGGAAGGTGTTGCCGTCCCGACTCATCGATGCCGCCGGTTCTCCCGTCACCTTCGCTTCGGGAAGCGCGGACGCGACTGGTCCGAGCCCGGCCAGCGTCCCGAACGTGCCTTTGCGCTGGTCCAGCTTCCAGACTTTCAGATACTCCGGGTCCGCCCGCTTTTCGTACTCCGCCAGGTCCCAGTTCTGGACCATCGCGCGCAGGCCTTCCGTGGCAAATTGCGCCGCCTCGGGTTTCCATTGCTCGAACTGCTGCCGGGAATACGGTCGCACGTTGGACAGCGCGAAGGCATAGGCCCCTGCCACCAACGCGACCGGCAGGATCAACCAGCCGCGCCCGGCCTCGCGCCGGTGCCGTGCAAAGCTGATTACATCCACCGAGAAGATCAGATAAGCCGCCGTAATCAGATAGATGACCCCCAGCGCCAACTGCGGCGCGGAAACGATCCTGCCCCCGTTGAGCACCGGGATTGCGCCGGGAGGAGTGGGCAACGGGGCGACCACGGTGATCACGAAAAACAAGCCGAAGAAAAAAATGACGGCGGCGAGCAGCCAGCGCGGCAAACTCCACCCGGTCCACAACAGCGAGAAGAGGACCGCCACGCCGACGATGCGTCCGATCTCCACCAAGTGTCCGGTTTCCGGCAACAAAGGCAACCCTCTGCTGCCCGACCAGACGATGACCAGCACGCGCAGAAATCCCGCCACCCCTGCCAAGCCAAACAACACCAGGAGCACGAACAATCCGCGCTTCCAACTGGGTTCGCGGCCGTAGTTCGCCGCGTAGGTTCCCGGCAGACGAGAGCCTTTGGTGTCGTCCGGCCGCGTGACGACCGTGCCCGGCTGGCGGCGCGGCGTCACCATGGTGTCGGGCCGCGTGATGACCCGGCGCGCTTTGGCGGCGGCCGGGTCAATAGGCGTCGGCGAAACAGGATCGGGGATGTCGGGAGACGGCGTGTCACTCATGGCTGTGCAGTGTAACGTTCCTCGCCGCAGGATTGCACGTCCAGATTGCACCGCTCCCGCCGAAACATCCGGTCAGGCGGCGGTCGCCTTGATGTTTACGTCCACGTTTCCTTTGATCGCCTTGGAATAAGGGCAGAACGCATGGCCCGCCGCGACGGCCTTTTCCGCGTCTTCCTGCGAGACGCCGGTCACCGTCACGTCCAGATCGACCGCAAGACCGAATCCGCCGTCCTCGCTGTTGCCGATGCTCACGGCGCTTTTCACGTCCACGGATTTCGCCGGGATATTGAGCACGCGCGCCTGGTGCTCGATGGCCCCGCCCAGGCACGCTGCGTAACCGGCGGCGAAAAGGTGTTCGGGGGTGGTGGTGTCCGGTTTGCCGGGGCCGCCCATGGCCTTGGGCACGGAGAGGTCCACGCTGACGAGTCCGTCGTCGGCCTGGGCATGGCCGTTGCGGCCTCCGGTGGCGTCGGCGTGGGCGGTGAAGAGGGTCTTGATAGGCATAGGTGATATGATTCGCTTGCGCCGGGCCAGTCGCGCTTGTCGGCTTCCGGGGTAAAGATCGTCCCTGTTTTATTGCTGTGGCAGAGCGAGTTGCGTGTTGTTAGGATGCCTCTTGATCAGTGCCTCGGGGCGAGAACCGGACGATTTCGATGCCTACCATCCGCCAGGAGATTGCCATCCAAGCGCCGTGCGAGCGGTGTTTCGACCTGACGCGCAGCGTGGATTTCCACGTCGCCTCGGCGCAGAAGATCGCCGCCCGGGCGGACGGCGGGCGGCGCACTGGTTTGTCGGACGCGGGAGATTACACGGTCTGGTCGGCACGTTTTTGCGGGGTGCGTTCCTCGATGGTCATGCAGATCGAAGATTACAACCGGCCCGGCGAGTTCTGCGACCGGATGACCACGGGCCTACTGCATCAGTTCAAGCACACTTACCGTTTCCAGCCGCTGGCGGACGGCGGGTGCAAGATGTCGGACGAACTGATCATCGAAGCGCCGTTCCTGTTTCTGGGTCGGCTCATGGAAGTCATCTATCTGCGCTCGCGTATGGTTTACCTCGTGGGTGAGCGTTTGGCGGCGATCAAGCGCGCGGCGGAAAGCGAGGAGTGGCGGCAATATCTCCCTGTTTGAAAACGGCGCGAAAAACCCGTGCTCCAACTTGCGATTTGCCCGACGCTTGGCGTATAATTCCCCTCCCGATGACGACGCCTTTCGACCTCTCGCTGGCCCGCCGACCACGCCGCCTGCGCGCCACGCCCGCGCTGCGTGAGATGGTCCGCGAAACGACGGTGCGCGCCGCCGACTTGATCCTGCCGCTTTTCGTCAGCGAGAAGATCGCGCAACGCCAACCCATCGCTTCGATGCCCGGCGTCGCGCAGCTCACGATCAGCGAAGCCGTCACCGAGGCCCGGTCCGCGCGTGATCTCGGGGTACGCGCCGTGTTGTTGTTCGGAATTCCGGCGCACAAGGACGAACAAGCGTCCGGCGCTTACGACGATCAGGGCGTGGTGCAACAAGCCGTCCGCGCGTTGAAAACCGCCGACCCCGAGTTGGTCGTCATCACCGACGTTTGCCTGTGCGAATACATGAGCCACGGGCATTGCGGCATCACCGAGCGCAACGGCGACGGGCACTTCCACGTGCTCAACGACGCGTCGGTCGAACTGCTCGCGCGCACGGCGGTTTCCCACGCCGCCGCCGGGGCGGACATCGTCGCGCCCAGCGACATGATGGATGGCCGGGTGCGCGCTATCCGCTCGGCACTGGACGCGCGCGGATTCATCGACACGCCGGTAATGAGCTACGCATCGAAGTTCGCCAGCAGCTTTTACGGGCCGTTCCGCGACGCCGCCGAGGGTGCGCCGCAGTACGGCGACCGCCGCACCTACCAGATGGACAGCGGCAACGCCCGCGAGGCTTTGCGCGAGGCGGCCACCGACATGGACGAAGCCGCCGACCTGCTCATCGTCAAACCCGGCCTGCCCTACCTGGACATCCTGTGGCGGGTGAAGGAGGCGTTTGGACTGCCGACGGCGGTTTACAACGTCAGTGGCGAGTACGCCATGATCAAGGCAGCGGCGGCCAACGGCTGGCTCGATGAGCGCGCCGCCGTCATGGAAACGATGACCAGTTTCAAGCGCGCCGGGGCGGATCTGATCATCACTTACTGGGCGCGCGAGGTGGCAAGCTGGCTGCGAGAGTGACGAACCATGAGCAAGCGGCGCACGGTGAAGCCGGTTTCTCCGGTGAACGAGAGCAGAGAAGACGCCGCCGAGGACGCGCTGACGGCGGAATGCACGGCGCTGGACGAACCGCCGCCCCCGGCCCCGCCGCGTCGCGGAGAAACGTCGGCGCATCTGTTGCTCAAGCGGCTCGCGCTGTTCTGGGCGCAGAAGCAGGGGTACCATTCCTGCGCCTACGAAGTCAGCCTGCCGAACTGCCGTTACCGCGCCGATTTAGCCGCGTACATGCCGAGCAAGGGGCGGATCAAAGTCCGCGCGCACGATCCCGCGCTGCCCGCGATGACCCATCGCGTGATGGTGTGTCATACGCTGGGCAGCACGGCGGTCTTCGAGTGCAAACAGGCGCGCTCGGATTTCCTCAAGGATTCCCGCTCCACCCGCGAATGTTTGGCCGAGTTGAAGGACCTGCGCGAGCGGCGTGTCGAGCTGGAGCGGACGCTGCGGGTGCATTACCCGTCGCTGCGGGTGAGTGATTCGCTCTTTCAGGATTACCAGAGCCATGATTTCGGCGACCTGGAGCACGAGAGTTACAAGAAGGCGCTGGCCCGGATCGCCCTGTTGCAAAAGCGGCTTTTCCACCAGACCAAGTTCGATACGCTGGTGCGCTACCGTTGCGGCAACCTGTTCTACGTGGTGGCGGAGGACGGCATCTTCCAGCCGCACGAAATCCCGCTACACTGGGGTCTGTTGGTGCGCCGGGCCGACCGGCTCGAACTGCGCGAAAAGCCGGTCTGGCAGGACTTGGAGGACCACGAACGGCTGGCGTTGCTGCACAAGATCGCGGCCAGCGGGACCCGGTCGCTCAACCGCGAGGCGGGCATCAGCTTCGAGCAAATCTGGGAAGCCCGGCGGTTAGGCGGGTGAAGTGCTCGCCGTTTCTCCGATTCGTTGCGCTAATGCCACCAACTCCGCGCCGCCGTGCAGCCCGTCGATGAACCGCGCCGGAATTCCGCTCAGGCCGACCTGCGCGCCCGCCAGCGCGCCGGTCAGGCTCGCACGGTTGAGATTCTGCCCGCCGCCGTTGATCGCGTGCAGCACCGCGCTCTCGAAATCCCCGGCAAACCGCGCCGCCAGATAGTACGCCGCCGGGAGCGGCCCGTAGATCGCACACGGCAGCCCGTAGACACCGCACACCTTCCAAGCCGGTTCGATGCGGATCGCCGGATCGTGCGCCGCTTCCGCGCAGTACCCGGGCAGCAGCACGCCGTCCGGCGACGGAAATTTCCCGCCCGGGATCGGCGAAACGTCCACGCCATCGCTGCCCGGGGGGCGGTTGCCCCGCGCCGTGACACTCCCGAACGGCAGCACGCCGTCGTGGACCAAACCCATCAGCTTGTCGGAGATGTCCGCTTCCATCGCCTCGCCGCGGATCAACGCCGAGAGCACGCAGCCAAACGATACGCTGAGCGACACGGTCAGCCCGTCGTCTTGCGTCAACCGGCAATGCGCGGCCATGCGTTGCGCGCCCTGCGCCGGGTCGTTCGCGTAGAGCGCGGCCAGCACCGGCAGCCGCGCCGCCGCCTCGGCGGTGTCCACCGGGCTGGCGCACTCGCCCCAGGGCCGACGTTCCACCACCCGCCGCCGGTACACGTCGCGGATGTCCTGATTCGTGTAGCCGCCCGGGCCGTGCTTCGGAGTGCCGTCGAGCTTGGGCAGCAGTTCCTCGTCCAGCCAGCGGGTGAAGTCGGCCTCCACGTAGGCGCCGCGTTCCGCGACCGAGCGCAGCAGCGCGGCGGTGAGCAGCCCGGTCTGGGAGAGTTCGCCCGCCGCCATGCCGTCGTGATAACGCCCCGGTTTCGGCGCGGTGTAGCCGTCGATCCACGGACCGAAGTCGCGTCGCAACTCGTTCAGATCGTAGTACCAATGCGGCCCGACCCCGAGCGCATCGCCAATTAAAGCGCCTAGGAGGCAGCCCGCCGCCCGGTCTGCCACGAAAGAAGAGTGATGGCGGCTCGATATCATGCCGATGAATCGTAAAAACCCCTGTCCGGTGCGTGGATAAAAATTGTCTCTGGACCCCAAGGCTTTCCTTCCATGGATGCGGTACAACCCCTGATCCCGGCAGATTTCCAGGCCCTGTTCGAGGACTCGCCGGAACTGCTTTTCGTGCTGGGCGCGGCAGCCCCCTTCCCCATCGTCGCCGCCAACCACGCGTTTCTGGAAGGCACCATGAGCCGCCGCGACGCCATCCTCGGCAAAGGATTTCTCGATGTGTTTCCGCCCAATCCCGAGGACCCCACCGCCAGCAACATGGCCGACATGCTCACCGGGCTGGAGCGCATCTGCCGCACGGGGCAAACCGAACATTTCGCCCCGTACCGCCATGACATCCCACGTCCGCCGGAGGCTGGCGGCGGTTTCGAGGAACGTTTCTGGCAGATGAAGGTCAATCCGACGGGTTTCTCGGCGCAGGGCGTGCCCCGCTTTCTGATCGCGCGAATGGAAGACACCACGGCGGACCGGTGCTCCGAGGTGGAGGCGTCGGACGTGCGCGCCCGGCTCGAAGCGACGCTCGGCGCGGCGGAAATTGGCACCTGGATCTGGGACGTGGAGCAAGATCGCGTTTTTGCCGACCGCAATCTGGCCGGGTTCTTCAGCGTTTCCGACGCCGACGCCCAAGGCGGCCCGCTCGAACATTATAAGGCCGCCATCCACGAGGACGACCGCAACCGGGTGTCCGGAGCCATCGGCCAAGCGGTGCGCGACGGGCAAAATTACGAGGTGGAGTACCGGCTGGTTTACCCCGACCGGCCCGAACGCTGGGTCAGCGCGCGCGGCTGGGCCGAACGCGATGCGATGGGGCGGGTGCGGCGTTTTCCGGGGGTCGTGCTCGACATCACCGCCCGCCGCCGTGCGGAGGCGGCCCTGCACGAGAACGCCGAGCGGCTGCGCATGGCAATCGAATCCGCCAACCTCGGCACCTGGGATTATTTCCCGGAGACCGGTGAGTTGATCTGGTCAGACCTGTGCCGCGCGATGTTCGGACTGGCGCCCGACGCGCCGATCAGCGTGGCAAAATTCATGGAGATGGTGCATCCCGACGACCGCCAGAAGACGCGGGAAACGATGGAGCACGCTTTTCACCCGGAGAGCGGCGGATTTTTCGAGCTGGACTTCCGCACCTTCGGCCAAGAAACCGCCACCGAGCGCTGGATCGCTTTCATGGGGCGGGCGCTTTTTAATCAGCAGGGCGAGGCCGAGCGTTTCATCGGCACGGCACTCGATATCACCACGCGCAAGCGGGCGGAGCAGGCCGTCCTGCGCCGCAGCGAACAACTCCAGAGCCTGGCCGCCACGTCCACCCGGCTCAACGCCGCCCACGACGTGCGTTCGGTCCTGGGCATCATCGCCGGAGAGGCGCGCAGCCTCATCGGCGCGCGCCATGCCGTGACGACCGCCAACCCCGCCGGGCAGCCCCAGAGCACGGCGCAACCCGTAGTCGTCGCCACCCCAGGCATCGAGGATCTGCCCGGCGGCGATCAGCGTCCATCCGCGCTGACCATGCCCCTGCTCGGTCACCGCGGCCAGCCGATTGGCGTGGTCGAGTTGCTCGACAAGATGACCGGCACGTTCACCCCGGATGACGCCGCCGTGCTCGCCCAACTAGCGCAGATCGCCGCCGGGGCCATCGAGAACG
>CAXSED010000136.1:0-9757 GCA_964236475.1 uncultured Chthoniobacterales bacterium
AGCCCGCCGGACTGGCCGCGCGTGGCCATCGAACGCATGAAAACCCGGTCATTCTGCGAGTAGATCATGGTAGCGCGATCACCCAGGAGCGCACCCGCGCCGGTGCCGCCGATGCTCGGGTCGTGGGAGAGGATGGCCATGCGTGCGCTGGCCGGACGCACACGCAGAAAACGGAGGACGAGTTCGTCGATGAGCGTGGTTTTCCCCGCGCCGCCGGGGCCGGTGATGCCGACGACGCGGCAGGTCTTCTTCCCAGCTGAAACCTCGGCCAGCGGATCGGCGACGGGCCGGGTGACGGCGGACTCGGCGGCGGTCAGGCGTTCGGCGAGCGCGAGGTCGCGGGATGGTGAGGCGGACGTTTTCGTGCCGCCGTAGCGTTCGGCGATCCAGGTGAGCATCTCATCGAGCGGCGTGCCCGCGAAGAAAATGCGGTCGGTGCCCTGCTGGCCCATGAGTTCGGCGTCGGCGAGGGTGATCGTGCCGCCGCCGCCGCCGAAGAGGCCGATGTGCGCCGCGCCTTGGGCGTCGAGAAGTTGGCGGATTTCCGCGAAGAATTCGATGTGACCACCGTTGTAACTGGACAGGCCAACGGCGCGCACATCCTCCTGGATCGCGGCTCGCACGATTTCGGACGCTGGGCGATGGTAGCCGAGATACACGACCTCGATGCCGTGGCGGATGAGTTCGAGGTTGATCGTGTTAATGGCACTGTCGTGGCCATCGCAGATCGGCACGGCGGTCAGCAGGCGGAGGGGGAGGGGGGTCATATAACCAAATCTTTGCCTGAAAGATGTTCGATAATATTCATGTCCGGCAGCGACCAGAAGTTATGTGCCAAAACGTGCGCTCAGACTCGTCAAGAATTATTGTGGGACGATGGTCATAAACTCTAACCCATTGTCAACAAAGCGACTTTGTTGAGATAGAATGTTTGCTGATGGGCTTGTTAGCAAATCTACCCAAAAGGTTCTTTTACCGGTACTCGCATCTGTCATCCAAGTACCGTGAAATAGGATGCCGTTTGTACCATGAAATAATCGGCCCGCAACCGCACCTTGCCAAGTGCGGTTCCCTTCAGAAGCCGAGAAAACACCGGCGAAGCCTCCACTTTCGTTGCGTATAAGTGGTGCCGTATAACGTTTGCCTTGAAAAGAGCAATCCAACGTCAGATGCGAGTCGTCGAGTAAGATGCCGACAACTTGGTTGGTGAAAAAGCGTTGGACGCTACATTCGATGCCGGGTAACTGCTCGGGTAGTTGGTCAACCCAATGCCCAGTGCCAATGAATTGTTGGTGATCGTTCATGAGTAGTTGTTTGGCCGCTAGGTGTTATGCTACCACTACGTTCCCCAGACCATCGCCACGGTGGTCGTCATGCTGCCGCCGACATTGTAGGTGAGGAAACGGCTGGCGTTTTCGATCTGGCGCGGACCGGCTTGATTGGTGAGTTGCTGGTAGGCGTCGAGCACTTGGCGCACGCCCGTCGCGCCGACCGGATGACCATCGGCCATCAAGCCGCCGCCTGCGTTGACGGGGATCGAGAACGGCGGCGGTGTCGCGTCGGAGCCGAGAATTTGCGCGCGGACCGATGGGAGCATCGTCGCGCCGTTATTGACGAGGGCCGCGCCTTCACCGGGGGCCGCGAGACCGATGATCTCATACGCGATGACCTCGCTCACCGAAAAACAGTCGTGGACCTCGACACCGTGGAGTTGCTTGCGCGGGTCGTGGATGTCGGCAGCTTCCAACGCCTGCACCAGCGCGCGGCGGGCCTGCGGGAAGTGCGGCACGTCTTTTTTCTCCAGCGCGAGGCAATCCGTCGAATGCCCCCAGCCGAGCAGACGCACGGGGCTGGCGGGAAGCGTCGTGGAATGGAGACGATGGCCGAGCTTGTCGAGAAAACGATCCGAGCACAGGATGACGCTCGCCGCGCCGTCGGTGATCTGCGAGCAATCGTAGAGCTTGAGCGGGCTCGCCGCGATGCGCCAGTTCTTCTGAGATTCCGTGCTGGCGGTGGTGAAATCCAAGTCGGTGTCCCGCATTTGGGCCAGCGGGTTGAGATGGGCGTGTAGATAGTTCTTCACCGCGACGCGCGCGAGGTCGTGCTCGGTCAGCGACGGGTAACGCTGCATGTAGAGTTCCGCGATCCGCCCGAACAATTTGGGGAACATGAACTCGCCGTACTCGGGCTTTTCCCGGTGGTAATCGGCGGCGGCGGCGAGCACGTCGGAGCCGTCGGCGGGCGACATGGTTTTCTGCTGTTCCGCGCCGACGACGAGCACGCAATCGTAGATGCCCGCGCCGATCCACTGCGCGGCGGTGAGCACCGCGAGGCTGCCCGACGCGCAGGCGGCCTCGGTGTGCATGGTCGGGATGCCGCGCAAGGCATCGTCGGCTTCGAGCAGCAGCGCGCCAATGTGCAATTGGCGCGTGTACATCCCGCCCGCGAAATTACCGACGATGCCCGCCTGGATGTCGGCGGCTTCGAGGCCGGTGGCAGCGAACGCGCCCTGCACGACCTCGACGATCACATCGCGCAGGGTTTTGTTTTCCTTCTTGAGGTTGCGCTTGAAATCGGTGCGCGCGCCACCGAGCAGATAGACGGGGGTAGTCATGACGGGGGGAGAGGTGGCGTTAATTTAACCCGTCGCGCGCCCGTGGCAAACCGCGCTCAGATCGTCAACTCGCCCCGGATGACCGCCGCCGCCGGACCCGCCACGCGGACCGTCTCGATGCCGTCGCGCGGGCCGATGACCTCCACCGACGCCGCGCCGGGCCGGTTCATCCAGTGGCCTTGCTCGGCGACGAAACGCGGCGTCTTCAACAAGCCATAATGCCACAAAAACGCGCCCATGCCGCCGGTGGCCGACCCGGTGAATGGGTCCTCGAACGAGGCGGGCGGACCCGTGAAATGCCGCGCGAACATGTCGCCCTTCGGCGTCGCGCCGCCGAGGCAGAAAACGTGCGCGCTAAAGAACTCGTTGCCCGACGATTGGCGCAACCGGTCGTATGCGGCGGGATCGAGCACGGCCTGGCGCAGGGCGTCGTGGGTGCGCACGATGAGCATCAACTGCGCGGTGCCCGTGCTGACGGTCTGGATCGGCACGCCGGGCAACAGGTCATCCGGGGTCAGCCCGAAAACAGCGGCGGTCGTTTCCGCCGGATACACCGCGCCGAACACGGGCGTCTTCTGGTACATGGCGACCTCCGCAACACCGCTGCGCCCGGTGGCGGAGTGGGTGATGTCCACGCGGATCGGGCCGACGTTGAGTTCCAGCGCAATGGTGGTCGCGTGGCGGTCGGGATCGAGCTTGAGCCGACCGCTGTCCACGAGCGCGAACCCGGTGGCGATGGTCGGGTGCCCAGCCAGCGGGATTTCTTCGCCGGGGGTGAAATACCGCGCACGAAAATCCGCCCTCGCCGGGTCGGTCGGACGCAGGACGAAACTGGTTTCCGAGAGGTTTTGCTCGCGGGCGATGGCCTGCATGGTGGCGGTGTCGAGGTCGTCGGCGTCGAAGACGACCGCGCAGGCGTTGCCGCTGAGCGGTTCCGTGGTGAAGGCGTCCACCTGCATGAAAGGATAGGTGCGGGGCATGGCGGGAGAAAACTCGCGTGCGGCAGGCCCGAGGGCAAGCGGCGGCTTGGGCCGAAGAAGATTGCCTGCGCACGAAAGATTACCTAAAGTAGCGGCAACAACGCTCCACGCTTATGACTTGGCAAGAAGTGGTCGAACATCCCAGCCTTCAAGACCTGCCTTTCAAGATCGAATTGAATGGCGACGGCAATATTATCATGAGTCCCACGCAAAATTCGCATGGTGGACGCCAGTTTCAGATCGGCCTCCTGCTCACCCAGCAGCTACCCCAAGGCAGGGTGGGCGTTGAGATCGGGGTGCAAACCAGCGATAACGTCAAAGTGCCCGACGTGGTGTGGTTCACCAAGGAACATTGGCAAATTGCCGAGTCCGAGTTTGCTTGCTCAATCGCCCCCGCCATCTGCGTGGAGGTTGCTTCCGAAGGCAATAGCTCGCGCGAACTCAACGCCAAGAAGGCGCTCTATTTCGAAGCCGGTGCGCAGGAAGTCTGGTTTTGCGACAAGTTCGGCAACATGAGTTTTTTCACGCCTACCGGACCAGCCGCAATCTCGCCGATGTGCCCGGCTTTTCCGGCCACGGTCTGATTTGAACTGGGCTATTTTAGCAAACCTGCAAGGCGCGAACCTTCACCAGCGTCTCCTCCGGCACTGGCACCGCAAGTGCCGCAGGATCATTCGCCATCGGCGAGGCGGACGCGGCGAGATAGGAGCCTTGCGCGTAATCGACGCCCAGCGTTTGCAGCAACTTGAACGTTTCCCCGGAATCGACACCCATCGCCCGGCTGCAAATCCCCAGGTGGTGCGCCGTCTCGTTGAGCGTTTTGACGACCATCAGGTCCAAAGGTTCGCTCTCCAAAGAGCCGCACAAATCCGCGCCGATGCTCAAGTGGTCGAGCGACAGATCCCTCAGGTAGGCCAACGATTTTTCGCCGCCGCCAACGCCGTGCAGCGCGAAACGGAAGCCGTGCCGACCAAGTGCCCCGATCAACGCCCGCGCCGTTTCCGGGCGGGCGAGCACTTCTGCTTCGGTTAATTCGAGAATGGCCCTCTCCGGGGTAACATGGGCATGCTCAAACGCATGGATGATAAAATCGGCCTGTCCCGGTTCGTCGAACGAGCGGCCCGCGAGCGGGAACGCGAGTTGCAGCGCGGGCTGGGCGGCCAGCTGACGCACGACGAGATGCACCAACCGGCGGTCGATCTCCGCCGTCAGCCCGAAGCGTTCCGCCGCCGCTGCGAAGTGCCCGGCTTCGACGGGTTCGCCCGTGGGCAGCCGCAGCCGCAGCGACGCCTCCTCGAATTCGACCCGCCCGGTGCCCACCCGGACCACCGGCTGGAGCCAGAGTTCAATGTGGTTCGTCTGGAGCGCGGTGCGGACCCGGTCCAACGCCGCCACCTCCCGGCACAAGCTAGCCACGCCGCGCTCGCCTTCGGACACGAGTTCCACCCGGTTGGGTCCGCGCCGCTTGGCGGTGTAACAGGCCGCGTCGGCAGCCGCCATCAGGTGCCCGGCGGAAGTGCTGCCGGTCAGCGGAGCCACGCCAACGCAGGCTCCTAGGTTGAACCGCCGCCCTGAGTCGAGAAATACCAGGTCGTTGATCTTGGCACGGATGCGCTCGGCGAACGCCCGCGCCTCCGGCAGCGTGATGTTCTGCTGGAGCACGGCGAATTCGTCGCGGCACACGCGGGCAATCGTATCCTGCGGACGGACGACGTTGCGCAGCAGGTACGCGATTTGTACGAGCAGGCGGTCGCCTGCGTCGTAGTCGAGCGAGTAATTCAAGAACTTGAATTGATCCAGATCGACGTAAAGCAGCGCGCCCTGCGGTCCACCGTCTTCGGCTGCTTCGACGGCCGCCGTCACGCTGGCGATAAAATGCTCGCGCCCGAAAAGTTTGGTCAGCGAATCGTGCGTGGCGAGGTAGAGCAGACGTTCGCGTTCCTGGGCGAGTTCCTCGCCGAGCTGGCGGCGTGCGGCCCGGATTTTGATGTTTTGTTCGGCGACCGCCAGGCGCACGTCGAAAAGGTCGCTGCGGTACGGTTTGACGAGGTAATCGTCGGCCCCGGAGTCGAGAATCTGGCGCAGGTCGCGCGCCTCGGTGCTGGCGGTGCCGACGAGGATGTGCGGGCGGTCACCGTCGGCCTGGGCGCGCAGCCAGCGGCAGAAATCGAAGCCGCTGATGCCGGGCAGCCCGAGGTCCAGACACACCAAGGGATAATAACTCTGGCGATAGGCTTCCTGCGCCGCCTCGCCGGTTTCGCAGACGGTGGGTTGGTGGCCGCGCGCGGCGAGCATTTGCGTCAGCAGCGCGCGGGTCGAGGACTCATCTTCTACGATCAGGATTTCCACAGCAGTAAGTTTTCTGTGGAATTAAAATAGCGAAAAGTGTGCCCGCACCGGGCGCAGGTCCGGCGCAAACCTCCCGCCGAACGGCGGTTGGCGGTCCCCATCTGTGTAAACGGGAACGAAAAATTTTTTCGCGCGGCTCGATTTCGCGCTTGGAGTGGGCGCGGTGCGACGGCTAGGATGCCGTCATGGGCGATAAATCACCGAAATCCACGCAAAAACAGGCCTCCCAAAAGAAGGCCAAGGAAACCTCCAGCAACAACAAAAAGAGCGCGGCGGCTGCCGCCAAAGCGGCTCCGAAACCGACCAAGAAGTAACCTTCCTGGCAGCGTCTCCCCGGCAGGACCGGCCCGACGGGCGGCTGGTCTGTCGGGAGAACGTGCGCCGTGGGTCAGCGTTTCTTGGCGGCGCTCGCTTTCTTGGCGGGAGCCGGTTTCGCGGCGGGCTTCTTGGTCGCCGTGATGGACACGCTGGTCTTGGCCGGAGCCTTCGCTTTCGCGGCGGGCTTGGCAGGGCTTTTCGCCGGAGCTTTAGCGGCGGATTTGGCGGGAGCCTTGGCCGGAGCTTTCTTGGCGGGTGCCGCCGCTTTTTTCGCGGGAGCCTTTGTTGCCTTCGCGGGTGACTTGAATGCGCTTGGCGTCAGCGCGCTCTTGACCGCCTTCACCGCAGGAGCCGCTTTGGCCACCACGGTTTTCGCCACGCTCTTGGCCGCTTTGGACACGGCGGCGGGCACCGCCGATTTGCCGTGCGCCGAACGGTCGCCCATCAACGCGCCGGTCACTCCGCCAACCACCGCGCCGACCGGGCCGGCAATCGCGCCGATTGCCGCGCCGGCGACTGCTCCGGCGGTGGGTTTGGAAACAGGAACGCTGATGTCGGTGGATGAGGTGTTTGTCTTTTTCTTTGCCATAGGTAGTGCTGCCTTTCTAACGCTCGTATCGCCTAACGCAAGAAGAATGGCCGTAAAGAGTTCCGGTCGCGTGTTTTTCGCTTCCCCGTTTTTCTCTTGGAAACTCTCTTTCTTCTTTCCTTGCTGATCCGTTGAGCCGGTGCCGGGTGGCTACGCGCGCCGCCGAACGGGAGCCGTCTGGCCGGGTGGGTCAAGCCACCACGGTTTGTCTGACCCAACGAAGTGGAACCACGAAGACGGTTCCGAACGCGCTGCATCCCGGCTCCCTTCCGTAAAGGTTGCAACCGGCGGCTGAAAGCGTACACTCGGCCCAGCGAGATTAGACCCATGAACCTGCTCACCGGACTCGATCTTCTTTCGATCAAAGATTCCACCCTGCCGCTGCTGGCACAGGCGGCGGGCGCGGCGGCCCCGTTGCCAAACGCCGCTGCCTCCGGCGCGGGCACCCTCTGGACCGTGCTGCAATCGGGCGGCTGGTTTATGCTCCCGCTGGCCGCGATGCTCTTCATTGAGACGCTGCTGATCTTCATCTACCTGTTGACGCTCCGGCGCGGCGCGATCATTTCCCGGCGCTACCTGGACATCTGCGAGGCCCTGCTGCGCAAACGCGATTACCTGGGCCTGCTCGCCGTCAGCAACCGCCACGGCGAGGCCGTCGCGCGCATCGTCCAGTCCATGCTCGCCTTCGCCAAGGACAACCCCACGGCCAGCCTCGCCAGCGTGCGCGAAATCGCCGAGACCGAGGGCATCCGGCAAGCGTCCGCGCTCAGCCAGCGCATCACGTACCTCGCCGACGTGGGCACGCTCGCGCCGATGGTCGGCCTGCTGGGCACCGTTTCGGGCATGATCCATTCCTTCGGCGCGCTGGCGACCGATCTCGCCACTTCCAAGCCGATGATGCTCGCCACGGGCGTCTCGGAAGCACTCGTCTGCACGGCCAGCGGACTGGTCGTGGGCATCCTGGCGTTTACCGGCTACGCTTACTTCCGGGGCCGCGTGGCCCGGCTGATCGCCGATCTCGAAGCGGCTTCCACGCAGATCCTCGCCATCTTCTCCCTCTATTATAGTGCCACTCCAGCCACTGGCCGCCGCCGGGAACGCGAGACGGCTGCGCTGGAAGACGATTTCTGAGCTGCCGCGCGTCTGCTGCCCAAAACAGGATGAACGGTTGGCGCGGTTTTGCCGTCAATAGTCTGGGCGGTTGCGTTTTTCCCTTGGGTTGACTTCCCCCGCAAGTTTCCTGCATCCTCCGGTTTTCCCCGATGAACTTTCGTCAAAGAGCCACCCCGCCGATCCTGGGTTTTCAAGTCACGCCGATGATCGACGTGTTCTGCTGCCTGCTGATCTTCTTCATCGTCACCTATAATTTCTCGCGGGCGGAAACGTCGTTGGAGGTCAAGGTGCCGGTCGCCAAAAAGGGCGAGGACAACCAGCGACTCATCAGCACCTGCATCCTCAACGTGACCAAGGAAGGCAACGTCATTCTCAATAGTCAGACGCTCACCCGCGAGCAGGTTTTGGCCAAGCTCACGCAACTCTCCCAGATTTACCCGGATCAGGCGGTGATGGTGCGCGGCGACGGACGCGTCGATTATCAGCACATCGTCGAGGTCCTCGATACCTGCCGCGAGGCGAACATCTGGAACGTCGGGTTTGCCACGGTCAAAGCCGCGCCCCAGCCATGACGACCAAGCGGCGAAGTATTTTCCGGCGTTGGTCCGGTCTGGGGTCATGGCTCGTGCTGGCCTTTGCGGGTGGCGTGGGTCCGGTCCGGGCGCAACAGCCCAATTACCAGCCGTTCGATCCGACCGAAGCAGCGACCCCCGCACCGACGGTCCGCCGCGCGCAGCCCGTGAACCCGGGGGACGCCGACCCGCCCGTGGCGCGTGCCGTGCCGGTGGACCCGACCCCCACGCCGAGCGCCAAACGCCGCGTCCACCGTGCGTCAGCCGATGCCGCTGCGCCGAGTGCCGCGCCCGCCCGAGCCGCTTATCCCGCGCCTGGCAGCAACGGCCCGGCGGAACCCGTCGATCCTACCACCGCTGCCGCTGCACCCGCGTCCGCGTCCGTTGTCTCTGATCCGCCCGCTCGCTCTCGCGCCAGCCGCGCCGCTGCTGCGCCGGATGATGACACGACTCCGCCGACCGACGCCGATAGCGCCGACGACATCCGCATCGCCCCGCAAAAATCCGGCAAGGCTGCCTCGCCCGACGAGGTGCAGTTCAACCTGGCCAACGCCCTTTACGTCCGCAAGAATTACACCCAGGCCGCCGCCGAGTACGAACGCTACCTGGGCCAGTTCACCGAAGGCAAACAGCGGCAGGCGGCGATGTGGTGGCTGGGCGAGAGCTACCGTTTCCTCAAGCGCACCCCCGCCGCGCGTTCCAGCTACCAGAACCTGACCGTCTCGTTTCAGGAGGGCGAGTTCGTCGGCCCGGCGTATTTCCGGCTGGCGACCATTGACTACGAGGCGAAGGATTACCAGACCGCGTTGGGCCAGTTCCAGCGTGCGGCGGCGTTGGCCAAGGGGCAGGACGTGCGGCTCTACTCACGTTATTCGGAGGCTCTCTGTCTCGAACAACTCGGCCGCCGCGACGAAACCCGCGAGGTCTACGACGACATCATCAGCACCTCAGGCGACAACCCGTACCGCGACGCCGCGCGCCTGTCGATGGCGAACCTGGCCGTGAGCCAGAAGCGGTTCAACGAGGCGTTCAAGCAATACGAGGGACTTTCCCGCGAGGCGGCGAAACCCGAACTGCAAGCCGAGTCCTCGCTCAAGGCAGGCATTCTCGCCAGCGACCTCGACCAGAAGGACACCGCGCTCGCCCTCTACAAACGCGCCATCGAGCTGCCCGGCGCGACCGCCCAGGTCCGCGCCGACGCCATGGTCGCGCAGCTTCACCT
>CAXSED010000137.1:0-9753 GCA_964236475.1 uncultured Chthoniobacterales bacterium
CAGCAGCAATGGGCAACGAACCGCTCCCCGTAAAGCTATTGACACCGAAATCGGCATCCAGGGCTGTGGCGGCGTAGGTGGTCCCCGGGACAGGCGTAAACGTTGACGTGCCGTCCGTGTCCACAATGTTCGCCACCGTGTCCGTTGAGGTGTTGTTCAAGTTGATCGTGCTCGTCCCAGCAAAATTCAGCGTCTGCGAGGAACTCAAAGACGTTGAATTCCCCAAAGTCAGCGCGCCGGTACCCGCGACCGTGACGCTGGTGCCAGATCCCAGCGTACCAGTGCCACTCGTCACCAGTGAGCCTCCGCTGTTGACCGTCACCGCGCCCGAACCCAACGTGCCGCCGCTAGCCACGGTCAAAATGCCAGCGTTCACCGTAGTGATTCCCGTGTAGGTATTCGCGCCGCTGAGGGTAGCGTTCCCCGCGCCTGCCTTGACAAGCGCGATGGTACCAGTGCCCCCGCCGATCACGGTGGTATCCGTTTGTGCGCCGGTATTGTTCAGCGTCACCGTTTGCGTGCCAGTCGAGCCAGAGGTAACGCTGCCAGCAAGAGTAAAGGTGGCACCAGCAGAGGCAACAGTCACATTCTGGTTCAGAGTGACCGTTCCATTAATCTGAGCTGCGCTGCCCGCATTACCAGAACCAATCGTGTAGGTGCCCGTCGTGGTCCCATTGCTCGCGCCCACCGTGATGTTTCGCGCGATGGTGGTAACGCCGCTTACCAAGAGCGAAGGGCTCAGGTTGCTGGTGATCGAGGTGGCATCGCCCAAGGCAATCGCCGACGTGGCACTGCCGAGCGCACCGGCAACAGCCGGGTTCAAGACTCCATTCTCGATCGTCGTCGTACCTGTGTAAGTGTTCGTGCCGCTGAGCGGAGCGGTTCCCGTGCCCACCTTGGTCAGGCCACCAGTACCGCTAATGACGCCCGCATAGGCTGCCGGGGTGGTGTTGTCGCTTCCGATCGACAACGTGCCGGTGCCCAGGGTGACGTTGCCGCCCGTCGTGCCACCACCCGTCAGCGAACCGATGGTCACGCTGTTGTTGTTCAAAGCCAGCACGACATTGGCCGTGTTGGCCAAGGTCACCGCCGAATTGACGCCGAAAGCCGTCGTGGAACCGGCCTGCAAAGTCCCCGTCGTTACCGTCGTCGCGCCGGTGTAGGTGTTAGCGCCGCTGAGCGTAACGATCCCGACTCCTGCTCCTGCCTTCGTGACCGCGACGGTGCCAGTGCCCCCACCAATAACGGTCGAAACTGCTTGCGCGCCGGAGCCGGCAGGACTCAGATTCAACGTTTGCGTGCCGGTCGAGCCAGAGGTAACACTGCCTTGAAGATTAAAGGCCGCATTGGAGGAGATGACGGTTAAACCCTGGTTCAGAGTAACCGTTCCATTGATGGTTGTAGGTTGGCTGTTATTCGTGGAGCCAATCTTGTAGACGCCCGTCGTGGTCGCATTGCTCGCGCCCACCGTGATGTTTCGTGCAATGATGGTATTCGTGCCACCCACTGTGAGTGTGGGGCTCAGATTGCTGGTGATCGAGGTGGCATCGCCCAGGGCAATGGCCGACGTGGTATTGCCAAACGAAGTAGCATTACCTCCGTTTAAAACTCCATTCTCGATCGTTGTCGTCCCCGTGTAAGTATTTGCGGTGTTTAGAACGAACGTGTTTGTGCCCGTTTTCAAGATTGAACCGGCAGAAGTCGTTGAACCGTCGGAAACCACCGAATTGATCTGGATCTGACTTGTACCAGTGGCAGTCAGCGTAAAGCCTCCAAGGCTGAAGGTATCGGTACCCGTTGCCAGCCCGATGGTCAAAGTGCCACCAACCGCGTCAAGTCGCCCGGCCTGGCCGAGCACAACATTCAGGTTACCCGTAGCCGCCGTCAGGCCGAGGGAGGTGTTCGCGGTCACGTAGATCAAGTCCGCTGCGTTCGAACCGGAGACTTGATCGGTGGTGGCGCTGCCGCCTCCGAGGGTAAGGATGCTCGCCGTTGTCGTGCTCGCGTTCGTGACCGCTTCCGCGATGGTAGAATTGAAAGAGCCAATATTGAAGTTTTCCGCCGTGATCGTCGAGGTGGCAGCACCACCCGTGGTAAACAAGACATCGTTGTTGCTGACTGGTGGTGTACCAAGGCTCCAGCTTGTCCCCACAGACCAATCCGTGGCGGTAGTGGCGGTGTATTGGTCGGTCACGTTCTGGGCCAGCGCGGACTGCGCGGACATTCCTACGGCTGCGACCCCGAGGCCAAGGGCGAGAAACCTGCTGAGCGCGCTATTTTTCGAGTCTTGCTGATGAGAAGCGCGGGAGGGGAGGGGATGAATTTGAGGCATGGGGGGATTGTGATGAGGGACGAAATACGGGTAGAGGCGAGACGGAGGCTCCTCCGCTTGATCGCTAATGGACAGCAAGCAGAGAGAAGGTCTCTTTATTATATCAGGGAGGAATTCTTGGTTCTGCGTTCCGGGGTTGTGCTGCCCAGGTGGTTTCATCATGCCGGTTTCCCGGCAGATGTACACAAATATTTCCGCAACAATGCAAATATTTTGGTTTTTTAGGGGACAGTACACTGGCGTCGGGTACCGCTGGCCAAACCGCGCACTATTCAAAGACGTTCGTGAGACCTGCGAAACCGATTCCCAGGCGTTGCCGCAGCCGCGTGCATTCCCTGCTTGATCCGCAATGGGCACCGGGTGATCTATTGCCACATGCGTTCCCTCCGCTCCCTCCAAACTTCCACCGCCGCTGTGCTCGCCCTCGGGTTAGTGGGTCTGAGCCTGCTGTCCTGCGCGTCTTTCCTCCAAGCGGCGGAGGACCGGAGCGCGTTGATCCTGACCCCGCCCGCGCCAGACACGCCGCGCGTCAATGGTCCCAATGTCTTCGGCGTGCGTCCTGGGGCGCCCTTCCTGTACCTGATCCCGGCAACCGGCAAGCCGCCCCTGGAGTATGCGGTCGATGGGTTGCCCATGGGTCTGCACGTGGACGCGCGGACCGGCATCATCACGGGTGCGGTCAGCGACCCGGGCGAGCATAAGGTGATCTTGCGGGCACGCAACGCGCTCGGAGCGTGGGCCAAACCGTTCCGGATCGTCGTCGGTGACCAGATCGCGCTGACGCCACCCATGGGTTGGAACGGCTGGAACAGCTATGCCGAGTCGATTAGCCAAGACAAGGTGCTCAACTGCGCGCGGATCATGGTGGAAAAAGGGCTGACAGCCCACGGCTGGAATTACGTCAACATCGACGACACCTGGGAAGGGGTCCGGGGCGGCCCGTACAACGCCATCCAACCCAACTCCAAGTTCCCGGATATGGGCGCGCTAGCGAAAGCCATCCACACGCTGGGACTCAAGTTCGGCCTCTACTCGGGGCCGTGGGCCATTACTTACGCCGGCTACATCGGTTGCTCGTCAGACAACGCGGACGGGACCTACGACTGGATCAAGTCGGGTGATCACACCGAGTTCTACCGCATGAGCAAGGACGACAAAGACGCCCACGCCAAGAGGAGTGCCCTGCGGAAGTTCGGCCGGGTCTCGTTCGTTGATAAGGACGTGACGCAATGGGCGGCATGGGGGGTGGATTATCTCAAATATGATTGGCACCCCATCGACGTGCCGCACATGGAAGAGATGTCTCGCGCCCTCCGCAAGAGCGGGCGCGATATCGTCTACAGCTTGTCGAACGGTGCCGCCAAGGAGTCCGCGTCGTCCTATCAGCACTCGTCGAACCTGTGGCGCACCACCGGCGACATTTATGACAACTGGCCGAAGGTCAAGGAGATCGGGTTCGGGAAGGTGCAGGACTTCTGGGCTCCCTACGCGGGACCGGGCCATTGGAACGACCTCGACATGCTGGTGGTGGGCAACGTCAGCACGGGCAAGAGCATCCATCCGACCCAGCTCACGCCGGACGAACAATACACGCACGTCTCGCTCTGGTGCCTGCAGTCCGCCCCGTTGATCCTCGGCTGCGAACTCACGGCGCTGGACGATTTCACCCTCGGGCTGCTCACGAACGACGAGGTGCTAGCGGTCGATCAGGATGCGCTGGGCAAGCAAGGCGTCCCGGTGGGCCACGAGGGGGACGCGGTTGCCTACGTCAAACCCCTGGAAGATGGGTCGATGGCGGTGGGGTTGTTCAACACGGGTCCGGCGGAGGCGACCGTGGCCGTCCGCTGGCAAGACCTCCACCTGCCGGAGACTTCCCGGCTCGCGGTGCGCGATTTGTGGCGGCAAAAGGACCTGGGAGCTTTCACCGAAAAGTTCGAGGCCAAGGTGGCGTCCCACGGCGTGGTGCTGGTGCGGATCAGCGCGGCGAAGCCCTGAGCAGGAAAGAGAGGATGCAGGTGGCGTGTCCCGCTGCCTTGGACCGGAGGCGGCGGGGCACGGAGAGATATCGTTCTTGACTAGCTGGAGGGATTTTCTACGGTGGTCGTCATGCTTCCCCCCTTGTCGCAGCGATTCCTCCGTCGACTTCACCCACTGTTGCTCTGCGGTGCCATCTTGCCCGCCGCCATCGTCCAAGGACAGGGCCTCCCGGACGTGACCCTCAAGAGTCCGGACGGCAAAATCGTTTGGACGCTGACGGCCGGGGAGCAGATGAAGTATTCGATCGTCTGGAACGCCAAAACGATCGTCAAAGATGCCACGCTGGGCATCTCCGTCGATGGTGACAATCTCGGGGTGAAAGCGAAAGTGGACCGGTTCGCCCAAGTGCAACCGCTGGACGAGAAATTCCCCATGAAGGGTGTTCATCCCATTGGGGCGACCCACTGCCAATCCGCCGTGCTGGGGGTGACCAGCGGCGAACACGAGAAGACGTGGAATCTGGAGGTCCGACTCTTCAACGATGCCGTGGCTTATCGCTACAACGTGCCAGGCAGCGGCAAGCGCCACGTGGACGGCGAAAGCTCTTCTTGGAATCTGCCCACGGGCACCGAGTTGTGGTATCTCGGCGGGAAGAATCGCAGCTACGAGGACAAATTCCGGGTAAAACCCATCGGAGAATTTGAAGCCGGCACGGAGATCATGACGCTGGCCACAGCGGTCTTGCCCGGGAGCGGATACGCGATGCTCACCGAAGCAAACGTCGTCAACTACAGCGACATGGCCTTGATGCCTGCGCCGGATAACACGTTCAAGGCGTTTTTCCACAACGATCAACAAGGCTGGGTCCAAGAAAGCGGCGGACCGGTGGTGTCACCCTGGCGGGTCACCCTGCTGGCGGCGGACCTCAACACGCTGGTGAATCAGGACGTGATCCGCAGTCTGTGCCCGCCGCCCTCGGTCGATTTCAGCCACGCCGCTTACATCCGGCCGGGACGCTCGATCTGGCATTGGCTGACCGGCGGCGCGCCGAAGCTCGAAGAGCAGCACACCTGGGTCGATGGCACCAAGCAGATGGGGTTCGAGTATTACCTCGTTGACGACGGTTGGAAGCGGTGGGTGACCGGCGGAGAGTCGGCCTGGGAAGCGCTGGCGGACCTGGTGCGCTACGCCAAAACCCAAAACGTGGACATCTGGGCGTGGGTTGGCGCGGGAGAGGTACACGACCCGAAGGCGCGCGAGGAGTACTTCCAGCACGCCAAGCGCATCGGCATCGTCGGCCTGAAGATCGATTTCCCCAAGCCAGCCAACTACGAGTGGATCAACTGGTACGACGAGACGTTGCGGGATGCCGCACGACTCGGTCTGATGCTCGACTTCCACGGGGCGACAAAGCCCTCGGGCCGCGACCGCACCTGGCCCAACGAGATGACGCGCGAAGCCATCGCGGGCCGTGAACAGGGGCGGAACCCGTCCAGCCACGACACGGCGTTGCCGTTCACCCGGTACGTGCAAGGCAACGCGGATTACACCCCGGTGCTATTCGATCCCAAGCGACTGAGCGGCGCGTCGCTGGCGCACGAACTGGCGATGGGAGTCGTCTACACCTCGCCCTTCCTCTGCTACGGCGACAACCCGAAGCGGTATTTGGACAGTGCCGCCGTGGACGTGCTCAAGAACATCCCTTCGCTCTGGGACGAGACGCAGGTCCTGCCCGGCAGCCGGATCGGCACGCTGGCGGCGTTCGCGCGGCGAAACCAGAAGCAGTGGTTTATCGGGATGATCAACGGCGAGAACGCGCACGAAGAGTCCGTCCCCTTGACCTTCCTGGGGATCGGGGATTACCGCTTGGTAGAACTGGCGGATTCGCCTGACACCAACAACGCATTCGTGCGCAAAGAACGCGTGGTAACCCGCAGTGACACGCTCAAAGCGCCTTTGCGCAAGGACGGCGGCTACGTAGCGTGGTTGCAACCGCAGTAGTGGATTTCATGCGCAGCCGCGCTGGTGCTTCCTAATAGCTTGCCCTTGCCAGATGAAAGCGGGGCACCCATATATGTAGGCATTCGCATGGTGGTCACCCGCGCCGGACCGGCTGTTGGTTGGTGACGGGACGCCACGCGATTCTTCCCCTACCTCACTGATTTACCCCCCCCTTTATGATGCTTTGTCACCGCTCCCGCGTGGTGGTCGCCTGCCTGGGCGGACTGCTTTCATCTTTGACGCCACTGGCTGCCGCCGAGGACTGGCAAACTCCGTTGCGCACCGAACTGAACGCGATGGCGGACAAACTCACCGCCACCCTCAAACCGTGGCCGGTCCCCGCGAAGGCTTTCCGGGCGGAGGACTATGGTGCCAAGGCTGACGGCCAGACGATCAACACCGTGGCGTTGCAAAAGGCAATTGATGCCTGCACGGCGGCGGGTGGGGGCACGGTGCGGCTGACGAGCGGCGATTACGTCACGGGCACGCTGGAGTTGAAGTCAGGCGTGATGCTCCAGGTGGACAAGGAGGCACGATTGCTTGGCAGCACACAGCTCGCGGACTATCCCGATAAAGTCGCGCGTCACCCCACGGTGATGGATTCGCACTACAAGCTCATGAAATCGTTGCTCTTCGCGGAGGGTTGCGAGCGCATCGGTATCCGGGGGGAGGGGACCATCGATGGTCGTGGCGCACAGACGAATTTTCCCGGACCGGAGGGCAGCGGTGCCATGCCGACCCGTCCTTTCCTGATCCGGATGGTCGAGTGCCGTCAGGTGGTCGTGGACGGTATCCGCCTGCGCAGTTCCGCCGCGTGGATGGAGAATTATCTGAACTGCGACGACCTCATTTTCCAGGGAATGGACATCCTCAACCAGACCAACTGGAACAACGACGGCTTCGACATCGACGGTTGCCACAATGTCATCGTGCGCAACTGCGTGCTGAGCGCGGAGGACGACGGGCTGTGTTTCAAGGGAGCAGGGCTGCGCACCATGGAGAACGTGCTCGTGGAAAACTGCAAGCTCTACAGCACCTGCAACGCGCTCAAGTTCGGCACTGACTCGCAGGGCGGTTTCCGCAACGTCCTCGTTCGCAACGTGGAAGTCGGTTTTCCGGAAGCGGGAATGGCCATGCTCAACCCGAAGCGTCGCCACGCCGCCATCACTGGCATCTCCTGGGAATCCTCCGACGGTGGAAACGTCGAAAACATCCTCGTCACCAACGCGCGCATCGTGCATGCAGACACCGCGATCTTCGTGAACATCGGCAGCCGGGGGCGGGTGATGCCCGGCATGGCCAAGCCCGCGCCCGGCAAGGTCCGGCGTCTCCTCTTCGAGCACATTACCGGCCAGGACAACGGCGGACGGGGTTCGGCCATCGTGGGCGCGGCGGGCGACCCCGTGGAAGACGTGGCCGTGAACGATTGCACTCTTTCCGTCGCTGGCGGCGGCACGGCCCAGGAGGCGGCATCCACCCCGAAAGAGCACCCCACGGCTTACCCCGAGGCACCCATGTACGGCAAGATGTACCCCGCCTACGGATTTTATGTTTGGCACGCCAGAGACGTGGAGTTCACCAACCTCGCCATCACCCCGCAGAAATTTGACGCGCGTCCCAGCGTGAGCGTTGGCCCGGACGTGCAAAATGTGCTGTTGAACGGTCAACCGATACCTTCTCCCCATCCGACTGTCAGCGGTCAGTAGGCTACCGAAGGGCAGTAGATGGGGGCTGGCGGAAAGCTGCCTCTGTCATGGAACGACTTACGGCCAGTTCGCGGCTGCCACCCAGAAAGCGCGGGCCGCGCTGGCCTGGTCGAGCAGAGGGAAAACGCCCCTGGGAGTCATGGGCTTTTGGTCCCAGTGATTGCCGTAGTGTCCGTCGACATCGCGCACCTGGGCATGGAGGAAAAGCAAGGCTCGGTGGTCCAAATCCAGCCAGTGCGGATCATGATCCACCGCATGGAGGGCGAGGAAGCCTTCGAGCAGCAGGTGAGCGAAGCGTCCGGTGTCACGGATGCCGCCCGTTGCTTTCACCACCCAGCGCTCCTCCGAGGCATGGGCGATCCGTTGAGCATCCAAAAGAAAGGCTTTCTCCCCGGTGACGGCGTAAAGCAGGCTGGCGGCTCGGAGCATCAAGCCGGAGTTGTAGGAAAAACGTTTCTCATCCACCTGACCGTCGAGATGGATATTGTCCGCGAAGAGGCCGTCCGCGCCTTGCAGGTGGGCGCAAGTCCACCGATACAAACGGCGGGCATCCTCGAGATAAGCCGGTTTTTGGGTGAGTTGGTAGAGCCGGAGAGCGCCGACGATGGCGGGGGCGTTCACGCAGGTGTTTTTGGTCGTGCGCTTGGGTTCATGCCAGAAGATGCCGCCGCCGAGTTGATCGTCCTCGCCGCTGAGCACGAACCGCTGGGTGGCTTCCGCGCGGGCGAGGTCGCCGGATTGATGCGTGACCTCGTAGGCCTCGGCCAGAGCGAGGACGATCCAGGCGTTGTCGTCGTAGTAGCGGTCGTTCGGCTTCGGGCCGGGCTGCACGTCGTATCCGCCGATGTGGTTGGCGTCGGTCCAGTACGTGTTCAGAGCGTCGATGAACGCACGGAGGCGGGGACGGTAGTGATCCGGGTCCACCCGGGCAGCGGCGTCGAGCGCGGAAAGCGCGACGCCTGCGCCCCACATCATCGTGACGGGCAACGCGGGCGGCTGGTTGAGGTGGCCCGTTTCCACGTAGAGGTTGCGGGTCGGCATCCAGAAGTCCTTTTCCATGGACGCCAGAGTTTCCTCTCCCCACTGTCGGCACAGCGCAGGCGCGGGAGCACCGACGGAGGATGGCGAAGAGGCCTCGCGATTCTGATTGAGGGAGGTCTCCTGCGCGGAAGAAACCTCCGGCAGAAGGAGGCCAGCAAGGGAAATGAACAGCATGCAGGGCTTGGCGTGCATGATGAAATTCGCAGGAATCACTCGTGTTTCCCCACGGATTCGGATCGTCGGCGGAACCTGCGGCGGGTCATCTGCGGGAACTCCCGCGCCAGCCGAAGAACAGCATCAGCGCGCCGAAGACGAGTTGGAACAATCCCCACCACAGGTTCATGTTGATCCCCAGCGATTTTTCGGTCAGAGCCGCGCCGCCGAAGAGGCCGACCCCGATGAGGATCAGGCCGAAGACGGTAAACATCAGGCCGACAGGAATGCGTAGATCAAAGCTCATGGGAAGGGGAGGGAAGGAAGAATCAGGCGAAGATAAGGTTCAGGAGCAGCGTCAGGAGGAGAATCATGATCCCCAGGGTGACGGGTTGCTTATACCATGGTTCGTTCTCGGCTTCGGGCCGGGGGGTCAGCGAGTAAACCAGCCCGGTCAGTTCCGCGTCCGTCTTGAGGCGCGCGGTGATCAGGGAGATGCTCATCGTCGCCACCATGCAGGCGAGCCAGGCGGTGATGGCGATC
>CAXSED010000138.1:0-9713 GCA_964236475.1 uncultured Chthoniobacterales bacterium
AGATTGACGCCGGTCGGCTAAAACCTTCACACCAGCCGATACCAGTTGTCCCGCCGCCGGGGCGCGTAGCCCGCGTCGCGGATCAGGCGCTCGATCTCCTCGGAGTTGAGCCGGAACGATGTGCCCGCCTTGGACACCACGTTCTCCTCCATCATCACGCTGCCGAAATCGTTCGCGCCGTACTTGAGCGCCACCTGCCCGATCTTCGGCCCCTGCGTGACCCAGGAGCTTTGCACGTTCTCGAAATTATCCAGAAACACCCGGCTGAGCGCCTGCATCCGCAGGTATTCCGCCGTGCCGACAGGCGTGGCTTTAAGCTTGGTGTTGTCGGGCTGGAACGTCCAGCAAATGAACGCGGAGAACCCCTTCGTCGCGTCCTGCTGATCGCGCAGCCGCTGCAAGTGCTCGATCCGTTCCTCCACGGTCTCGACGTGGCCGAACATCATCGTCGCGCTGGAGTTCAGCCCCAGTTCGTGGGCAATCGCCATCGCTTCGAGCCATTTGTCGCTGTTGCACTTGAGCGGCGCGATGCGGTTGCGCACCCGGTCCACCAGAATCTCGCCACCCCCGCCCGGGATCGACCCCAGCCCCGCCTCCTTGAACTTCGTGATCACTTCACGCATGGGCATCCCGAACACGCTGGCGAAATGGTTGAACTCCGGCGGACTGAACGCGTGGATGTTGATGTGCGGGTATTTCTCCCGGATGTGGTTGAGCAGGTTCAGATACCAATCAATCGTCAGGCTCGGATGGTGCCCGCCCTGCATGAGAATCTGGATGCCGCCGACCGCCGTCAACTCGTCCAGTTTCTGGTCGATCTGTTCGAGCGACAGGACGTAGTGATCGTCGTCCCGCTCGGTGCGGTAAAATGCGCAAAACTTGCAGTACACGTTGCAAACGTTCGTGTAGTTGATGTTGCGGTCGATGATGTACGTGACCGTCTCGTTGCCGTGGCCGTCGTAGGCGGCGGCCTTGGCCTGGTTGCGGCGTGCGTCGGCGAGCGCGGCGAGGTCGGCAGGTCGGGCGTAGCGGTAGATTTCCAGCGCGTCGGCCTGCGAAATGCGATCACCGGCCAGGACTTTCGGGATGATGTTTTCCAGCGTCGCACTCATGGGATGATGTATTTCGTCGAACGGTTTTTTGCACGCGCTTGGGGCAGTTCCGGCTCCAGCGCGGCCTCCACACGGAGAGGGGTAAAAGGCGGAACGTAAAAGTTATACGTTTCGCGGAGGTCCAAAGGACGATAGCCGTCGTGGCGAACATGCACGGTCACCACAGTAATCATGGGATCGCCATAAATAAGGACAATGCCGAGCTTGTAGTGGGCGAACAACGTAAAATGCCCTGTCGGATCACTGAGGGCGTTCGGAAGAGCTTGGACAGGCAGGTCGTCCGTCGTTTTGGCCACGGTCACCAATGCGCCGGGCACGGGACGATGGGTGCGCGCGTCAGTGACAATCCCTTCAACCGGGGGACCCGAAAGTTCCGGTCCCGGCACACATGCGGACAGCAACATTCCACCTGTTATCATAAGGAAGAAGTGCTTTGGCATAGCAGGTCCTTAAGGATAAGCCGTTTTGATGAAACCGCCAATTCGCGTTTGCGTTTTTCGCGGGCCGATGGCACGATGGCAGGCTCAGTTGGTGGTCGTAGCTCAATGGTAGAGTCCCAGATTGTGATTCTGGTTGTTGCGGGTTCGAATCCCGTCGATCACCCCACTTTCCGTTTCACGGCTTGCTATCCTCCCGCTTTGGGTGCTGCATGGCTGGAAACGATGACGTGAAGAACCCCGCCCGCTTTCGCCGTTCCATGACCGCCAGCGGCTGCTTGGCGGCGCTCGTTCTTGCCGGTTGCTCGGCGGGCGATGATCCACAAGGGGCGTTCGACACCGGCGTGCGTGATTCCGTGGCGGCGCGGACCGGGCACCCTGCCGTCTGGCGGCGCGATGGCCCCGAGGAACTCCAAGCCGACGCGGCGGTGGCCGACCTATTGCGGCGTCCGCTTACGGCAGGGCGCGCGGTGCAAATCGCCCTGCTCAACAACCGCGCGCTCCAGGCGCAGTTCGCCGAGGTCGGCATCTCCTATGGTGAGGTCGTCACTGCCGAATCGC
Source organism: uncultured Chthoniobacterales bacterium (assembly GCA_964236475.1). GTDB lineage: Bacteria > Verrucomicrobiota > Verrucomicrobiia > Chthoniobacterales > SZAS-18 > CAHJWO01. Next base: position 2,111 of record CAXSED010000138.1, read on the forward strand.
TGAAAAACCCGACGCTCGCCGCCAGTGGCCGGTTTCCGGACCGCCCGGGCCTCGTCGCGGACTGGGAAGCCGCCGTGACACAGGATTTCCTCGACGCCCTGCTCCTGCCTCTGCGCAAGCGACTCGCGGCGGCGCGGCTCCGGCAGGTGGAGCTGCAAGTCGCCGACGCCGCCTTCCGAACCGGCGTCGAAACCGAGCGGGCGTTTTACACCTACCAGGCACGCCGCCAACTCCTCGACCGCCTCCAACTCGCCGCCGAAACCAACGCCGCCGCCGCCGATTTTACCCGCAGCCTGCACGACGCGGGCAACGTCAACGACCTCGATCTCGTCAATCAGCAGGCCGTCTTTTCGCAGTCGAAGATCGACGTGGCCCAGGCCCGCGCCCAAACCCTCAACGACCGCGAGGCTGTCAACCGCCTGCTCGGTCTCGACGGCACGCCCGCCGCCGCGTGGACCGCCGCCAAGGTCCTGCCACCGCTCCCCGGACGCGAGCCGTCCGCCGCCGCGCTGGAAGCCCGCGCTGTCGCCCAGCGGCTGGACCTTCAGGCTGCCCGCGCGGAAGTCGCCGCTGCCGAACAAGCGCTCGCCTTGCGCGTCGGCACCCGTTATCTCCCGGCGGGCGTGACGCTGGGTGTGGACACCGAGCGCGAACCCGAAGGCGAACACATCACCGGCCCGACACTCGACCTCGAACTACCGATCTTCAATCAGGGCCAGGGCGAGATCACCACGCTCCGGGCACGCGACCTCCAGGCCCGGCAGCAGTTGGCCGCGAAAACCATCGACGTGCGTTCGGAGGTCCGTGCCGCCCGCGCGCAGGTCGCGGCCAACCGGGAACTCGCGCTTGCCATCAAAACCACGATCCTGCCGCAACGCCGACAGGCGCTCGCGCTCACGCTCCAGCAATACAACGGGATGCTCAAAGGAGCCTACGACCTGTTGCTGGCCAAAACGAACGAGACGACGGCGGAACGTTCTTCTATAGAAGCGTGCCGGGACTACTGGCTCGCCCGCGCCGATCTGGAGCGCGCCATGGGTGGGAAGCTGCGCTAAGAACTTTCGCCTGGCGTGTCGACTTCCGTGGTGGCATTGGAAACCCCGCCTGAGATGAAACGCATCGCCGGACGAAAAGGTGCTTCCTCCGCACGGCGAAGATCCCGAAAGATGATATGTTAGTGAGTGATCTCCCGCCGCAACCTCCTCACCCGCGGCATGGCGGCGCTCGCTGGCAGCGCGGCATTGTTCCACCGCTTCGGCGGCAAGGCGTCTGCCGCTGAAACGACGCCCGCGCCGCTCGCCGATCCCGGCGCCCGTCGCCCATATACTCCCGTCACCACGCCTAACGGCTCCACGCTTCCCTTCGTCCTGAAGGACGGCGTCAAGGAATTCCACCTCGTCGCCGAGCCGGTCAAACGCGAATTCGCCCCGGGCATGACCGTCAACTGCTGGGGCTACAACGGCCAGACGCCCGGCCCCACCATCGAGGCCGTCGAGGGCGACCGTGTACGCATCCTCGTCACCAACAAGCTGCCTGAACCGACCAGCGTCCACTGGCACGGCGTCATCACGCCCAACGGCATGGACGGCGTCGCCGGGGTGACCCAAAAAGCCATCCCGCCCGGCGAGACCTACGCCTACGAGTTCCCTCTCATCCAGCACGGCACGCAGATGTACCACCCGCACACCGACGAGATGATCCAGATGGCCATGGGCATGCAGGGCTTCTTCGTCATCCACCCGAAGGACGGCGAACCCGATCCCATCGACCGCGATTTCTGCATCTTCCTTCAGGAATGGGCCATCGCCCCGGGCACCAGCACGCCGAATCCGATGGTCATGACGGATTTCAACCTGTTCACGTTCAATAGCAAAATCTTCCCGGGCACAGACCCCCTCGTCGTCAAAAAGGGCGACCGCGTGCGCGTCCGGCTGGCGAACCTGAGCATGGACAGCCACCCGATCCATTTTCACGGCCACGTCTGGGAAACCACCTACGCCGACGGCGGCCCGATCCCCAAGAGCGCCCGCTGGCCCAGCGCGACGAGCAACGTCCCGCCCGGCACCACGCGCACCATGGAATTCGTCGCCAATAACCCCGGCGACTGGCCCTTCCATTGCCACAAGAACCACCACGCCATGAACGCCATGACGCACGACATTCCCAACGTGCTCGGCGCGAAACCGGCAGCCTTTGCCCGCAAGATGAACCGGCTCGTCCCCGGCTACATGAACATGGGCGAGACCGGCATGCACGGCATGACCGACATGAACATGGGCCTGCCAAAAAACACGCTGCCTATGATGGCGGGCGAGGGACAATTCGGCCCTGTCGGCATGGGCGGGATGTTCACCTTGCTCAAGGTGCGCGACGACCTCCCGCAAGGCTACGGGGTCGATCCCGGTCCTTACCAGAACCCGCCGGGCACGGTGGCCGGTCCAGTTGGCGCGGACGGCCAAATCATCGCGCAGCCGCCGCCCGACGACAAGGAAAAGGCGACGGGCAAAATGCCGATGCCAATGACCAGGGAGCAATACACCTGCCCGATGCACCCGGAGGTCGTCAGCGACAAACCCGGCGACTGCCCGAAGTGCGGGATGCATCTCGTCGTCAAGAAGTAGATCGGCGGACAAATTCCGACGTTTGCCCACGAAGGATGAACGTCTGCGCGGGCGTCAGCGTCCGATATTAGATATAGAATTTTAACCCCTTGCATTCTCCTGCCATGAAACTCTCTCTGCCTCGCTTTTTCCCCGGACCGCTCTGTGGTCTGGCTTTGCTGATCGCTCCCCTGGCCAGCCATGCGGCCCAGCCGCTCTCCGCCGATGACCTGAAATTCATGACGATCTACGAGCAGGTGCTCAAGGCGCTCGTCACCGGCAATGCCAATGCGGTCAAAGACGCCGCTCACGCGCTGCCGGGCGGTGCGGGCGAGGACATCCTCAAGTCGAGCGACCTGAAGGCGGAGCGCGAGGCGTTCGCCGTCCTCAGCCAGACGGCGGAAAAGAAGGTGGCGGGCAACCCGGACTACCACGTTTTCTATTGTCCCATGGCGAAGAAGGATTGGGTGCAAACCACGACCACCGTCGCCAATCCGTACATGGGCGACGACATGCTGACCTGCGGCGTGGAGAAGAAAAATAATTGAGCGGCTTCCTCGACGGACTGCGCGAGCCGGAATACCTCCACGTCCTGCTCAACCCGCTGCCGGTCTACGGTTTGGCCACCGGCGCGCTCGCGTTGGCGGCGGCCCTCGTGACGCGCAGCCGTCCGGCGATTCTGATCGCGCTGGGCCTCGTCCTGTTCACGGCGTCGTCCGCCTGGCCGGTCTACGCGCTGGGCCTGCGGGCCTACGACGCCGTCAACACCACGGTGGATCCCGGGGGTCAGGACTGGCTCGAAGCGCACCGCCACCGCGCCGAGGGCCTGATCTGGACGTTCTACGCGCTGGCTGCGCTGGCCGCGGCAGGAATCGCCGTGCCGCTCCGATGGCCGAAAACGTTGCTACCCTTGGGGATCGCGGTCTTGCTGGGCGCGCTCGGAGTCCTCGGCGCGGGCGGCTACATTGCCTATGCCGGCGGCAAGGTGCGGCACTTGGAATTCAGGAAAGGGCAGTCGTCCCCGGACGAATAAATCGCCGACGACCGTGGAATGCTAACGTTGTCCGGGGGCGTCGAAATGGAATTCCTTGGCCCGACCGTTCGGGCCGAACATCAACACCGCGAAACGTGGCCGGGGCGGGATGTAAAACGGGATGAGGGATTTGCCTACCACCTCGCCCTCGTTGAGAAACCAGACCACCCGTTCGCCCTCGTCGGTGACGATGTCCGACTTTGGGTTGCCGTACCGTTGGAAAGCCTCCCCTTTGCTCATCCCCACGTAGGGCGGCGTGTTTTCTTCCTGCTCCCGGAGATCGTCCGCCGCCTGCTGGCGCGAACGGGTGGCGGCAGCGTCCTTGCCGTAGGACCCCTGGTCGTTGCTGCAACCGAAAGTCACCAGGGAAACGACGCCGAAAGACAGCGGCACGAGGAAGGATCGTAGGCGGGCCATAGACGCCGTTAACTTACCATTTCCCGGCGGCTCTGGCAAACCCGCCGCAACCCGCTCCGGCCTCAATACTTGAGCAATGCCGTCACCGGGGTCGTCCCCATCCTGGCGCGCCCGGCGAGGAATTCCAGCTCGATCAAAAACAACACCGCCAGCGGTTCGCCACCCAGCTTGGCGATGAGCTGCAACGCCGCCGCCGCCGTGCCGCCGGTGGCCAGCAAATCGTCAATCAAGACGACCCGGTCGCCCGGGGCCAGCGCGTCGGCCTGCATTTCCACGACCGCCTCGCCGTATTCGAGCGTGTAGGCGTGGAACTCCGTCCGGCCGGGCAGCTTGCCCTTCTTGCGCACCGGGATTACGCCTAGCCCCATCGCGTACGCCACCGCCGCGCCGAAGAGAAATCCCCGCGCGTCGATGCCGACGATCTTGGTAGGTGGGCCGCCCGGCAGATCGCGGCAGATGGCGGCGAAGGTGTCGATGGCCAGTTTGAAGCACGCCGGGTCGGCCAGCAGCGGCATGATGTCCTTGAACAAAATGCCCGGCTGGGGGAAATCCGGCACGTCGCGGATGGCCCGGTGCAGCGGCGTCAGGTCAAAGGGGGATTGGGGAGAAGTTTCCATCGCACCCGTCAGCGTAGCGGGTCCGCCGCAAAAGTTGAAAGGAAGAAGTTGATGCCCCACAAATCTCGTTCCTTCTGGGCGCAGGATTTGGCTGTCATCGGAGAAATCCCGCGTGGAAGGATAAGGAGTTTCAACGGGGGAGGTGTCGGGCACGGCAAAGATTGTCTTAAAACTCATCTCACCCGCCGGGGTTCTAAGACGAGTTTTGCAACACTCATGCGTTCGGAACAGATCACTTTTATCTGGGCACGTCCTCGGGTCAAAAACCAACCATTTTGCGACGGGCTCGTCACAAAACCAAAACCAGACTTTTTCTCACAAAACCTCTGTTTAATGAGACAGATGTTCAAGAAAAGGAATCAGGCGGGAAAGTATTGTTTGGTGGCGACGGCGGCGGTTGCGATCTGACCAGGAGATCAGCCGGCTTGTACGTCGGCGAATCGTTATTGCTTGGGAACAATCGCCACTGAAAACTGTTCCAGTGGTTGAGGCTGGAGCTGACCGCCGCAGAGTTCACCGTCCCAGTACCAATGCGGGGCTTGTCCGACAAACTCCAGATGCTCAAATCCGGCTTGGTACCACACGTCGTACTTCTCGTGCGCTTCCCCAATCAGACGGAAGGCAAATCCTTGAATGTACACCGGGGTCTTTGTCTCTGCTTGGTGAGCAAGGATGGCAGGATTCAGCACGCGCTGGGCCTCGGCGGCAAAGGTGCCTGCATCCAGCCACGGAGTGTCGGTGCCGTCCGAGAGGTTCACCATGTATTGAAGCTGAATATCAGGAACTGGATGTGCCAAAGCGACGGAGAAGCCAAGGAGTCGTTTGCCCACGTTCGCGCTGCCCATCAGCGACATCTCGGTGCCTTCTTGTTCTTTCCCATCGCTCTGCTTGTCCTTGAGGAGCAGCGGGACCAAGTGGGCGCGCTGCTCATCCACCGGGTCGTATGCTTGCTGCCCCGGAATGTCCCAGGGCGTGAACGGGACAGCCGCTCTCATCGCGTATTCCGGCGGCACATCGTGGTCGGGATCGAAATGAAAGTTGGGAAAGACCAATTTGTTCATCCCCAGGGCGCGCAGGTCTTCCGGGATGAGCTTGCCGGGGGTTGCGCTTGGCTTGAAGTTATCGGTGTAGAATGCCGGGTTGTACGACATGAACGAGTCGTTGGTCTGCATGCTGTAGCCGTAGGCGTCGGGATGGACCAAACCAAAGGCGTGCCCGAGTTCGTGCTGCAACGTGTTCTGGAAGCCGGCGGAGTGTTCAATCCCATGGGTGCAGAGTTCGACCAGACCGCCCCCGTGGTCGAACCCGCCGTTGAAGGGACCGGCGAAGCCGAAGGGAAACGGTTCGTCGTCATTCTTCACGATGACCAGGAAGACGTAGGGGCAGGTGTAACGGTTATAGTGCAGATCATCGAGCAGTTCCGAGGCAAACTGGGTGGGAGTGGTGCCAGCGGGCAGGCTATGGTAGAAACTGAGCGGATGAATGGAATAGAAAATCTTGGGAGCATCTGCCGCGATGGCGAAGGTATCCTCATCATGCAGCAGCTCGCGGTAGCGAGCCTGCGCCCATTTGACGTGCCGCATCAAAATATCGACCTGCGTCGGAGTAAACGGCGGCTGCCCTTGCGGGACGAAGAACACTGGTAAGACCTCGACCCTCTTGGGTGGAATCTTGCTTGGAGCAGCAACTGGCGGTGTCGGGGCAGAAGAATCCGCCTCCGCCGCAAGCAGACGGAGCGGAGAGCTAATTGCCAAAATCATCCCCGCGATCCAGGGAACACAATCGCGCACCCTCACGCGGCAAACAGCCCCTCCGATCTTAGCAAGCCAACCGATCTTCATAGGTTCAGTACCTTCGACCACTCAACCATAAATTTAGACAAAATCGCCCCGTTGGGAAGACAAACAACGCGTCTCATAAAACACTGGGTTCTTGGGACCTTTGCGACCCACCGGGCATTTATGTGCCCAACCGTAGAACAGCCGTCTCAAAAAACCGTCTCACAAATCAACGTGCCAAACCTGCATGTCGAGATGAGTTCATGAGACAAAGTCTAGGCTGGTGAAAATGGCTTTTCACTAGGGCCATTTGAAAGCACGTCCTAATCCAGCGCGCCGTTGACCTTGCCGTTCAAGCCGAACACCCGCCGCTCGCCCGCCAGCGCGACGAGTTCCACCTCGCGCTGGTCCCCGGGCTCGAAGCGCACTGCCGTGCCCGCCGCGATGTTCAGCCGGAATCCGCGCGCCTGATCGCGCTCGAAACTCAACGCCGGGTTCACCTCGTAGAAATGAAAATGACTGCCCACCTGCACGGGCCGGTCGCCGGTGTTCGCCACCACGAGCACGCGCGTTTCCAGCCCCACGTTGGCCGCCAGCGTCGCCGGGTCGCTGCCCACGATGATCTCGCCGGGGATCATGGCGCTACGTCCGCTGCCGCCGCTTTGCGCTGGTGAATCATCACGGGGTTGCCGTCCGGGTCGGTGACCACGGTGAACCGGCAGATCGGCGATTCGTTGGTCGCCATGACGAATGGCGTGCCCGCCGCCTGGAGCATGGCAACCGTCCCATCGAGATCATCCACCTCGAAAGCAACGGTTCCCCGGTAGCCCGTAGGGGCTTCGGGCGTGACCGTCTGGATGACGAACGTGCCCGCGCCGATTTCGTACTCGATCCACACGCCGCCGTATTCAGTGGCGGCGGCCAGGCCGAGCACGCCTTCGTAAAACGCCCGCGCTTTAGCCAGATCCGTCACGCGGAAAGCCGTGAAAGCGATTTCCTTGATCATAACGGCCCGAGCCTAGCGGATCGGATGGTGGACTGTCACCAACTTCGTGCCGTCGGGAAACGTCGCCTCCACCTGTACCTCGTGGATCATCTCGGCAATGCCTTCCATCACGTCGGCTTTTTTGAGGATCGTCGTGCCCCAGTTCATCAACT